>DATHSA010000054.1:0-73778 GCA_035464675.1 Acidimicrobiia bacterium
GAGCGCATCGCCGAGGCGCGTTCCCACGGCGACATCCGCGAGAACGCCGACTACGAGGCCGCCAAGGACGAGCAGGGCCTGATGGAGGCTCGAATCCGCAAGATCCAGGCCATCCTCGACAGGGCCGAGGTGCGGGAGGTGGTTGCCGGCGACACGGTCGAGCCGGGTGCCGTGGTCACGGTCCGGCGCTCCGACGGCGGCGAGATGGAGGTGTTCGTCGCCAACCAGGAGAACAAGGTGCCTGGCTACATCCTGGCCTCACCCTCGAGCCCCCTCGGTGCCGCGCTCCTGGGCAACTCGGTCGGCGACAAGGTCTCCTACCAGGCCCCCAAGGGCACATTCACCGTGGAGATCGTCGCCATCAACCCCTTCGAGGGTTAGGGAACCAAGCGACGGCGAGCTGCACGCCGCGAGACTCCGTTCCCGCTTGCGGCTTGTCGTCACCGCCCCCGGCCGCGATACCACCGCGACAGGGCCACCGTGAGCCGTTCCAGCATCACCCTGTGGGTCGCCTCCGGCTCGGTCTTGAGGACGATGTCGGCCCGGGCGACCGCATCGAGGGCCCGGCGAAGATCGTCGTCGGAGCTGGCATTGCGGGCCTGCCATGCCTTCCTCACCGGGTAGTGGTCGGCGCTCGCGCCGGTCCATCCGGCGAACTCGTCGATCGTCGACGCCGCCGCCGCGAGTGACCTGCGCCTCAGATCGGACTCCACGAAGGCGAGGAGCTGGAGCGGATGACCGTGAGTGAGGAAGTCGGCCAGCCGACGCAGTGCCTCCCCGGTCTCGCCGGCTGCCAGCGCGTCGGCGTAGTGCCACATGGGCTCGTCCGGCCGGTTGCGAAAACGAGAGGCGATGTCGGCCGCCGTTATCGGGCCCTCGACTGCCGCCAATTGGTCCAGGGCCCGTCCGATGGCGGCGACATCCGTCCCGAATCGCTGCAGCAGTGCCTCGGCTGCGTCCGGGCCGAGGCGGATCCGGCGATCTCGTGCCGCCTGTCCGAGCCACTGTCCTGCGTCGCGCTCCCGCATCTTCTTCACGGGATGCGTCTCCCCCTCGGCCTTGATCACCTTGGACAGTGCCGACGGCAGAGCCCCTTGCGACGCGAACACGACGACCGACGACCCCTCCACCAGCCCCGACGCCAGGCTCGCAATGACGTCGGCCTCGGCGACTTGAAGGTTCTGCGTGTCGACGACGAGAACGCCGCGGAGGCCGCCGAAGAGCGATCCGCTCTGGAGGGCCGGAACGATGCGATCGACCTCGGGGCGAAGTGTGCCGTCACCCTCCTCTCCGGCGCCGCGTCCCGGCACGTCGAACCGGTCGACCCCATCGGCGCCGGCCTGCTCGATGAGGCGACGGGCCCGGTCGAGGATCTCCTGGCGTTCTCCCGGACCGGCATCGCGGGGACCGGTGACTGCATGGAGGGGCTTCACGGCGCCGACGGTAGTGCCGCGACCCGGTCGAGGCGCACGACGACCGATCCGTCCCGGTCGGTGCGATGCACGATCGCCCCGGCCGCCTCCAGGGCGGCGATCACGAGATCCGAAGGGTGCCCGAAGTCGTTCGTCCCGACGCTGATCACTGCGACGAGCGGTGCCGACTCCCGGAGCCACTCGAGGTCCGAGGTCACCGCACCCTGATGCGGCACCTTCAGGACATCGGCACGCAGCGGGCCGAGCTCTCTCTGCGCGACCGCCTCGATGTCGCCGCTGAACACGATCGAAGCCCCTGCAGCCTCGACTCGAAGGACGAGAGAGCCGTCGTTCGGCGAGACATAGCGGCGGAGCGGCGCCAGGACCTCGATGGAGAACGCGCCGACGGTCGCGCGGGTTCCCACGGCGGGACTCTCCACCAGCGCCCCCGACGCCGCCAGCTCGGCGACCACGGCGTCCAGCACCGAGCCCTCCCCCAGCTGTGGCGGGTGCCACACGCGGCCGACACGGGTCGCGGATGCGATCCCCTGCAGACCGCCGGCGTGGTCCGCATGACGGTGGGATATGACGAGAAGATCGATCCGGCGGATCGATCGGTCGCGAAGGTGTTCTCGCAACACCGCGGGGTCGGGTCCCCCATCGATGAGCACCGTTTCACCGGAGGGACCCAGGAGGAGCGCGGCATCGCCCTGACCGACGTCGAGGAACACCGCCGTCGGCACCGACGGCGGACCCGACGGGATGAGCGACGCCAGGACCACCAGAACCCCCGCAACCGCGGCGACGGGACGCATCGGCCGGAGCCGCAGGGCGGCCAGGGCGCCGAGGCCGAGCACGAGGACTCCTCCGGTTGTCAGCTGCGGGAGCCCGGCAGCACCGCGGGCGATGGCGAGAACGACACCCGCCAGCCGCAGGCCTGCGTCGACGAGGAGCCCGAGGTGCGTGACCGCCCCGAGGCCTCCGATCGATGTGGCGAGTGCGACCACCGGTGCCGCGACCAGGTTCGTGGCTGGAGCCAGGAGCGGAACGGTTCCAAAGTGATGGAGCAGCAGCGGAGCGACCGCGGCCTGGGCGGCAAGGGTTGCCCGCAGCGTCGTCCAGATCCATCGTGGCCGGCGATCGGCGCCAACCGCGGCGGATGCGAGGATCCCGGCGGTGGCGGCGACCGAGAGCTGAAAGCCCACGTCCGCGACGACGCCCGCGTCGAGAACGACCAGGACCGCGACCGCGACCCCCAACGCCGTCCAAGGCCGGACCGGAAAGCCCGCAACCCGCCCGACGAGCACGATCCCCGCCATCCCCGCGGCGCGGACCACCGACGGTTCCCATCGGGTGACCACGACGAATACCGCCAGTCCGATGAGCCCCAGCAGGGCACGGCCGCGAGGGCCCCGGCCCAGTGGTGCGGTGACCAGCCACCAGGCGAGAAGGAACAGCGCGACATTGCTCCCGGACACCGCCACGAAGTGACTCAGGCCGGCGAGCCTCAGGGCCTCGACATCGGGGGCGGGGAGGCGCCGGACGTCGCCGATCAGGAATCCCGAGAGCAGGGCCCCTTCGGGCCGGGTGGCGGCCCGGTCCAGCCCACCGAGCACCCGGGTCCGAAGGCGGTTCCCGATCCGGAACACGACACTCGACGACGCCCCCAGTCGATCGACCGTGTGAGCCTCGATCACCCCGCCAATCGACCCCGCGCGCACTCGGAATGCGGCAGGTCGGCCCGATCCCACGACCAGCGCCGGCTCTCCGGCTGCTAGGTCGTTCGGGATCGGCCCGCGCACCAGCAACCGGGCCATATCCGACGCCTGGGCCCACTCCGCACCGTCGAGGACCCGAACCGGCTCGAACACAAACCAGGGATCGTCGAGCGGTCCTGATGGGTCTGAGGCCGCGGTCCCCAGGAGCGTGACCGGGCCCGACTCGAGCGGGGTTCCCACATCGCCGTGGGCCCGCGTCCCGGCGACGCCGCCGATCACCATGAGGATGGCGGCGGCGGCGACGCGGCGGTCACGCCGTGCCGTCGCCGCGATCGCGGCGGCCGCCGCGATCACGAGGGTCGTTCGCGCGGGCAGCACCGCCCCCACCCAGATGACGATTGCCGCGCCCGCCGCCAGGGCGTCGATGCCCGACGGCCACCAGGCCTGCCTCAGGGCACCAGCACCATGTCCCGCAGCGCCGCCAGCTTCGCCTCGCCGATGCCGGGGACCTCCAGCAGATCCTCTACCACCGTGAAGGGCCCGTTCCGCTCGCGATGCTCGACGATCCGCTGCGCGAGGACCTGCCCGACACCCGGGAGCCCCTCCAGTGCCGCGGCGCCGGCGGTGTTGATCGGGATCCGGCCGTCACCCGGTGACCCCGCCCACGACCCGGTCTCCTCCCGGGGAACGACCAGCTGCTGGCCGTCGGACAGCGGCGCAGCCAGGTTGAGCGAGGTCAGAACAGCGTCGTCTTTCGCCCCTCCCGCAGCGAGGATCGCGTCGGCGACGCGGGCCCCGGCCGGGAGCATGACAAGGCCCGGTTCGGCCACCGCTCCGGACACGTGAACCGTGATCGGTGCCTCAGCAGGCCGCGACGCCACCACCTCCAGTCGGGGTGTGCCCGCATCGGCCGAGGGCCACAGAAGTAGAGCCACCCCGGCGACGGAGGCCACCGTGGCGGCGGCAATCCAGGTTCGTTCCACCCGGGCCGTTCTATCAGGCAGCGGTGACAGATTGAAGTAGGCCGTTCACCGTTTGCCCCTCCCCCAGTTCACAGGAAGAGCACGGCCACCACTGTGACGAGGTTGAACCCGGCGTGGAGGGCGATGGCGCGTCCCAGGCGTCCCGTGCGAACGGCGGCGTATCCGAGAACCAGACCCAGGGCGAAGAAGAGCGGAAGGGCGAGAAGCAGGTTGGGGTCGAGGAGATGCACCACGGCAAACGCCCCTGCCGATCCGACGATCGCCGGCCGCGGTCCATAACGTGCCTGGAGTCCACGCAGCATCACGCCCCGGAACACCAGCTCTTCGGATACCGGGGCGAGCACCACGAGCGACATGATGACGACGAACTGGTCGAGCCCGCCGGCGGCGAGTCGCGCCTCGGCCACCGCCTCCTGCGACGGCAGTTCCGCACCGAAGAACTCGATCAGAAGGGCGAGGGCAAAGCTCATCCCGATCTGAAGCCCGACGCCCTCGAACACTCCCCGCAGGTCACGGGGGGCGAAGTCGGCATGGAGCGCCTCCCTCCAGTGCGTTCGACTACGGCCGAGGACTGCCAGCCCGACGAACACCCCGATCGCCTGAAAGGTGGCAACGACGCCGAACAGGTCGAAGACGCTGAGTTCCTCACCGATCAACGGCGTGGCGGCAGCTGCTCCGCCGACCCACCACAGCATCAGGTACAGGGCGTCGACCGGTCGCCATGGTCGCCGATCAACCCGCCAGTCGGCCGGCAACGTCACGCGCCTCCACCTCCAACCCGATGCTCCGGTAGGCCTCGTGGTGACGCATGCCCCTCCTTCTGCCGCGCAGATAGTCGCCGAGATAGGCGCGTGCCCACCCGAGGGGTCCCAGGCGCCGCCACTGATCGAGGTGGGCCAGCTCATGCACGACGAGCGGGCCGAGCTCGTCCAGCGGCGAGTCGAGGCGGTCGGGGTGGAGGTAGATGCCCCAGGGCATCGCCACTGCGGTTATCCCCTTCGCCCAGAAGATGCGGAACCACCGCGATGCCGCCCAGACGGGGACACGCGACGGGTCGATCCTTGGCAGCACGTCCGCGAGGAGGTCCCGATCCATCCCGGCTGCATCCACCGCCTCGGCGGCGGAGAACCTCATGGCACCACGTTGACGAGATTGGGCGGCCGCACGATGACTCGCGACGGCTCGGCCCCTTCGAGGATCTCCCGGACCCGCTCGGACCCGAGCGCGAGACCGCGAGCGGTCTCCTCGTCGACATCAGCTGGCACTTCGATGCGATCCCGAACCTTGCCGCCCACCTGAACGACGAGGGTCACCGTGTGCTCGCGCGCCAGTTCCTCGTCGTACTCCGGCCACGAGACACCGGAGATCGACGGCTCGTTTCCGAGGCGCTCCCACAGCTCCTCGGCCACGTGGGGGGCCAACGGCGCAAGGATCCGCACGAAGGCCTCCGATACCACCCGGGGCACCGTCTCCAGGGGAACCAGGGCGTTGTTGAGTTCGAACAGCCGGGCCACCGCCGTGTTGAACCGGAGGTGACTCATGTCCTCCGTCACCTGCCGGATCGTGCGATGGAGCAGCCGCATCAGCTCTTCATCGGGCTCGGTGTCGTCGACCAGGAGCGCACCGGTGTCCGGGTCCACGTGGTTGCGCCACAGCCGCTGGAGGAACCGCTCCACCCCAACCACGTCCCTGATCGTCCATGGCTTCGAGGCATCGAGCGGTCCCATGAACATCTCATAGAGGCGAAGGGTGTCGGCGCCGTATCGGGAGATGAACTCGTCGGGCGTGATCGAGTTCTTCTTGGACTTGCCCATGCTCCCGGTGCGACGCTCCACCTCCATGCCCTCGTAGAGGAAGATGCCGTCGTGCTCCTCGACCTTCTCGGCGGGCACGTAGATGCCCCGATCGTCCACGAATGCGTCCGCAAGGATGTAGCCCTGGTTGAAGAGCCTCCCGAAGGGCTCGGGCGTCGACACGAACCCGAGATCGAACAGCACCTTGTGCCAGAAGCGGGCGTAGAGAAGGTGCAGGACGGCGTGCTCCACCCCGCCGACATAGAGATCCACGCCCCCCTCCCCCATCCAGTACCGCTCCGCGTCCTCACCAACGAAACGGTCCTCGTTGTTCGGGTCGGCGAAGCGCAGGTAGTACCAGCATGACCCGGCCCACTGCGGCATCGTGTTCAATTCCCGCTCGTACCGGACCCCATCGACGACCACCGAACGCCACTCCTCGTCGGCGCGGCCCAAAGCCGGCACGGGTTCGGACTGCTCGTCCTGCCCGGTGTCGGGACGGAAGTCCTCCACCTCGGGAAGCAGCACGGGGAGATCCGACGCGTCGACGGCGCGCAGCTCGCCATCGGGCCCGTGGAGGATCGGAATCGGCTCGCCCCAGTACCGCTGTCGGCTGAACAGCCAGTCGTGGAGCTTGTAGGTGATGGCGGCCGTCCCGAGCCCCTCGGACTCCAGCCACTCGGTGATCTTCGCCTTGGCGTCGGCGACGCTCAACCCGTCGAGAAACCCGCTGTTGATCGCCGGCCCGTCCTCCAGGTACGCCTTCCCTTCGAAACCCTCCGGCGGCTGGACGGTGCGGACGATCGGAAGATCGAACAGCTCCGCAAATTCCCAGTCGCGCTCGTCCTGGCCGGGGACGCCCATGATCGCACCGGTGCCGTATGCCAGGAGCACATAGTCGGCGATGAATATCGGGATCGGCTCACCGGTGGCGGGGTTCACACAGAACGACCCGGTGAAGACGCCGGTCTTCTCCCGGCTGTCTGCCTGACGGTCCAGCTCGGTGCGCTCGAGTGCCTCCTCGACGTATTCGGATACCGCGTCTCGGGGAGAACCGGCTCCGCCGGTCCATGCAGGCCGGGACCCCTCCGGCCACTCGTCGGCGATCAAGCCCTGGACCAGCGGGTGCTCGGGGGCCAGCACCATGTAGGTCGCCCCAAAGATGGTGTCCGGCCGAGTGGTGAAGACCCTCACGACTTGGTCCGATCCGGCGACGGGGAATTCGATCCAGGCACCCTCGCTGCGGCCGATCCAGTTGCGCTGCATGACCTTGACCGATTCGGGCCATTCGACCAGGTCGAGGTCGTCGATCAGGCGATCGGCATAGGCCGTGATGCGCAGCATCCACTGGCGCAGCGGGCGCCGGAACACCGGATGGTCACCGCGCTCGCTCTTGCCGTCGCGGGTGACCTCCTCGTTGGCCAGGACGGTGCCCAGCGCCGGGCACCAGTTGACCACCACGTCGTCGATGTAGGCGAGGCGTCTCCCATCGATGTGACGCCGGCGC
This sequence comes from Acidimicrobiia bacterium, assembly GCA_035464675.1. Taxonomy (GTDB): domain Bacteria; phylum Actinomycetota; class Acidimicrobiia; order Spongiisociales; family UBA11373; genus JAUYIV01. The sequence goes on from DATHSA010000054.1 coordinate 7,414, forward strand.
GCCACCTCATCGAGGTCGCCCCACGCCACACCGTCGACGAGGCGCTCTCCCGACTCCAACTCCGCCATGAGATCGCCGATCGGACGGGCCCGGTTCGCTTCATCGTCGAACCAGGAGTCGAAGAGCCGCAGAAAGATCCACTGGGTCCACCGGTAGTACCCGACGTCGGTGGTCGAGAACTTGCGGCTCCAGTCGTAGGAGAGGCCGATCGACCTCAACTGCTGTTCGTAACGCGCCTCGTTCCGCTCGGTCGTCACCCGGGGATGGATCCCTGTCTCGACGGCGTATTGCTCGGCAGGAAGGCCAAAGGAGTCGAACCCCATCGGATGGAGCACGTTGTATCCCCGCATCCGCTGGTACCGGGTGAAGATGTCGGTGCCGATGTAACCGATCGGGTGCCCGACGTGAAGCCCCTCACCCGACGGGTACGGGAACATGTCCAGCACGTACATCTTCGGCCGGGACGCGTCGAACCCTGGATCGCCTGGATTTCCGGCGCGGAAGGTCCCGTGGCGGTCCCAGTACTCCTGCCACTTCCGCTCGATCTCGAGATGGTCGTACGCGGTCATCGCTCGTCCCCCGAGGAAGCCGGAGGATAGGCCGCACGCGGGTGGTGCCCGGTGCGGAACCGGGCACCACCCGCAGTGCGCGGGGATCGGCGCTACTGCTGCTCTTGGATCGTGGGGGTCGGTCCCAGAGGCTCGGAGTCGGAGCCACCCGATGCGAGCACGACGGCCAGCACGATCGCCGAGACGACGACGGCCACGAGCAGGAGGGCCTGCACGAGACCTCGGACGCCCGCGCTCTCGCGGACCTGGCCGGTGTGCTCCGGCGCGCGCTGGTCCTCGCGGCGGGTGTCGGTTGTCGGCGTGACGAACGGAAGCATGGCGTTCCCTCCTTTCGACCGGCGTGATCTACCCGCCATGCGACGCCTCAAAACCTGGTCCGGGCCGGGGACCTGATGGCCGCTGATAGAATCGCCGCTCCCGGGGCTGTAGCTCAGTTGGCAGAGCGCTTGCATGGCATGCAAGAGGTCAGGGGTTCAAATCCCCTCAGCTCCACCCTGCTGATTCCAGGCCGCACGTCGCCACCTCCGGCGGCGAACAGACGCCGGTAGCCCTCGCGGTCCCGCGCTGAGATCGCGAAATATGCCCCTCCAGGCGATACCCTCTGTCGACAGCCGTCTGTGGGAGGCGAATCCAATGCCGATCCCACGCCGTGGACTCGTCCTCGGCGTGCTTCTCGCACTGTTCGGAATGATCGCCGCGCCCCCGGCGTGGTCGGGCTCCGAGGAGGAGGTCGAGCGCGCCCGAGACGAGGAAGAGGCGGCGGCCCGTCGGCGTGCCGAGGCGCTCGCGGATCTCGATGAGGCGGTACGCGCCTTCGAGGCGCTGCGAGCCGACCTCGAATCGACGAGAACCCGGCTGGGTCGGATCGATGCGACCCTCGCCGACTACGAGGTGCAGAGGGAGAGAATCCGGTCCGACGCGCTCGACCAGGCAGCGGAGGCCTACATCGCCAGCTTCGATCACCAACCCACGACTCCGTCGCCCGACGATGCCCAGGAGGTGCTCGCCACCAGGTACGTCCTGGAGAGGGTGACCACGTCGAACCAGTCGGCGCTCAACCGGCTCATCGCAGTCCGCGCCGAGATCGAGGCGCTGCAGTCCGACCTGATCGCCGAAGGCGAGCGCCTGGCGGGCCTGGAGACGGAGATGTCAGCGGTCGTCGAGCGGATGGACGCGCTGCTGGCCGAGGCCCAGGCCGAATACGATGCAGCCCGGCAGGCTCGCGACACCGCGGAGACCCGATTCGAGGCCGAGCAGGCTCGAGCGAGGATCTTCCTCTGCCCCGTCGACGGCCCTGTGGCCTTCAGCGACACCTGGGGTGCCCCGCGCTCCGGCGGCCGGCGCCACACCGGCCAGGACCTCATCGCTCGCACCGGCACCCCGCTTGTCGCCGTCAAGGACGGGTGGATCAAGTGGCCGTCGTACAACTCGATTGCGGGCTACGTGGTTCGCCTGCGGACCTCGGACGGGACGGAGTACTCCTACGCCCACATGAATGCGCCGACGATGTGGTCAGAAGGCGACTGGGTCCAGCAGGGAACCGTGATCGGTCATGTCGGCGACTCCGGCAACGCCTTCGTCCCTCATCTCCACATCTCGATGTGGCCCAACGGGGGGTGGACCGGACCGACGAATCCGTACTCACTGCTCGACGCAGCCTGCCGCTGAGACTCAGAGCCGTAAGATCTCGGCGAGATACCGACGACCCGGAGGATTCGATGCGCGTCCGTCTGCTGATAGCCACCGTTCTCATCGCTCTCGTCGCCGGAGCCTGTGGCGACGATGATCTGGGAGGCCTCACTCCTTCATCGAACGGGAACACGGACACTCCGATCGGCAACGACTCGGGCAATCCCTTCGGGGACGGCGACTTCACGGGATTCACCAACGACGAGTGCCTCCAGATCATCCTGACGTGGTCACAGGCGGCCTCACTCGGCTTTGGCGGAGCCGGCGACCTCGAGGACGTCGGTGAAGCCCTCGAGGACCTCGCCGGTTCGGTGCCACCGGAGGTGGCTGCCGGCTTCGCGATCTACGCCCAGGCGATGACGGCGTACGGGCAGGCACTGAGGGACGCCGGCATCGATCTCAACGACCCGGCGACGTACTCGAGTCCCGAAGCCCAGGCGGCCCTCACCGCTGCCTCCCAGGCGTTCGACTCGGAGGCGCTCGAGCAGGCCTCGGAGAACATCGGCGACTTCCTCGACGCACAGTGCTCCCAGGGCGGGTGACAGCGGCGCGCAGGACCAGCGCTCGCAAGGTGCCGGCCGGCCGGCGGGATGTCGTCGCGTGATGTGATCGGCAGGAGCCGGCTACCCGTGGCCGGTTCTGGGGAAATGACCGCTCCCACGACGCGAAGTTCCCCGCTTCCGCCGTCCGGGCATGACGCCAGTCAGCCCGACGCCGCCTCGAACGCCATGCGGGGCGCGTCGCTCCACAGGCGCTCCAGGTCGTAGTACGCCCTCGTCTCCTCGTCGAAGAGGTGGACGACGATGTCGCCGAAGTCGAGGAGCACCCAGGAGCCCTCCTCCATCCCCTCCCGGCGCAACGGCGTGCGGTCCAGGCCCGAGAGCCGAGCTTCGATGTCCTCGGCGAGAGTCCTGACGTGCCGGCGCGACGTGCCGGTGGCGATCACGAAGACGTCGGTCAGGACGATCACCTTCGAGACGTCGAGGAGAGCGAGGTCGTGACCCTTCTTGTCGTCGATTGCAGACGCGGCCGCCTCGGCGGCCTCGGCCGTGTCCGGATGCAGCGTTATGGGTTCGACCTCCACGAACAGGGGTGCCTGGGGATGATAGAGGGGTCGCCTGACCAGGGACCAGGGAGCCGCGCGGATCACCCCTCGAGATAGAGGCCGTTCTCCTCGATGTACGCGTACACCGGTTCGCGCACGAAGAAACGAATGCTCCTGCCTGCGGACCGCCGCCCGCGCAGCATCGTCCCGCTTATGGCGAGTTGGGGTACATCGAGCCATCTGACGGTGGCTCCGGTCGCCTCGACGGCTGCTCGCTCGACCCCCGGACGCGGCATGACCGCAACGACGACCCGGTCCATGAAGTCGTCGACGCGGTGCCAGGACCCGAGCCCGGCGGCGGCATCGGCTCCCAGAATCAGGGCAACCTCGTCGCCGGCGAATTCCTCGAGCGTGTCCACCGTATAGGTCCACCCATCGCGTTGGACCTCGCGATCGTCGGCTTCGAAGTAGTCGACCCCCTCGACGGCCAGACTGGTCATCGTCCATCGGTGACCGGCTGGGCTCACCTCCCGCTCCGCCTTCTGCCAGGGCGCTCCCGCCGGGATGAAGGTGACGACGTCGAGCCCCAGCTCGCGATAGGCCGCCTCACCCGCCACGAGGTGGGCCCAGTGAGGCGGATCGAAGGTTCCCCCGAGGATTCCGCGGCGCACGCCGGGGAGGATAGGGGTGCGTGAGACCTGGCACTCACCCTGCCGGGGCCAGCCTGACCCCCGGACCCGGTGCGAAGGACCCGCAGGTCGCACCCTCAGGATTCAGGTAGAGATTCCCCACCCGCAGCGAGAAGTGGACCGCCGGTGTCCCGTGGTCCAGACCCGAGGTGCCCACGACTTCTCCCCGTGAGACCAGGACTCCCTCCTCGACAATGCGACCGCCCAGGTACGAGTACGAAGTGCGCACCGCGCCGCCGTGGTGAATCGTGACGCTGCTCCGGCCACCCACCTCGCCCGAGAAGGTCACGATCCCGGATGCGGCCGCTCGAACCGGTGTGCCGATGGCCACCGCCAGATCGATACCCCAGTGCCCCCCGTAGGAGCCCTGCGGGGCGTAGGGCGCGACCACTGGCCCTGAGACTGGAAGGCCGAGCAGGCACGGCCCCGGAAGCAGTGCGACGAGGAGGACGATGGCCACCCAGTGAAAGATATGGGCGACCTGCGACGAGGGGAAGGGAGTAGCTCGTCAGTCGCCAGTCACCAGTCACCAGTCACCAGCAGGATGCGTCAGACCCCGCGGGCGCGTCTTGCCAATTGCCAATTGCCAGTCGCGGGACGAGCGAAGCGAGTCCCTACGCGATCGCCTCGGTGGGGCCGGCGAGCAGGCCGAGCGCAACACTGCGGAGATCGTCCGGACGGAACGGCTTGGTGAGGAACGCATCGGCACCGCCGCGGTCGGCGCGCTCCCTGGTCTCCTCCTGGGCATGGGCGGTGAGCACGAGCACCTTCATCGCCCGGGTGCGCGCATCTGAGCGAATGCCATCGAGCACCTCCCAGCCGTCCATCCTGGGAAGGCCGACGTCGAGGATGAGGAGATCGGGTTGCGTGGTGAGCGCAGCCTCGAGACCTGTTGGGCCGTCGGAACGGGTCTCGACCTCCACGCCCGCAGGGCGCAGGCACACCGAGATGAGCCGCTGTATGACGGCGGAATCCTCGACGACCAGTACACGCTGAGCCACTTCACCAGACCTTCGTGTGACCTCGAGACAGGTATCGACTCGGCATCCGTCGCCCTTGAGAGGATCAGGGTCCGGCGCTCCCTACACCAGCCTCCGCACGGGACGCGTCGTTGGAATGGCCACCCGCTCCACGAAGCGCTCCAACTGACGAAGGTTGCGCACCTCGTGGACCTCGTCGCAAGCCTCGGCGTAGACACCCATCACCGAGTCGCCGGTGTCCCAGTAGCGGCGTCGCTCGGGATTCAGCCAGTACAGCGACCGCGCCGCGGAGGCGATTCGCACCAGGGCGCCCGGGTTCGGGTCGTGATAGTTGGAACGAGCATCGCCGGTGACGATGACGACCGTCCGCGGCGTGATGGCGTCGAAGTACTCGTCGGCGAACGTCCCGAACGCGTTGCCGTAGTCGCTGTGTCCGTCCAGCCACACGACTTCGGCCTCGGTCCCAACGCGCTTCATCGCAACTGCGAAGTCGACCCCGGGGCCGAAGAACCGGGTCACCTCGTCGATCGTGTCGATGAACGCGAACGTGCGCACCTTGCTCAGCTGGGATGCGATCGCGTGCACCAATTGCATGGTGAACCGGGCGAATGTCGCCACCGAGCCGCTGATGTCGGTGAGCATCACGATCTCCGGCCTTCCCGGTCGGGGTGAACGGAAGCGAGGGTCGACGGGCACCCCGCCGGTCTGAAGTGACGAGCGAACCGTCCGTCGGACGTCGAGCCGTCCGTCGCGGCCCCGGCGCCGGCGTCGCGCCAGCCGGGTGGCGAGCTTGCGCGTGAGAGGATGCACTGCCTCTTCGATCCGCGACAGGTCCTCACGAGTGGCGGTGCTGAGATCGATGTCCTCGACCAGCGGACGGCGCAAGGTGCGAGCGACCGCCGACCGGCCCCGGTCGACGACCAGACGGCGGCGGATCTCGGCTCGGACTGCCTCCCGGAACTCCTCGATTCGACGGTCGACCTCGTCGCGCGTCAGTCGGATCTCGATGGCCGAAGGCTGCTCCGGTTCGAGATCCCCGCGGAGCCGCTCCGACAGGTCTTCGAGATCGAGCCGACGGAGCACACGGTACAGGTAGTAGGCACCCCCGACCGGGCGGCCCGGCTCCATACCGGCCAGTCGGGAGACGGCGAGCCGGGCGACCGCTTCCATGAGCCCGTGGTCTCCATCGCGCAGTGATGTGAACAATGCAGCGACGAGGTCGTCGACATCGCCCTCACCGGCACCGGTGCCCCCGCTGCCGGCCAGTGCCCGCATGTCCTCCTCACGACGGCGTTCTTCATCCGCACCGGTCGGTGGTGTGAGGGCAAAGAATGCCTCGAAGGCAGCCTCGAACGCATCGACATGGCGGGCGCTCTTGACGAGCGTCGCCCCCAGTGCCGCCTTGAGCGCGGGTCGGGATCCGATCTCGACATGTTCGAGAGCCCTCGCTGCATCGACCGTCTCGACCATCGAGACCGGGATGCCCGCCTCCCGCAACTCACCGACGAATGCCGCGAGAAAGCCGGCCATCAGCCGGGCGCGGTCCCCTCGGCGAGGCCGGCAGCGACCCGATCGATGTCCGGCTGGTGCTTGAGCAGCACGTGCAGCGTGTCGGCCACCATGGTCTCGTCGAGGTCGGCCACTCCGAGAGCGAGCAGGGTGCGCGCCCAGTCAAGCGATTCGCTCACCGAGGGCGGTTTGCGCAACGTCTGGGCCCTGACGCCGGCGACGAAGCGAGCGATTCGGTCCGCGAGCGAGGTGACGAGGCCCGGCACGCGGGTGACGAGGATCTCGATCTCGCGTTCGATCGTCGGATATCCGATGTGGAGGAACAAGCAGCGCCGCTTGAGTGCCTCCGACAGCTCCCGGGTGTTGTTCGACGTGAGGTAGACCGCAGGCCGACTCGACGCCGACACCGTGCCAAGCTCGGGGATCGAGACCTGAAAGTCGCTCAGCACCTCGAGCATGAGCGCCTCGGTTTCGACCTCGACGCGGTCGACCTCGTCGATGAGGAGCACCACGGGCTCCGACGACCGAATCGCCTCGAGCAGTGGTCGGGTCAGCAGGTAGTCCTCGCCGAAGATGTCCTCCTCGATCTCCGACCACTCTCGACCCTGATCGGCCTGGAGGCGAAGAAGCTGCTTGCGGTAATTCCACTCGTAGAGCGCCTTCGCCTCGTCGAGGCCCTCGTAGCACTGCAGCCGGATGAGCCGCCTGTTCGTGGCCGCCGCGACGGCCTTCGCGAGTTCCGTCTTTCCCACGCCGGCCGGCCCCTCGACGAGCACCGGCTTTTCCAGCCTGTCGGCGAGGAACACGACCTGGGCGATGCGGTCGTCGGCCAGATAGCCCTGCCCGGAGAGCGCAGGCTTGACGGAATCGGGATCGGGGAACATCGTGAGGATTGTACGGTCGACCCGTTACCCGTTACCCGTTTCCCGTTGCCCGATACCCGTGTCAGCGACACCCGGGCAGCCGATTGGTGACGGGCGACCGGCGACGGGCGACGGGCGACGACCGGTCACGGCTCCCGGTCCGACTCCTCCGAGAACTCAAAGACAACGTCTCCGATCCTCACCTCGTCCCCGGGCTTGGCGCCCGCCTCGCGCAAGGCGTCGTCCACGCCTGCCTTCGCCAGACGCCGGGCTGCGAATCCGGCGGCCTCCGGCTTGGTGAGGTCGTCCAGTGCCACCGCCCGTTCGGCACGAAGGCCCTCGACCACCCAGCGCTCCCCGTCATGGTGGATCTCGAAGGCAGCCTGAGCCGGCCGGTGGAGCACATACCCCTCGCCGTCGGGCGTGTGCCTCGCAACCCGGTCCACCGCGTCGGCCACAGCGTGGAGCAGCACGGTGAGACCCTGGCCGGTGAGCGAGCTGATCAGATGGGCTTCGACCCCGATCCTGGCGAGCGCCTCCACCGCGTCCGTGGCCTCGGGAACGTCGGCCTTCGACACCACGACGATCTCCTCGCGGGCGGCGAGGGCGGGATCATGGCGGGCAAGCTCCCGGCGCAGGATGCCCAACTGCTCGATACATCCGATCTCCTGGAGCGACGACGGGTCGAGCATGACGACGAGGGCGCGGGCGCGCTCGGCGTGCCGAAGAAACCGATGTCCGAGTCCCTTGCCCTCGGCTGCTCCCTCGATCAGACCAGGGATGTCGGCGAGCACGAAGCGGCGATCGTCGAGATCGACGACGCCGAGGTTCGGTTCGAGCGTCGTGAACGGGTAGTCGGCGATCTTGGGACGGGCAGCCGACACCCGGGCGATCAGGGTGCTCTTCCCTGCGTTGGGAAACCCGATGAGGGCAGCGTCGGCCGCAAGCTTCAACTCGAACACGAAGTCGGCGTCGCGCCCGTATTCCCCTTGCTCGGCGAAATTGGGGACGACGTGCCTCGGTCCGGCCAGGGCAGCGTTGCCCTTCCCTCCCCGTCCGCCCGTCAGGAGCACGACCCGCTGGCCCGGTTGGGCGAGATCGGCCAACAGAGTGCCCGTGTCATCCCTGATCACCGTGCCCGGGGGGACCGCGAGGATCAGGTCCGAGCCCCGGCGGCCGTGTTGAAGGTCGCCCCGGCCGGGGCTGCCGGCCTCGGCGCGCCGATGGGGTCGCCGCTGAAAGTCGAGGAGAGTCGAGACCTGGTCACTGGCTTCGGCGATCACGTCGCCGCCGGCTCCCCCCGACCCTCCGAGAGGCTTGCCCCGGGGACGGCCTTTGAGTCGCTCGAAGGCGACGATCCCGGCGCCGCCGTCACCGGCACGCAGGTGGACGGTGACCTCGTCGACGAACACGGCTCCTGCCGAGCCGCTGCCTATTCGGCGGCGACGACGTTGACTTCGCGACGACCCCGCCGGGTCCCATAGGTCACGATGCCGTCCGCGGTGGCAAACAGGGTGTCGTCGCTGCCACGGCCGACATTGCGGCCGGGATGGATGCGGGTACCGCGCTGTCGGACGATGATCGAACCGGCCGTCACCGTCTCGCCGTCGAACACCTTCGAACCGAGGCGCTTTGCGTGTGAGTCGCGGCCGTTCTTGGTGGAACCGCCGCCCTTGGTCTTGGACATCTCAGGACTCCTTGTCGGACGACTTTGCTGCGGTCTTCTTGGCCGTGGTCTTCTTGGCCGCAGGCTTCTTGGCCGTGGTCTTCTTGGCCGCAGGCTTCTTGGCCGTGGTCTTCTTGGCCGCAGGCTTCTTCTCGGCGGGCTTCTCCTCCTCCGACGAGTCGGTGTCCGCCTTCGCCGCCTTCTTCTTCGGCGCCTCGATCTTCACGACCTCAAGCGTCGTGTACTTCTGGCGGTGGCCGCCGCGGCGACGGTACCCCGTCTTTGCCTTGTACTTGAAGATATCGACCTTGTCTCCGGCAGACTCGCCGACGACCTTGGCGGTCACCTTGGCGGATTTGAGCTCGTCGCGGTTCGAGTACACCTTGCCCTTGGCATCGACGACGAGGAGCGGCGTGAAGGTGATCTCGCCGTCCTCGCGCACGCGCTCTACATCGATGACATCGCCTTCGCGTACCTTCGTCTGCTTGCCGCCCGAGCGGATGATGGCGTACATGGTCAGAGGTCCTTGAAGAGAGGGAACGATGGGATCATAGCGGGAGTCACCAGTCACCAGTCGCACGGGTCCCGGGCGACGAGTGACGGGCGGCCTCGGGCGGCCCTACTCCCCGTCCGGCTCGGGCATCTTCGCGCCCGCGGTGGCGGCGTCCTCGTAGAGCACCACGCCCCGGCCGACGCAGGTCGGGCACACATGGGAGAAGGACTCGAGTAGCCCCTCCGACTCGTTCTTACGGGTCATCTCGACGAGTCCGAGATTGGACACCTCGAAGACCTGGGTACGGGTCTTGTCCTTCGCCAGAGACTCGCGCAACTTCCGGAGAACCGCATCCCGGTTCTTCGAGACCTCCATGTCGATGAAGTCGATCACGATGATCCCACCGATGTCCCGCAACCTCAGCTGGTGGGCGATCTCCTCGGCGGCCTCCAGGTTGTTCTGGAGCACCGTCTCCTCGAGGTTGGAGTGCCCGACGAACCGGCCCGTGTTGACATCGATCACGGTGAGGGCCTCGGTACGGTCGATCACGACGTGCCCGCCAGAAGGCAGCCAGACCTTGCGGTCGAGCGCCTTGCGAAGCTGGTCCTCGACGTGGAACCGCTCGAAGATCGGCATCTCCTCGTCGTACAGGGACACCTTCGCCACCAGGTCGGGGTCGGTCTCCTTCAAGTACGCCACCACCTGCTCGTGAATGCGCGGATCGTCGATGAGCAGGCGGCGGAACTCCTGGGTGAAGTGCTCGCGAATCACGCGAATCACCATCGGCGGCTCCTCGTAGATGAGCCGGGGTGCGCCGCCCTTGGGGACGGACTCCTCGATGTCGGCCCACACGCCCAACAGTCTCTCGATGTCCGCTGAGATCTCGTCCTTGTTGGCGCCCTCGGCCGCCGTGCGCAGGATCATGCCGAAATCACCGAGATCCATCTCGCTGGTGATCTGACGATGGATCTCCTTGAGCCGGTCGCGCTCGGAGTCGGGGAGCCGGCGGCTGACCGATGGCGATGACACGTTGGGGTCGAGCACCACGAACCTGCCCGAGAGGCTCACCTCGTTCGTGAGCCGCGCCCCCTTGTGACCCATGGCGTCCTTGACGACCTGAACCAGAACCTCGTCGCCGACCTTCAGGGCCTTCTCGATTCGCGGACGCCGGCCGTCCTTCCCCAGTTTCAGATCCCCGGCGTATAGAACGCCGTTCTTCGGCTCGCCGAAGTCGATGAATGCGGCCTCCATCCCGGGGAGCACGTTGCGGACCTTGCCGACGTAGATGTTGTCGGTCAGCGACGGCCGGTCGGACCGGGCGACGTAATGCTCGACGAGGAGGGCGCCCTCGAGGACCACGATCTGGGTCTGGTGAGGGGTACGCCTGACCAGCATCTGCTTTCGGTCGGTGGTCGGCGGCGGGGCGATGATCTCCGGTTCGGGACGCCGCTCGGCGCGTCGGGACCGTCCCCGGCGTGGTTCGCGCTTCTTGCGTTCCTGACGGCCCCGCTTCGGAGGAGCCTCCGGTGCGACCTCGCGAACGCGCGTGATCTCGACGGTGCTACCGCCGATTCGACGTGTCGTCTTCTCCTCGACGGCTGTGTCGCCGACCCCGCGCCGGATGACTTCGGCGCGCTTCTTCTTGAACAAACCCATGAACGAATCCCTTCGACGCCCGCGCCTGCGGGCCCTTGATTGAATCGGGCCGTCGGACCGGTGAGACGGCGCCCGCGCGGACCGGCGATGAAGGTCGGTCGCTGTGGTCGACGGAGACGGACGTCCTCACTGAAATGCTCCGGTCTCGACGGAGGGGGTGGGCGATCCACCAGAGGATCTCGCCCACGGAACCAAACGTTAGCAGGGGGGTCTGTGATTCCCGGTAGGAGCCTCCCGTCGCCGGCTTGCAGCCACCGACAGGGCCCACGCCCTCCGGATGGAATCGGGCTGGTGACTGGAGGCTGGTGGCTGGTAGCTTCTTGGCACATGGACCGCAGAGACGATCGGGGCTGGGTGGAGGTGATCTGCGGCCCCATGTTCTCGGGCAAGAGCGAGGAGCTGATCCGGAGGATCACCCGCTACAACATCGCTCGGGTCCCGACACAGACCTTCAAGCCGGCCATCGACGACCGCTACGCCACCGACTCGGTCGTCTCGCACTCCTCGCTCACCACGGCCGCCGAACCCGTCGCCGACAGCACCGAACTGCTCAACCGCGTCAGAGAGTCGACAGTCGTCGTCGGAATCGATGAGGCGCAGTTCTTCGACGACGGCCTCGTGGACGTGGTCGCCCAGCTCGCCGACGCCGGTAAGAAGGTGATCGTGGCCGGCCTCGACCTCGACTATCTGGGGCGCGCCTTCGAGCCCATTCCGACACTCATGACTCGGGCCGAGTACGTCACCAAGAGCCTCGCCGTCTGCCACCGATGCGGAGGCGCCGGCATGTTCACACAGCGCGTGATCGCCTCCGACGAACTGGTCGTGCTCGGGGCCGAGGGCGCATACGAGGCCCGCTGCCGCCGCTGCTACGACCCCGGGGAGGGCCAGCAGGAGCGCCTCGAGATCGAGTCGGAGACCGCGCCAGGATGACGCCGGGGGCGCCCGACGGCGACGACGCACCCGAGGCGCCGGCCTTCGGCGAGTCGTTCGCCCGGAGGGCTCTTCATTGGGATGCGGCGTACTCCGTGGCCGTCGGCCTCGCCATCGCGGCGTTCGCCAGCTCCATCGAGCAGCACCTCGACGTGTCGGCGTGGGTGGTGGCGACGACGGGCACCGGCGCCGTCGCCTGGGCCGGCGTGCTGGCCTGGCTGGCGCGTCGTCCCGAATGGCGGCAGTCGGCGGGCATCGCCGCAGTGGTGAACGGAGTGTTCGCCCTGGCGGTCACGCGATGGGCGGTGTCCCTTGGCGGGTCGAGCGGGGTGATCCTCGGACTGCTGGCGCTCCAGGTGGCCGGATTCGCCGTCGCTCAGGGAGCGAGCGCCAGGTAGTGGGTGCTGCACCTCGTGAACGCAGCCACTAGACCTTCGGGACCGGGCTCCTGGTCATCCAGATCGAATTGACGATCCCGACGCTGACGGCCATTGCCAGGTAGAAGGATCCGCCGAACGAGAGGAACGGCAACGGCAACCCGGTCACCGGCAGGAGTCCCACCGTCATGCCGACGTTCACGAACACGTGAAAGCCGAACATCGCCGCGATTCCGGTGGCGGCAAGCTGGCCGAACCGGTCGCGAGCTGCGGCGGCGATCATCAACATCCGCCAGATCATCACCGCGTAGAGCGCCAGGACCAGGGTGCCGCCGACGAACCCCAGCTGCTCGGCCACCGCAGTGAAGATGAAGTCGGTCGTCTGCGACGGCACGAACGCCAGATTCGTCTGGCTCCCCTCGAAGAGGCCCTGACCGAACAGGCCGCCGCTCCCGATGGCGATCTGGCTCTGGTTCTGGTTGTAGTTGATCTCCAGGGTCTGCTCGCCGGGGCTGAGAAAGCCCTGCAACCGCTCGAGCTGATACTCCTTCAACAGATCGAGCTCCACGGCGACCACCAGGAGAGCGATGCTCAAGACGATCAACATGACCAGCTGGCGCACCGTTGTCCCCGCCACGAACAGCATCACCAAGGTCACGAACCCGAACACCAGCATCGTCCCCAGGTCGGGCTGCAGGAAGATCAGCACCGCCGGGAATCCCACCAACGCCCCCACCTTGAGGAGGCGCGACCACTTCATGTTTCCCTCCTCGACCGGAGCGAGTAAGAGGGCAAGGGCGAGAATCACCGCCACTTTCGCCACCTCGGACGGCTGGAGATCGAACAGGCCGAACGAGATCCACCGCTGGGCGCCCTGACGAAGGACACCGATCGGGCTGAGGACCGCGAAGAGGACCAGAAAGGCCCCGGCATAGAGGAAGGGGGCGAGAAGCTTCCAGTAGCGGTCCGAGATGATCGAAGAGACCAACAACAGCGCCGCGCCGATCCCCACGAACAGGGCCTGACGCACCATCTGGGAACTGCGACTGATGCCGGCTGCCTCGAGCCGCGGCGCCGAGGCGCTCAAGATCATGATCAAGCCGAGCGCGGAGAGCGCCGCGGTGATCCCGATCAACACGAAGTCGGGCCGGGTCCTCGTCGGCCGGGGCCGCAGATCGACGGCAGAGATGCTGCTCATCGCTCGGTGTCGTCCCCGGCCCGCAGGGCCTCTGGATCCTCACCGAGCAGATACTGGAGGATCCGCCGGGCCGCAGGCGCCGCCACCTGACCGCCGGAACCACCCTGGTCGATGACCACCGCGACGATGAACTGCGGATCGCTCAGCGGAGCCCCTCCCACGAACCACGCGGTGTCGACATCCTCCACGTCGCCCTCCTCGGTGGCCTGAAGGATCTCGGCGGTCCCGGTCTTGCCACCCACCTCCTGGAAGCTGGCGCATTGCGAATTCGGCACGTTCTGCCCGCAGAAGCGCTCGAACGCTCGACGCGCGGTGCCATCGCCGCTGAAAGGGTCATCGAGGTTTCGCACCGCGGACACCACACCATGGAGATCTCGCTTGAGGGCGTCGACGGTCTCGGGATCGATCGCGACCGTGCGGGCCGCGCTGGGGAGGTTGGTGAAGATCACGTTGTTCTCCGAGTCCACGACCTCGGACACCACCCGGGGCTCCCACACCGTCCCTCCGTTGAGGATGGCCGCGTACGCCACCGCCATCTGCAGGGGTGTGACGATGAGAGCGCCCTGACCCGTCGCGATGTTCATCAGGTCTCCGCCCGCCCAGCCACCCTCGGCGCGGACGAGCGGAGATCCCGCCTGCTGCTTCTCCTGGAACCACTCGCGGTCCGGCACCAGGCCGGTCGCCTCGAAGGGCAAGTCGATCCCGGTGCGGGACCCGAAGCCGAGCCGGCGCGCCCAGTCCTGGAGCAGGTTCTCGGACCATTCGATGTCGCGTTGCTGCCAGATGGCGAGGGCGATCGACCAGTAGTACGTGTTGACCGACTCGACGAGCGACTTCGACAGATCCACGAACCCGTGGCCGCCCTCCCTCCAGTCGCGCAGCGGAGGCGTGTTCGTGAAGAGCAGTTCCCCGTCGCTGAAGAACGCGTACGGATTGCGCTCCTGGTCGATAATGTCCCGGTACTCCTCCTCGACGACCGGCGAGATGCCCTCCTCCAGCGCCAGGGTGTAGACGATCGGCTTGAACGACGATCCCGGCGGATAGTTGCCCTGGATGGCGAAGTTGTTGAGGACCCCGTTCCGGTCGAACGTCTCCCATTCGGTGGTGGTGATCCGCCCGTCGGCGAAGACCGTCGGGTCGAATGCCGGCACCGATGCCATGGCGAGCACGGAACCATCGCGGGGGTCGATGACGACCGCCGCAGCCCTCAAGACATCGGTCTCGCCCGACACCGCCGCCAGCGACATCGCCTTCTCCAGGGTGTCCTCGACGAACCGCTGGAGGTCGAGGTCGATCGTGGTCACGACGCTCCCACCAGGGCGAGGCGCGGTCTCGTCGATCACACCGAGGATCTCACCACGAGCGTTGATGCTGTAGGTGATCCGCCCCGGAGTCCCGCGAAGCAGGCGGTCGTAGGACCGCTCGACTCCGAACTTGCCGACTCTGTCGTTTGGGTCGATGCCCTGCCTACCGAGGTCCTCGGGGCCCGGAGCGCCGATGTAGCCGATGATGTGGGCGGCGGTGTGGCCCAGGGGATAGACCCGCACCGGAACCGGCTCGATGGCCACCCCCGGGAACCGCTCGATGTTCTCGAGCACGAACACCGCCATCGACTGGCTGATCGGATCACCGATCGAGAACCGGGTGCCGGAGCCCTGATCGATGAACTCCTGACGGATGTCGGAGGCGCGGATGCCGAGAAGCGCCGAGAGGTTCTGGATCAGGCCCTCCTCTCGATCGAGCGGGACGAGCTTGCGGTCGACCATCACTCGCAGGCTGGGGACCGTGCCCGCCATGATCTCGGTCCCATCGCGATCGAAGATGTCGCCCCTCGGTGCCTCGATCGAGACGACGGTGATGCGCTGGCTGGCAGCCACCTCGAGCGAGTCCTCCAGGTCGGTCACCTGGAGGAACCACATGCGCAGCACCAGCATCACGAAGAGGGCGGCGATCATGATGCCGACCGTGGCGATGCGCCAGCCGGGCTTCATAGCCGGAAGGCCGCGGTGCGGCGGCGGGCGGCACCCAACGTCCATGTGATGAACGGAAGGATCAGGCCCGACAGCAGGACGTTGTACGCGGAGGGGAGCATGATCTTCCTCACGATCCCTGCATCGGCGAGGGTCTTCTGGCCGAAGATCGTACCGAGGACCGCGAACAGTGCGAGTGCGCCCGCGGTGACCCCGAACACGAATGGGCCCAGGAGGCTGAAGTCGTCCTCGAGGCGGTCACTGAACCTCACGACGAAGAATGCCGTGGTCGTCGACACCAGCGCCCAGAGCCCCAGGGGCGAGTCGGCGAGCAGGTCGAGGATGAACCCGGCGACGAAGCCGACGCCGAGCGCATAGTCGGGAGGCAGGTGGCGGGCGTAGGCGATGACCACCAGTATCACCAGCGCCGGAGCCGCCCCGAAGGGGCGAATCCTGGCGAACAGGGTGGTCTGGAGGGCGACCGCGATCACCACGATCACGAGCGCGAGTGCGAGTCGGCGCGCCTTCACGGTGACGACCCGGGGACGGTCGTGGTCGTCGTCGAGGTCGTGGTCGACGTGGTCGGAGGCGCCTCCTCCCCCTCACCCTCGGCCGGGCCTCCGGGGTCGGCAGGGGCGGTCGGGAGCCGCTCGAGCTCCTCCAGATCGTCGACGCCCGCCTCGTCGCGGGTGAAGATCAGCACCTTGACGAAGTCGACCCGGGTGACACCGGCGACCGGTTCTGCCTCGGTCACAAGTGAGAACTGCACCTCGGAGCGTGCCGCCCGGGTCACCCGGGCCACCGCGATCCCCGCCGGGAACCGGCCGTCGGCAGTGACCAGGAGATCGCCCTCGACGACGGCGGTGTTGGTGCCGAACAACTCGAGCCGCATCGCACCCGACCCCCGCCCGGTGAGCACGCCGGTCTCCCCTGTGCGCTCGACGCGGACCGCGATGCGCATCGTCGGATCGGTGATGAGTCGAATCCGTGCCACCGAGCCCGTGACCGCGACGACCCTTCCAATCAGGCCTGCCTCGTCGACGACGGGCATGTCGAGTCCCACGCCGTCGTCACTCCCCTTGTCGATGACCCGGACATGATCGAACTCGGACACCCCCACGGCGAGGACCTGAGCCGCGATCGAGTCGAGGTCCTGCGGCGGTTGGATCCCCAGCAGGGCCTCCAACTCGCCCACCCTCACCTGGAGGCTCTCGGTCTCCTGGAGCTCTCGCTCCAACTCGGCGACTCGTTCGCGAAGCTGCAGGTTCTCCTGGCGGAGGCTGAACATGTCCGAGATGTTCTCGAAGAAATCCGCCACCGGCCGGGTGACCGTGGCGACGGCTCGCTGCACGGGGGCGAAGGCCGCCTGGGTCCCATCACGGAGCGTCGAACCGAGACCCTCCCCCGAGCCGCGAAGGTCGATGGTCATGAGCGCGAGGCACAGGACGATCAGCCCGATGAAGATCCCGGTGGTCCGGTCGACGCTGCCTGGCCGCCACATCGTGGCGCGGCCGTCAGGTCCCGCCGGCCGTCGTCGTCAGGACCTCTGAGAGCATGTCGAACTCCTCGAGGCACCGCCCTGAACCGATGACGACCGAGTGAAGCGGCCGGTCGGCGGTGATGACGGGGGTGCCCGTCTCGTTGGCGATCCTGACGTCGAGACCGCGGAGAAGGGCTCCGCCGCCGGTGAGAACGATCCCGCGTTCCATCACGTCGGCGGCGAGCTCGGGAGGGGTCTTGTCGAGGCAGTACTTGACGGAGTCGACGATGCCGACCACGGGCTCCTCGATCGCCTCTCGCACCTCCGATGCGGTGATGATCACCGTCTTGGGAAGGCCCGTCACCAGATCGCGGCCCCGAATCTCGGCATTGGGCTCGTCGGAGAACGGCCAGGCGGAGCCGATCGCCATCTTGAGCTGCTCGGCCGTGCGGTCGCCCAGGAGCAGGTTGTATTCCTTCTTCACCCAGTTGACGAGTGCCTCGTCCAACTCGTCCCCGCCCACACGGGCGCTCCGGGAGACGACGATGCCGCCCATCGAGATGACGGCGACCTCGGTGGTGCCGCCACCGATGTCGACGATCACCGAGCCGGTCGGCTCGTGGACGGGCAGGTCGACGCCGATCGCGGCCGCCATCGGCTCCTCGATGGTGTAGGCGCGGCGAGCCCCGGCGTGATAGGCGGCCTCCTCGACGGCGCGACGCTCGACGCCGGTGATCCCCGAGGGGACACAGATGATGATGCGGGGGCGCGCCCAGCGGCGGGGCTGCACCTTCTTGATGAAATAGCGGAGCATCTTCTCGGTGATGTCGAAGTCGGCGATCACGCCATCGCGCAGCGGCCGGATCGCCTGGATGTGCGAGGGGGTGCGGCCGATCATCCGCTTGGCCTCGAGTCCCACGGCCAGCGCACGGTTGTCCCGGGTGTTGATGGCCACGACCGACGGCTCGTTCAGAACGATCCCCTGCCCGCGCACATATACGAGGGTGTTGGCCGTCCCCAGATCGATCGCCATGTCACGGCTAGCCAGCGACATCAAGCCGGTCGCCATATCCGCCCCTGTTGGAGTGCGGGGAGTGTACCCCGGCGATGAATTTGAGCACGCGAGAACCGATCCGACAGGGTCGTTGTGCCCGAGAAGAGCCCCTGGCCACCAGCAAGAAGGCCCTCCGCCATCCGCCTTCGGCAAGACGCGTGCCGGGTGAAATCCCGAGAGAATCCTCGCGAGAGGAGCCTTCTCCTGCGGAGGGCGGAGGGCGGACGGCGGTCGGCGGCCTGCTACTCGAAGAAGATCTCCAGCTCGCGCTCGGCACTCTCTGGCGAGTCGGAACCGTGGACGATGTTCTCGGTGATGATCGTCCCGAGATCCCCGCGGATCGTCCCCGGGGCGGCGTCGAGGGGGTTGGTGGCGCCCATGAGGCCCCGGGCCACTGCCACCGCCGACGGGCCGGACCACTCCATGGCCACGACCGGGCCGCTTGTGATGAAGGACACCAGATCGTCGAAGAACGGCTTGTCGACGTGCTCCGCATAGTGGCGCCGCGCCATCTCCTCGGGGATGGTGAGCATGCGGAGGCGCTCCAGGATGAGTCCCTTGCGCTCGAACCTCGTCATGACCTCTCCGACGAGCCCGCGCCGAACACCATCCGGCTTGACCATGACAAACGTGCGTTCCATGTGGAGGCGGATGGTACAGAATCGTTGCCCGTTCCCCGTTCCCCGTTGCCCGGGCGGAGAGAACGCGGGTGACGGGCAACGGTCGCCGTCAGGCGACCCCCAGCGCCTTCCTCGCCTCGGCGACGACGTAGATCGAGCCGGTGATCAGGATCGGATCGCCGGTGGCCATCGCCTCGGCCACGGCGGCGGCCACCGAGGCGTGGGCGGTGGCATCGACGCCGAGACGCTCCCGGGCGAGGGACGCCATGGTCTCGGCCTCGAGCGCCCGCGGGCTGTCGGCTGCCGCCGAGTGGACCTCCTGCACCAGCCCGTCGAGATGTCGAAGCATCGCCGGGACGTCTTTGTCCGCCATCGCGCCGACCACTGCGACCCAACGGATATCCGGGAACTCCTCGCGCAGTGCCGTCGCCAGGGCGTGCATCCCCTGGGGGTTGTGGGCCCCGTCGGTGAGGATCAGCGGGTCACCCGCCACGAGCTCCATCCGCCCTGGAGAGGTCACGGTGGCCGCGGCCTCGCGTACCCCCGCCTCGTCGAGCGCACGATCGAACAGGGCCTCGACTGCTGCCACCGCGGTGGCGAAGTTGGTGACCTGATGCCTGCCCCGGAGACCCAGCCTCACGTCCTCGTAGGCCCCGAAGACGCCCTCCAGGTCGAATGCCCATCCGCCTTCCGTCCGCCCGGGGTCGACGATGCGGTAGTCCTCCCCCAGCCTCAGCCACCGGGCGTTCTGCTCTCTGACACGGGTTTCGGCGACCTCGAGCGCCTCCGGATCCAGGTCCCCGGTGACCAGGACCCCCTGGTCGTCGAGAATCGCCAGCTTCTCGGCCGCGATCTCGGGGATGGTGTCGCCCAGATAGGCGGTGTGCTCCAGGCCGATGGTGGTGATCACCGCCACCGTCGACGTGGCGGCGTTGGTGGCGTCGAGCCTGCCACCCAATCCGGTCTCCACCACACCGACGTCGACCGCTCGCTCGGCGAACCATGCGAAGGCCAGCGCCGCTGTGAGTTCGAAGTACGTCACGAGATCCCCGGTCCGTTCCTCGTAGAGGTCCACGATCGGGGCGATGTCGGCGACGGCCTCGGCGAACTCGCCCGGGGTCATGGGGAACCCGTTCAGGTGATAGCGCTGCTCCACGGCGTCCAGGTGGGGTGACGTGAACAAGCCGGCTCCGAGACCATGCGCCGCGACAAGGGTCATGATCATTCGCGCGGTCGACGTCTTCCCGTTGGATCCGGCTATGTGAATGATCGGATACGCCTCGTCCGGCCGGGCCAATATGTCGAGCAGGCCCGTGATCCGGTCCAGCCCGGGTTTGACCCCGCGCCCGATGTGGGAGTCCAGGTAGGCGACGGCGGCTTCGTAGTCCGTGACTATCCCAGCGCCGACCGGCGCAGATCGAGTTCGGCGAGCGCGGCTTCGAGGTCCTCGACCCGCCTGCGCTCTTTGGCCACCACGGACTCAGGGGCCTTGGCGACGAACTCCTCGTTGGCGAGCTTCCCCTGCGACCGCTGGAGCAGGGCTCGGGTGTCGGAGATCTCCTTGTCGAGCCGGTCGCGTTCTGCGGCCGTGTCCACGACCCCTTCCAGCGAGATGTATGCGTGGACCGGGCCGGCGACGATGGGGGCGTGCTCCCCTGTGGGTGCCTCGGCGACCACCTGAGGGGACGCCGAGGCGAGAGCCTCGAACTGACGATCCCACCAGTCCTCCACCGCCCCGTCGGGATCGACGAGCGCAACTTCGAGCGAGTGCCGTGGGGAGAGGCCGTGCTCGGCCCGGAACCTGCGGATCCCGACGACGAGATCCTGGAAGATGCCGAAGTGCTCCGGGGCGGTGAACGGCGGCGGCTGTGGCCATGGCGCCGCGGTCAGGAACCCCTCCCCCACGAGGTGCATCCACAGCTCCTCGGTCAGATACGGCATCACCGGATGGAGGTACGCGAGGAGGTCGCGCATCACCACGCCGAGAGTCTGGCGGACGGCTTCACCCTCACCGGCCCGGAGCGGCGCCTTCGCCGCCTCCAGGTACCAGTCGAACACCTCGGACCAGGCAAAGTTGTAGAGCAGTCCATAGGCGTCGCTGAAGCGGTACTCGTCGAGGAGCGCGTCGAAACGAGTTCCCACCTCGTGAAGCCGGGCGAGGATCCACCGTGACTCCGGCCCCGGGGCTTCCGGGTAGCCACCCGACGCCGACACCGATCCCGCCTCCACGTGAGTGAGAGTGAAGCGGGCGGCGTTCCAGACCTTGTTGCCGAACCGGCGGGCGGCATCCACCCAGTCGGCCTGGAACGGGACGTCCTGACCGGGGGCGGCCGCTTGGATCAGCGCCAGCCGGAGCGGGTCGGCGCCATGCTGCTCCACGACGTCGAGGGGGTCGATCGTGTTGCCCCACGACTTCGACATCTTCCGTCCGTCCTCGGCGCGGATCATCCCGTGGATCACCACATCGGAGAACGGCTTCTCGCCCGTGAAGTGCAGGCCCAGCTTGATCATGCGCGCCACCCAGAACGAGATGATGTCGTAGCCGGTGACCAGGACGGAGTTCGGGTAGAAGGTGCGGTAGTCCTCGGTGTCCTCGGGCCATCCGAGCGTCGAGAAGGGGAACAGGCCCGACGAGAACCACGTGTCCAGCACGTCCTCGTCCTGCACCAGGTGGGTGGACTCGCAGGCGGTGCAGGCGTTCGGCTCCTCCATCGCGACGATCACCTCGTCGCAGTCCTGGCAGTACCAGGCGGGAATGCGGTGGCCCCACCAGATCTGGCGCGAGATGGTCCAGTCGCGAAGGTTCTCCATCCAGTGGAAGTAGGTCTTCTCCCACCGCTCCGGCACGAACCGGATGTCTCCGCTCCTCACGGCTTCGATTGCGGGGCCCACGAGAGGCGCCACCTTGACGAACCATTGGAGCGACAGGTAGGGCTCGATGACGTCGTCGCACCGCTGGCAGTGCCCCACCGAGTGGCGGTGCTCCTCGACGGCGAGCAGCGCGCCCTCCGCTTCGAGCGCCTCCTTCACGGCCTTGCGAGCCTCGAATCGGTCGAGGCCCTCGAAGCGCCCGCCGTTGGCATTGATCGTCCCGCGCTCGTCCATGATCACCACGGGTGGCAAGGCATGCCGCTCGGCGATCTCGAAGTCGACGGCGTCGTGGGCCGGCGTCACCTTGACCGCACCGCTCCCGAAGTCGGGATCCACGGCCTCATCGGCCACCACGGGGATCTCTCTGCCGACCAGCGGGAGCCTGACGGTCCGCCCGATGGCATCCTGATGGCGCTCGTCGTCAGGATGGACCGCCACCCCGGTGTCGCCGAGCATGGTCTCGGGTCGCGTGGTGACGACGGTGATGCCGCCCTCGCCATCCGTGAACGGGTAGAGGATGTGCACCAGCTCGCCCATCTCCTCTTCGTGCTCCACCTCCACGTCGGAGATCGCGGTGCCGTCACGCGGGCACCAGTTGATGATCCGGTTGCCCCGGTAGATGAGGCCCTCGTGGTAGAGGTCGACGAACACCTTCCGGACCGCCGCCGACAGGCCCTCGTCCATCGTGAAGCGCTCCCGGGTCCAGTCGGTCGAGAAGCCCATCCGGCGAATCTGCTCGGTGATCCTGCCGCCCGACTGCGCCTTCCACTGCCACACCTGGTCGATGAACGCCTCGCGTCCCAGCTCCTCGCGGTCGATGCCCTCCCTGGCCAGCTCCCGCTCGACGACGATCTGGGTGGCGATTCCAGCGTGGTCGGTGCCGGGGAGCCAGAGAGCGGCGTATCCCTGCATGCGCTTGCGGCGGATGATCACGTCCTGGATCGTCTGATCGAGGGCGTGGCCCATGTGGAGCGAGCCGGTGACGTTGGGAGGTGGGATGACGATGCAGAACGGCTCGCCGTCCGGGTTCAGCTCAGGCCGGAAGACCCCGGCCTTTTCCCACCGGGGATACCACCGCGCCTCGACCTTCTGCGGGTCGTACGCCGGATCCATCAGCGCTCGTCATCATCGTGGAGCGAGTGTAGAGCACGCGGGCGCCAGACGCAGTCGGCTCTACCCTGCACCGGATGACCGAACCCGGCCCGGAGCGGCGCAACCGCGAACTGGAGCGATTCCTCGAACCGGAGCGGTTGACCATCCTGCGAGCCCTCCCCGTCGTCGTCGCCGTCACAGTCGCCATCGCAACCATCGTCGCCATGGTGGTCCTGCGGCCCACAGGGGCGGAGCGTCCGGATCTCTCGGAGATCGGGATACCCCGCTTCGTCTACGACGCCGAGGTCACCGCAGTCGAATCCCGGCCATGCGCCGGCACCACCGACGTTCCCTGTGTCCTCGTCAGCTTCCGGTTGGACGAGGGGCCTGACGCGGAAAGCACCGTCGCGTTCGAGGGAGTGGTCTCCGAGACCTCCCCCTCGTTCTCACCGGGCGACGACGTCGTCCTCGCCTACAACCCCGATGCCGACCCGGCGTTCCAGTACTCGTACTTCGATCGTCAACGCAGACCCGTGCTGCTGTGGGCGGGAATCCTGCTCGTGGTGGTGGTCATCGGGATGGCACGGCTCCGCGGCGTCACGGCATTGCTGGGATTGGGGGCAAGCGTCGTGGTCATCCTCCTCTTCGTGGTGCCGGCGATCATCGATGGACGCGAACCGGTGGCAGTCGCCATCGTCGGCGCCGCAGCGATCGCCTATCTCGCCCTGTACACCGCCCACGGCTTCAGCCGCATGACCACGGTCGCCTTGCTGGGGACTCTGGCGGCGCTGGCGCTCACCGCCGTCCTCGCCGCCGTCTTCATCGCGGCGGCCCGCTTCACAGGGTTCACCGAGGACGTGTCCTTCATCCTCACGGCTGCCAGCTCCATCAACATCCGCGGGCTTCTCCTGGCCGGGGTGGTCCTCGGCAGCCTGGGGGCCATCGACGACGTGACGGTCACCCAGGCTTCGACGGTGTGGGAGCTACGGGCCGCCAACCCGACGATGTCGAGACTGCGCCTGTTTCGAGCGGGCATGCGCGTGGGCCGCGACCACGTGGCGAGCACCGTCAACACGCTGCTCCTCGCCTACGCGGGCGCCGCCATGCCACTACTGCTCTTCTTCGTGCTCGCCGGCCAGTCGCTCGGAACCTCCCTGAACAGCGAAATCGTCGCCATCGAGGTGATCCGGACAGTCGTCGGAAGCATCGGCCTGGTGATGGCGGTCCCGTTCACGACGTGGCTGTCGGCGTGGATGGCCGACGACTCGGCGGCGCCTCACTGAGGGGAGGCCGCTAGGCCGAGCGCTCCTCCGGAAGTTCCTTGCCGAGATCGGCCATCGGGATGAGCGTCGGGTTGACCCGCTCACTGACGACGTCGCGATCGATGACCACCCGGGCGACGTCGGAGCGTGAGGGCAGCTCGTACATCGTGTTGAGGAGGACCTCTTCGAGGATGGCACGCAGGCCGCGCGCGCCGGTGCCCCGAAGCAGCGCCTGGTCGGCGACTGCCGTGAGGGCGTCGTCGCTGAACACGAGCTCGACCCCGTCCATCTCGAAGAACTTGGCGTATTGCTTGACAAGTGCGTTCTTCGGCTCGAGCAGCACCTTGATCATCTGCTCCCGATCGAGGTCGTCCACCGTGGCGACGACCGGAAGGCGGCCGATGAACTCGGGGATCAGGCCGTAGGACATGAGGTCCTCGGGGAGCACCTGTGCCAGCGTGTTGCCGTCGCGCGCCTTCTTGGCGTGCACGTGTGCGTCGAAGCCGATGGCGCGCCTGCCCGTGCGGTTCTCGATGATGTGCTCGAGGCCCGAAAACGCCCCGCCGCAGATGAACAACATGTTGGTGGTGTCGATCTGCAGGAACTCCTGATGGGGGTGCTTCCGCCCTCCCTGGGGCGGCACCGAAGCGACGGTCCCCTCGAGAATCTTGAGGAGCGCCTGCTGGACGCCCTCTCCGGACACGTCACGGGTGATCGACGGGTTCTCGGCCTTCCGGGCGATCTTGTCGATCTCGTCGATGTAGATGATCCCGGTCTCGGCGCGCTTGAGGTCGTAGTCGGCCGCCTGGATCAGCTTGAGGAGGATGTTCTCGACGTCCTCGCCGACATAGCCGGCCTCGGTGAGGGCTGTGGCGTCGGCGATCGCGAACGGGACATTCAGCATCCGGGCAAGCGTCTGGGCGAGCAGTGTCTTGCCCGAGCCCGTCGGCCCGATCAGGAGGATGTTCGACTTCTGGAGCTCGATGTCGTCCTTGGGGCGGACACCCGCCCGCACCCGCTTGTAGTGGTTGTAGACCGCCACCGAGAGCACGCGCTTGGCGCGCTCCTGACCGACGACATAGTCCTCGAGGAAGTCGTGGATCTCAGCCGGCTTGGGCAGCTCGGCGAACGGGGTCTCATCGGTGGTGGCGAGCTCCTCCTCGATGATCTCGTTGCAGAGGTCGATGCACTCGTCGCAGATGTAGACCCCTGGGCCTGCGATGAGCTTCTTGACCTGCTTCTGCGACTTGCCGCAGAACGAGCATTTGAGGAGGTCGCCGCCGCCGCCTTCGCCGAACTTCGTCACCCGGTTCTCCTTCCGGCCTACCCGACGGCCTTGAGCTCTCTGCCCTCGAGGACCGTGTCCACCACGCCGTACTCCTTGGCCTCCTCGGCCGTCATCCAGAAGTCGCGATCGGTGTCGACCTTCACCTTGTCGAGAGGCTTGCCCGTATGGTGAGCGAGGATCTCGTTCATCTCCTCCTTCACCCGGATGATCTCGCGGGCGTGGATCTCGATGTCCGTGGCCTGGCCTTCGAGCCCACCGATATGGGGCTGGTGGAGCATCACCCGGGCGTGGGGAAGAGCGAACCGCTTGCCGGGTGCACCCGCCGCCAGCAGGACCGCAGCCGCCGAGGCCGCCTGTCCCATGCAGTAGGTGGCGACATCGGGCTTGATGAAGTGCATCGTGTCGTAGATCGCCATCAGCGACGTCATGACCCCGCCGGGCGAGTTGATGTAGAGAGCGATGTCCTTCTCGGGCTCGTCACCCTCGAGGTGCAGGAGCTGGGCCATGATCAGGTTGGCGACGTTGTCGTCGATCGGCGTGCCCAGGAAGATGATGCGCTCCTTGAGCAGCCGGCTGTAGATGTCGAACGCCCGCTCCCCCCGGCTCGTCTGTTCGACGACCGTCGGGACCAGGTAGCTGTTCCGTATCATTCCTCGACCTCCGTGGGCTCGGGCTTCGTGTCAGTGGCGTCGGGCGACGCCTCACCTTCGCCCTCGTCTTCGGTCTCCGACTCATCGGCAGCCGGAGTAGGCAACTGGATCTCGTTGCCGTCTTCATCGACCGGTACGGCCAACTCGAGGAGTCGGTCGACGGCCTTGCGCCGCAGGATATCACCCGACAGTGCTTCTCCCCGACCACCCTCTTCGAGGGCGGCCCGGTAGTCGTCGACCGAAACCCTCGCCTCGGCGGCGAGAGCGACGATCGTCTCGTCAAACTCCGCGGGGTCGACATCGATTCCCTCGTGCTCTGCGATCGACTCGAGGAGGATGCGACTGCGGAGGTTCAACGATGCCTGGGATCGGAGGTCCTCGATGAACGCATCCCGGTCCTGGCCGGTGATCTCGAAGTACTGATCCAGTTCGATTCCCTGGGTCTCGAGGCGATGGGCGAAGCGATGGAACACCGAATCCATCTCGGCCTCCACGAGGGGCTCCGGCACCTCGAGGTCCATGTCCTGGATCAGCTCGTCGACGAGACGCTGCTCGAACTCGGATCGGACCCCCCGCAGCCGGATCGCGTGGATCTGCTCCTCGAGCTCCTGTCTCATCTCATCGATCGTCTCGAACTCGGATACCTCGGACACCCAGTCGTCGGTGAGGTCGGGGAGCCTCTTCGCCTTCACCCGCTTGACGAGGACCCGCACCTCGACCTCCCGTCCGCCCTCCTCGCCGATCCCCTCCGGGAGAGTCGACGGGAACTCGAGGATCGCACCGGCGGCGCTGCCCCGGAGCGCCTCGTCGAGGCCCCCGAGGAGGGAGCCCGAGCCGACCTCGTAGAGCATGTCGTTCGCCGACCCGGCGGCGAACTCCTCGCCGTCGAGCCTCGTCTTCACGTCGGCGAGCACGAAGTCGCCATCGAACGCCTCGCGCGACACGTCGTCGAGCTCGGCGAACTGATCACGCATTCGCTCGATCTGCGCATCGATGTCCTCGGCCGTCACGTCGGGGGCATCGACCTGGACGCGCCGACCTTCGTACTCCGGCAGCCGATCCACGGTGGGCCAGAGGGTTATGCGGACGTCGACCTCCACGCCGGCATCGAGGTCGCGCACGTCCTCGAGGCGGGGGTAGACGACCGGGACCAGCTCGGTCTCCCGGATCGCTGCGGCGAGGGCGCGTGGGATGGCGTCGTCGATCGCTTCTTTGCGCAGCGTCTCCGCGCCCACCATCGACTCGACCACCTTCACAGGGGCCTTGCCGGGGCGAAAGCCCTTGATCTTCGACTCTTTGGCGAGGCGGGTCGCGGCGGAGCGCTTGCTGGCCGCGAGAGCCTCTTCGTCGATGGTGAACGTCACGATGCGCTCGAAGCGCCCGGCGTCCTTGACTTCGGTCACCCTCTCCTCCCGGTGACGACAAACGGCGAGAACGGCCGAGCACGCGCTCCAACCGCCTCGCCTCGGGGTGACCGAGGGGACTCGAACCCCCGACCTCCAGGGCCACAACCTGGCGCTCTAACCGCCTGAGCTACGGTCACCATGCGGAGCCACAGGCTCCAATTCCTCCAGGGCCGCATCACACAGGCAGCTCTACCGCCTGAGCTACGGTCACCATGCGGAACTGCTGTTCCGAACCATGCGGGAACCCGGCGCTCGCAGTGCCCCCGGAGGGATTCGAACCCCCGACCAAGAGCTTAGAAGGCTCCTGCTCTGTCCACTGAGCTACAGGGGCGAGGTCCGAACACCCGCCGGGCGCTCCTCTCGGCGAGTGCCCGTCGAGCGGGTGAAGGGAATCGAACCCTCACCACCAGCTTGGAAGGCTGGGGCTCTACCATTGAGCTACACCCGCCGGTTCCCGGGGCAGGATAGACCGGAAGCCTCCGGTCTCCAGCTTCCCGCCTCCAGCAAGGAACGCCTCACGGGTCAGTCGTGTTTCCCGCGGGTATCGGCGTTTCTGGTGCCTCGCTTCAGCCGGCTTCGCACAGCCGTTGTCAGTGCCCAAGTCCGGCCGGGAACGAACAGGGTGCGGGCGGTGGGACTCGAACCCACAATGGACGTGAAGCCCACCGGGTCCTAAGCCCGGCGCCTGTGCCAATTCGGCTACACCCGCGGGACGTGGGTCGCCAGGGATTCGAACCCTGAACCTGCTGGTTAAGAGCCAGTTGCTCTGCCGTTGAGCTAGCGACCCAGAGGCAGGGTAGCAACGTCGAAATACCAGCCACCCTCGGCCAACTCGTCGATCCACACCATCGTGCGGACCCACCAATCGGTGCTGCGACGAGCCGCAACTCGGCAAACACCATGGGCGAGATGATTCTTTCGATGACCCGGGCCGCCGGCTCGATCGCCTTGATCTGCGCCCGCCGGCGCCCCTGAGTGCTCCGGCGCCCGTTGGGTCGTGGGGCTGTTCGTCTCCGCATGGCCGCCCTCTGTTCGGAGGTCGAGTCCACACCGCGGCACCACATCGACAGGGTCGGCTTCGACATCGGAAGGATCTCGGAGATCTCCGTCAGCGACAGGCCGCATGCGCGTAGCCGGCGAGCCAGACCGAACCTCTCGTCCCTGCTGAGGACGCTCCAACGACCCGCCGTGACGCGCAACTCATCTGGAACCAGATCCATGCCGACAAGGTATGGGAATGCTGTGACGCGACTTCGTGTCACAATTCGGCGACGGGCTGTGGCGCAGTTTGGCAGCGCGCGTGCTTTGGGAGCACGAGGCCGCCGGTTCGAATCCGGCCAGCCCGACTAGCGGTTCAGCGACTCCTCCGCCGGCTCGTCGGACTCGGCGATCAGATCGCTCTTGACTCCCGGCTTCCCGATCGCGATCAAACCACGGATGGTCGAGCCGATGAGGAGTGCCACCGAGACGAGGAGTCCGCCGAGCAGCGCCATCGCACCGGTGAGCACGTAGTAGACGGTCGCGTAGGAGATGGTGATCTCCTCGACTTCGGCCAGGGGGACCGTCACCGCCAGAAGCAGGATCACGCCCATCACGATCCCGACGACGCTGAGCAACGAGATCTGCCGGACCCGGGCGTAGAACTGCCGCTCGAACGAGAGATCTCCGCTGAGGCTGAAACCCAGAAGGGTCAGGATCAGGGCCAACACCGTGACGAGGGCTCCCAGGGCCGATCCACCAAGGAACGGGCAGTAGGAACCAGCGCTTCGATCAGGCCCAGCGCCTTGAAGGAGGCAAGTCGGCCCACGCCGAACACGATCGCGAACAGCGCCAGGCTCGCCACCGCGCCACCGGTGAGCGCTCCCGTCAGCATCGGACGGCGTTCGACTCCCACGCGGGGAAGCTACCCGACCGGAGACGGCCGCAAACCGGCGACCGCTATCCGCAGCTCGTACTGAACTGGCAGGTCAGGTCGAACGTCCCCTCGACGAGCACCTGGCGCGGGTCGTCGACGAGGCGCTCCTCCGCCGTGAACGAAAAGGTCCCCTGGATCCGCTCGTGGTCCCAGCGGGTGATCACCAACTCCCCGGTCCCCTCCTGCCCCCATAGATCGTCGCTGTTCGGCGAGTAGAAGGCCGAGAAGACACCGGGAGGAGCCTCGCCGGCGTCCAAGACGCCTCCGCCGATCTCATAGGTACCAGGACCGAACGGCAGATTCGCTCTCGTCGTCGCGTTCGAGGGGAACAGTGAGATCGAATCCGACACCTCTCCACCGGAGACGGTGCAATTGAACAAGAACAGAGCCGTGATCGACTCACCGGAAGCAAGCACTTCCTCGAAGGGGGGACTGTCCTCCGTCGCGAAGAAGTCGTACTGCTCCCGGAGTTCCTCCTCCGTGTACCAGTAGTCGGTCGTGAACGCGTAGGCATCGTCGGCGCCCTCCCATTGGCGCTCCTCGCCACCGGTGACCGTCACCGCGCACCCGCCGTCACCCCCTGCAGGAGGCGCAGTCGTCGACCCGGGCGCTGCAGTCGTTCCAGGCAGGAGGGTCGTCCCGGGGCCACTGGTCCCACTGGTCGACGAGACGGAGCCACCGTCGTCGTCCCCGCAGGCTGAAGCCAGAAGCGTGAGCACAAGACCGACCAACACGACCGAACGCCGCATGGGACCTCCCTGGTACCAGTGACGCGCGGAACTGTATGAGTCTGTGCGGGCTAGTGGGTGCGGCCTACGGAACGATCAGGACCGGGCACGGCGAATCGTGTGCCACCCTGTCGGCGACCGACCCGAGAATGAGCCGCTCGACCATCCCCGCCCCGCGGCGACCGACCACCAGGAGATCACAGTCCATGTCGCGAGCCAGCGTCACGAGCGCCGACGCCGGATCTCCAATCTCTTCGGCCGAGGTCACCTCGATTCCATCCGAGTCGAGGCGGTCGAGGGTCCGATCGAGCACCGACCGCTGAGCCTCGGCCATGGATCGGGACAGGGCGTCGGCAGGCGGTGGCGATCCGACGACGCCCCACCACCCCTCCGGGGGCCTGACGACCGTCACGACATGCAGACGGGCCCCATGGACCCGTGCCAGCGCGGCGGCGACATTCCCTGCCCGGATGCTCTGATCAGAACCGTCGACACCGACGATGACCACCTCGGGCGACCACTCGGCCACGCTCACCTCCTCTTCGAATGGCCCAAGGGTACGACGACCCCACCGGCGAGGAAGAGGCAACGGTCAGCGCAGTCTTTCGGCAAGCGCCTCTAGGGCACGGGCGCGATGGCTCATCAGATTCTTCTCCTCCTCGCCGATCTCGGCGAGCGTGCGGCCTCCGACCTCGAACACCGGGTCGTACCCGAATCCCCCGTCGCCCCGCTCGGCCACGGCGATCTCGCCCTCCAGTACGCCCTCGGCTGTCACCATCCGTCCGTCGGGATGGACGAGAGCGACGACGGTGCGGAAGCGTGCCGCGCGATCGGTCGTGCCCTTCATCGCCTGGAGCAGGGCCTGCCGGTTGTCCGCGTAGGTCGCATCCTCCCCGGCGTAGCGGGCGGTATGCACGCCGGGAGCGCCTCCCAGTGCATCCACCTCCAGACCGGTGTCATCGGCGACCGCAGGATGACCCGTGTGGCCCGCAACTGCTCGAGCCTTGAGCACGGCGTTCTCCTCCAAGGTGGCGCCCGTCTCGACGACATCGGGCCAGTCGAGCCCTTCGATGGGTTCCAGGCCGGGAAGAACCCTCTGCAGGACCGCCAGGACCTCCGCCGTCTTGTCGGGATTCTTGGACCCGACCACCACCCTCATGCCAGAGCTGCGCGCTGGATGGCGATCAGTTCCTCGATCCCCCCGGTGGCCAGGTCGAGGAGCCGGTCGAGCGTCTCCCGATCGAAGGGATGCCGCTCGGCAGTCCCTTGAATCTCGATGATCTTCCCGGCGCCCGTCATCACGACGTTCATGTCGACGTCGGCGGACGCATCGCGCTCATAGTCGAGGTCGAGCATCGGCTCCCCGTCCACGACGCCGACGCTCACTGCGGCACAATGGTCGAGCACCGGATCGGCCGCCAGCACTCCGGCGGCGAGACCGGCCGCAACCGCATCCTTGAGCGCCACCCAGGCACCCGTGATCGAGGCGGTCCGGGTTCCGCCGTCTGCCTGGAGCACGTCGCAGTCGACCCTGATCGTCGCCTCTCCCATCACGGACAGGTCCACGACCGCGCGCAAGGACCGGCCGATCAGCCGCTGGATCTCCTTGGTCCGGCCCCCGCTGAGGGACGATCGGGATACCCGCTCCGAGCTCGAGCCGGGAAGCATCGAATACTCGGCGGTCAGCCATCCACTCCCCTGTTGGCGCATCCATGGCGGTACGTCGGCATCGAAGGAGGCGGTGCAGAGCACCATCGTCTTCCCCATCTCGACGAGCACCGAGCCAGGAGTCATCTCGGTGTAGCCGCGGGTGATGCGCACCTCGCGGAGCTCGTCCGGCTTCCGATCGCTCACACTTCCACCTCCATCCCCGGCACCGCATGGTCGACCGGGCCGTCGAAACGGGTGCCGGCTTCCGCGACCGACACCCCGGGATCCAGCGTAGGAGCCAGGTGCGTCACGATCAGGCGGCGAACCCCGGCGCGGGCCGCGATCGTCCCGGCCTCGCCGGCATAGAGGTGGTAGGGATAGCGCCCCTCGGGAGGGTCCCCCTGGGATGTCGCCTCGCAGAGCAGAACGTCGCACCCCCGTGCGAGAGACTCCAGATCGCCGCCCGGCCCCGTGTCGCCGCTGTACACGAGCCGGCGTCCCCCTGCATCCAGCGCCGTGACCAGGGTCGGGACGGAGTGGAACGCGGTTCCGAACTCGAGGGTGAAGGGCCCCACACTGCGCCGATCCCCTCCCCCGACGACGTCGAACGCGAACACCTGGAACAACGCGTGGTCCGGGTCCACACCCAGGAACGCAGCGAACCGGTCCGGAAGACCTTCCGGGACGAACGTCGGGATGCCCCACTCGACGCGGGGGCGGGCCCGCATCGCGGCCAGGAGCGCCAGCATGTCGGTGCAATGGTCGGGGTGGACATGGCTCACGACGATCGCGTCAGGCCGGTCGAGGCGTTCGATCAGCGGCAGGTAGACGCCGGGGCCCAGGTCGAGGACCACCGAGGTGCCGTCTCTCTCGACCAGGTAGCCGGACGCGGGCCGGCCCGGCGTCGGGTAGGTGCCGTTGGATCCGAGGATGGTGAGGCGCATCTCCTCGGAGCGTAGGACGCGGAGACGGACCGACGGTGCCGGCCCCGACTCCTGGCCCCGGTTGTCACGGCCACCGTGGACGCGCCTGCGGGCGCCCCACGATCCGGACGCCCATGCGCGACGGCTACGTGATCGCCTTGCGGAACGCCAGCGTCGCTCCGGTGAAGGTCACCACCGCCAAGCCTCCCGTCACGGCCAGCGCTTCACCGATGGCGCCCCAGTCCCATCCGGTGTTCACGAGGGCACGAAGCGCCTCCACGATGTACGTGATCGGGTTGAACGTCGCCACCGCATCGAGCCAGTCCGGGAGCAGGATCGACGGCATGAACGCCGTCGAGAGGAAGAGCACCGGGAAGGTGATGAGGATCCCCACGATCATCGTCAACTCTCCGTTCCGGGTGCGGAGGGCGATGATGTTGGAGAGGCCGGCCCAGGCGACTCCGAAGAGGGCGGCGAGCACCACCATCACCGCCACGCCGGCCACACCGGTGGCGAACCTCGCCCCCATCGCCAGGGAGACGAGCACGATCACGGCCCCCTGGGCCATCGCTCGCGAAGCGTCGGCCAGGAGCTTCCCGAGCAGGATGCTCGATCGTCGTATTGGTGCGATGAGGAACTTGTCGAGCATCCCGTCCTCGATATCGGTCACCATTCCGATCCCGGACTGGAACGCGGAGTTGAGAGCCGTCAATGCCACGATGCTGGGGACCAGGAACTGCAGGTAGGAGTCGTACTCGAACCCGGGAAGCCGATCGAGGTTGCTGAACACCTGGCTGAACAGCAGCAGGAAGATCAGCGGCTGTGCGAGGGCGAAGAAGAGCAGCAGAGGGATCCGCACCAGCTTCTTCATCTGGCGGGCCCAGAGGATCCCCGACTCACGCAGGCTGCGGATCACCGGCGTCTCCTCATCCTTAGCCGGCTGGGCGGCTTGGCCTCCTCCACCCGCATCCGGCTCCCGGCGTGACGCAGGAATACGTCGTCGAGGGTGGGCGCCGAGAGTTCGAGGCGGGCGACGCTGACCGACGCCGAGTCGAGGGCTCTCACCACCTCGGCCAACTGGCTGGACGCATTGGCGGTGAACACCCTTATCGAGTGATCGAACCGGGCCGTCTCATCGCCGTCCGAGAAGCGGTCGAGCACCCCGGCCGCCTTGTCCATCTCGGCATCACCGACCTCGTCGGGGAGGGTCACGGTTATCGCCTCCCCACCGAGGTCGCGCTTCAACGCGGCCGGCGTCCCCTCGACGGCGATCACCCCCTGATCGATGATCGCCAGGCGCGTGGCGAGGGCGTCGGCCTCCTCGAGGTACTGCGTGGTCAGGAAGATCGTGACGCCGCGCCCGTTCAACTCACGCAGGTACTCCCACAGGGCACGACGGGTCTGAGGATCGAGGCCGGTGGTCGGCTCGTCGAGGAAGAGCACCCGCGGGCCGTGAACCAGAGCCTGCCCGAGGTCGAGCCGCCGACGCATGCCCCCGCTGAAGGTGCCCGCCCGGCGGCCGGCGGCGTCGACGAGTTGGAGCACCTCGAGGAGCTCGTCACAGCGCCGATTCGCCTCGGCAGCGTCGAGCCCGTGGAGTCGCCCCTGCATGATGAGGTTCTCGCGAGCGGTCAGGTCGTCGTCCACACCGATGAACTGGGCCGCATACCCGATCCGTTTTCTGACCTCTTCGGGATCGGCGGTCACGTCGATCCCATCGACCGTGGCCACGCCCGACGTCGGTTTGAGGAGGGTGACCAGCACTCGGATCGTCGTGGTCTTCCCGGCACCGTTGGGACCCAGGAAGCCGAAGATCTCCCCCTCCTCGACAGCGAACGAGATCCCGTCCACCGCCCGAACCTCGCCGGGGTACACCTTGACGAGATCACTGACCCGCAGCAGCGACATGAAGCGGAGGCTAACCGGCCGCCAGCACCGTCAGGCCGAGCGCGGTGAGGGCAACCATCAGAGCCAGCATGGCGTACTGGGTGCGCACCGCTCGGGACCCCGGGAAGACGGCGAGCGCCCGATCGTGAGCGAGTGCCACGCCCACGACGTGGCCACCGACGATCGCCGTCAACTGCACCCACCACACCGCGACCGGAGGGATCCACGTGTAGTCGGGCCCGTAGTCGATGGTGCCGAACAGGTTCCACCCGAGGCCCAGTGGGTCACTGAGCGCCGGGATCAACAGCTGCCCCTCGAAGGCGATGAGGGTGAAATAGTGGGCAAAGGCATAGGCGAGGGCGATCGGCACCAGGGTGTGCGCAAACGACCCCGCCACCTCGGCGGGACCGGGGCCGTTGGGACCGGCGATCCGGGACGCCCACCACGACGCCGCGGCATACGCGCCGCCGATGACGGCCACGACCGCGACCAGGGCGATCGTCTTGAACCACATCGTGGACTGGTTGGCCCCCGCCAGCGCGAACGAGAAGTCGTCCCACCATGGGGTCCCCGAAATCCCGTCGTAGGTGACGGTGCCGATCATCGCTACGACGAACGCTGCGAGCCCGGGCCACCGGGGAAGGACCGGGAGAGCGCGCAGCCACCCCCTCCAACCGATGCGACCATCGGGCCTCCTGCCCAGCGGAGCAATCCCGCTGAGCAAGCGCTGATAGACGGACAACGCCTCGGTGGACGCCACGACGCGGTCGATACCGAACCTGAAGGCCAGCCCCATGATCGCCACCGTGTAGACCAGAGTCGCCAGGCCGAGGGTCTGAGGATCACCGGACTCCGGGTGCACGAGCTCGAGCCAGACGATGCCCATGAACACGATCGCCGCCGGCCACACGCCCTCGGGCCCCGGTCCGGAAGGTCCTTCGAGGCGGGCGAGACGACCCAGAGTCCGCCACGGGCTTATGACGGCCCAAAGGTTTCCGGCCATTGCAGCGGCGAACGGGAGCACCAGCCAGACGACCACCCAGACCGCCACCGGCGCGATATTGCTCCGGGCATCGACGTCGCCGGAGAGCCCGGCAGCGATGACCAGGACAAGCCCGAACAGGCCGAGCGCCGACAGGATCCCGCCGAGCCGGCTCGGTAGCGCCCACCCACCACGCCATCTGGGCCCATCCTGAAGGCGCGGGCTCGGCCACAGGACCGCCAGCGCGCCAAACGTGATCAGCAGCACCACGCCGGCTCCGACCAGGAAGTACTCCAGTGGCACCGGGAGATCGCTCCTGCCTCCGATCCCGTGCGCCGAGGCGATGCCCGGGACGACAAGCGCCGCGAGGACCACGGCCAGGACGACTCCCCCGCGACGGACGCGTGGCGTCACGAGACCTGGAGCTCGACCAGCAATCGGTGAGAGTCCTCGAGTTCGACCTCGAAGATCCCCGGGATGTTCGCGGCGAACTCGATCACTGCGGGCTGGCCGGGTGCGATGTCGGCGGTGAGGTCGTATCCGTGGAGGTGCACCTCGTCGGTGGCATCCCCGGCGATGGTGAGCCGTATCCCGGTTCCCGTGGTGATCTGGATCCGCCCGGACGTCGGGATCCCCTCGACCCGCACCTCGGCGGACGAGCCAATCACCTCGATGACGATGTCGACGAACGAGTCCGCCGTCGTCGTGGTCGCGGGATTGCTGGTGCTCGGAACCGGCGGCAGGGTGGTCACCGACGCGGTCGTGGAGGGGGTGTCGGCACCCGTCGTGGTCGTCGCATCGTCGTCGCCACAGGCGGGGACGATGAACACGGCGATCGCGATCAACAGGAGTCTGCGCATGGGACGGGAGGGTAGATCGACTTCGGCTTCAGTCGTCGAGGTCGGTGCGGATCTCCCAACGGATCTCGCCGCCTTCCAGGCGAGCCTTCACCCGATACTCGACCGAGGTGTCGTGAGTTTCGAACCGGACCTCGATCTCGTTCGCGCCGCTCGTGTTGATCCGGCCGAAAACCCTGCGCGGGAATCGTCGAGGCCAGCGTCAGAATCCCCGCGGTGGCGGTGACGGTCCCCGAGCGAAGTGGATGTGGTCGAGGGGCTACCCGCAGTCGAGCTCGTCGTCGGCGACGCCGACAGCCAGGGCCATGAAACCGATGACCGCTCCTACCGCAGTCAGTCTCTTGAACATCGGTCGATCTCCTTCAGTTGGTGGTGGACACGCTGAATCGTCCGTCGCACCGCCACACGGGCGCTTGAGTTCCGCCTTGGGGAATCCTGAAGCGGGGCACCCGCCCTGGACGCGCTCGAGGGGCCCCGAAGAGCCCCTCGAGCGCGAGGTAGCCGATCAGGCGCTCGCTGCGCCCCATCCGATCCCGGTCGAAGATGCGGCGGCGTCGGCGAGAACCGCGTACTCCGGGTCCGGTCTCGATCCCTCGGCGAGCGTCGGTGGGTACGCCGACCGAGGGATGGCGTGGATGATCACCTATTCGCCGTGGCCATTCCCCGAATCGGCACGCCCTAATCCTCCAATTCGAGACGCTCCCCCTGAGACCGCCTGGAGGATCGTGACCACCGCTCCGGGTTCGATGGGGGCCGCCAGCCGCTCGGCGTCGCGGGCGGCGCGGCCGTCGTGGAAGACCGACACGTTGGGCCTGACCGAGCCGGTCTCGTCGAAGACGTGCACCCGCAGCTGCGGGAGAACCCTGAACAGCCCTTCGAGGGCCTCGCCGACCGTGGAGGCCTCGACTGGGATCTCCTTGCGTCCGTCGCCGATCTCCGCCAGCAGCGACGGGATGCGAACGGTGGCCGGCGGCATCAGACCTCGAGCACGCCGACGCTGAGGATGCGGGGAAGCACTTCCGGCAACGCGGTCCACGTGTCGCCGCCATCGCCGGTGAGATGAACCGTGCCGGCCGTGGTCCCCACGTAGACGCCGCCCGCTCCATCGGTGGCGATGGCGTCGCGCAGGACGCCGGCGTACACCGGCTCCTCGGGATGGCCCTCCCCCGACACGTGCCACGAGTCACCGCGGTCCGTGGACCGGTATACCCGGAACTCGCCACCGAGCGGCATGCGGTGCTCGTCGCTTTCCAGGGGAACCACGAACAGCGCCCCCGAAGCCCCATCGCGAGCGATCGGGAACCCGAACCGCGCCGGAAGGCCCTCCTCGATCCGCTGCCAGGAGTCACCCCCGTCATGGGTCCGGTAGACCCCGGTGTGCTCCTGACGCCAGATCGTGTCGGGATCGTCGGGGTCGGCCACGAGGCAATGCACGCAATAGCCGATCTCCTCGTCGTCCGGGTCGGGTGCCGGCTTGGTCACACCCTTGTTGGCGAGCTGCCAGGAGTCACCCCCGTCCTCGGTACGGAACACACCCACCGCGGACACGCCGAGCCACATCCGCTCGGCGTCGTTCGGGTCGAAGAGCAGGCGATGAGCCGCCAGCCCACCGAACCCGGGCTGCCAGCCAGGCCGAGTGGCATGCTCATTGAACCCCGGGACCGGCCGCCACGACGCACCGTCGTCGTCGCTGCGGAACAAGCCCGCCTGATCGACCGCGGCGTAGGTGGTGTCTCCCGAGGTGGCGATCGTCCACACGTTGTTGAGCTTGCGATCGCCCCCCTCGGGCCACGCCGGACCATCCACGATCTGCTCCCACTCACCGAGATCGGCGCTGCGATGGATGGCCGCTCCGAACCAGTTCGACCCCGTGGCAAGCAGATGGTCGCCCGACGGCGACCGCCCGAAGGTCGTCACCGCCCATCCCTTGAACTGGGGCCCCGACAGATCCCATCGGGAGCCATTCCCCCGCAGGAAGAACGCCCCTTTGACCGTGCCGATACCGATCGTCGTCATGTCGACTCCTCGGCCATGTGGTCGCGCATCACGGTGAGCCCGGTCGACCCGATGGCGAGCAGCCGGGCGTGGAAGTCCTTCTGATCGAACGCCGATCCCCGGCGCCGCCGCGCATCGGAGCGCAGATCATGGATGGCCTGCTGGCCCACCTTGTACGAGATGGCCTGCCCGGCCCATCCCAGATACCGGTTCATCTCGGAGACCGCGACGTCGTGCTCCTGCGCCGCATACTCTTCGAGCATCTCGACGCCGAGATCGAACGACCAGCGCTCTCCGGGATGGAACGGCTGGCCCTCGGGGACGGGCAGGTCGAGGTGCGACCCTATGTCTATGACGACCCGGCAGGCACGGAGCATCTCTGAGGAGAGCTTCCCCATCCTGTAGTCGGGCTTCTCGAGATAGCCCAGTTCGTCCATGAGATCCTCGGCATACAGCGCCCACCCCTCGCCCGATCCCGAGTACCACACGAGGAGTTTCTGCAACCGGGACACCCGGTCGCCGGCGGTCATCTGGAGTCCGCTCTGGAGGTGGTGGCCGGGGAACCCCTCGTGGTACGCAGTGGACACCTGATCGAAGAGGGGGACCACCTGCGTTTCTCCGATCGACCACCAGACCGTACCGGGCCGGGTGAAGTCCTCACTGGGGCTCACGTAGTAGGCGCCGAGGGATCCTCCCGGAGGCGCCATCTTCACGTCGACACGCCGAATCGGCTCGGGGACCTCGAAGTGTGCGCCCTCGAGGTCCGAAAGGGCGACCTCCAGCCTCTCCTGCATCAGATCCCGGAACTCCTGCTGGCTTTGGGTGGCCCGACCCGGATCCGTCTGGAGCAGGTGAAGCACCTCGCGGAGTTCGGCCTCGGGCAGGATCTCGTTCGCCACCTCCGACATCGCAGCGCGGATCCGTGCCACCTCCTCCCAACCCCAGTCGTAGGTGGCCCTGGGCTCGATGTCGGCGCCGAGAAACTTCCGGGCCAGGCGCACGTACCGCTCCTCTCCCACGCCGTCCGCGTCGATGGCATCCGGGAGATACGTCGACTCGAGATACCCGGCGATTGCCCCGTACGCCTGCTTCGCCGTGGCGACACCGTCGCCGAGCCGCGCAAGCAACCCCTCGTCGGCGACCTCCGCGGCCGCGCCGGGCAGTGTGTCGAAGAACGACCCGTCGGCGGCGTAGTTGCGGGCCTGACGCGCCGCCTCGATCACCTGCCGGCGCGCCACGGTCATTCCACGCGACCGCCCCAGTTCGAGTGTCTGCCGGTATCCGTCCAGGGCATCGCCGAGGCCCTCGAGACGGGAGGCGACGTTGGTCCAGCCGTCGGCGGTCGAGGTGTCCATGTGGTCGAAGACCTCCCGGATGTCCTGGATCGGCGACGCGATGCTGTTCAACTCGAGGAGGTGCTCGTCCGCGTCGTGCCAGGCGAGTTCGTCGGCCGCGAACTGGACGGCGACGCGGTGAGCCAGACGCCCCCACGGCTCGTCGGGTACCGGTGTGGCTTCGACCCTGCGCAGTTGGGACCGGATCAGGTCTGCGGTCGACTCGTACCCCGCGGGCGAGAAGTCGTTCATCTCGTGCTCGTGGCCCGGCACGCCGAGATAGGTCGCCAGCATGGGCAGATGCTGGACCAGCTCGTCCACCATGTCGCTGCCCAACTGATAGATGTCATCTGTCAATGGGACTCCGCCGATCGGCGTGGCGACGATAGCGAACGGGCGGCGGAAGGGTCATTGGCCGGATCCTGGCGCCTGCGCCGAAACAAGGATCTCCGAGTCGCCGCGCCATCGGCGTCGCCCGGCGGGAGCGGACGAGGAGAGGAACGCAGCCACGGGGTCGATGACTGGCGAGGCATGGGCGTGGTCCCCGAGCACCGCACGTAGGCTTTCCGACGATGTCTGGCTCCACCCGCCGCGATGCCTTCTTTGCGGGGGTGCGGAGCATCCTCCCCATCACTCTCGGGGTGATCCCCTTCGGGGTGATCGCCGGGGCGGCGGCCATCGAGTCCGGTCTGGCCGCCGGCCAGGCGATCGCCCTGTCCCCGGTCGTGTTCGCCGGCGCCGCCCAGCTCGCGACCGTGGACCTGATCGCACGCGACGCCGCACCGCTCGTGATCGTGCTCACCGCCCTCGTGATCAACGCCCGGTTCGCCATGTACAGCGCATCGCTCGCTCCGTGGCTCAAGGGATCGAGCCCGACCCGCAAGGGCGTGGCGGCGTATCTGCTCACCGACCAGGGATTTGCACTCAGCATCGTCCACTTCGACCGGACCGAGGCCGATCTCGACACCCGGATCGCGTTCTACTTCGGCGCCGCAGCCCCGCTGTGGGTGATCTGGCAGACCACCTCCGTGATCGGCGTCGTGATCGGCTCTGGGGTTCCGCCGGAGTGGTCGCTCGACTTCGCGATCCCGTTGGTGTTCATGGCACTGCTCTTCCCCGCGATACGCGACCGGGGGACCCGCGTTGCAGCCGTCGTTGCCGGCCTCGCCGCCGTGGCCCTGATCGGCCTGCCGCTCAACCTGGGTCTGCTTGCCGCCTCCGCGCTGGGCATCGCCGCCGGGACAGTCGTCGGAGCAGGCGAATGACGACCCTCTCGGCGCCGGTCGTGTGGACGGTGATGGCGGCAATCGGAGTCGGGACTTGGCTGCTGCGGATCTCGTTCCTGGCGCTTCTCGGCCGTGTCGATCAGGTTCCGCCCTCTCTCTCCCGCGTGCTGCGCTACATCCCCGCCGCAGTACTCGCCGCACTCGTGCTTCCCGCGCTGACCCACGCGACCGGCGGGTTCGACCTGGCCACCGACCGCTTCGCCGCCGGGGCGGTAGCGGCCCTGGTGGCGTGGCGCACCCGGAACGTGCTGGCAACGATCACGGTCGGGATGGTCTGCCTGTGGATGCTGCAGGCCATCTGAGTGCCGGTCGGCCGGCCGCGTGGTGAGGCGGGTCACGACCCCTCAGGGCAGTTGAACGAGGCCTGGAAGATCGTCTCGTCGTCTTCAGGGCTCGTGAGCATCTGCGTCGACGAGGAGACGGTCTGGAACTCCCCGGACTCCGGCGCCCACAGATAGCGGCGCTCCGTGTACTCCCAGGTGGCGCCGAAGTCGGCTGTCGACGACGAGTGGGTCACGATCCCGTCGGCGACGCAGTCGATCCCGTCGAGGTGCGTCACGCCGCCGCCCCGAGCGAACTCGGCCACACCCACCCCGTCGATCGACGGCTGATGGATGTCGCATTCGGCGAAGTAGAAGAACCCGATGAACTCCGTCGACGCCCCCGAGGTGACTCTTCCGTACGCGACCTCCTCGGGCGCGTCGAATGTCGTCGCGCCGTACGCTTCTGCGGGCCCGAACACCTCCAGCTCGGCCGCGAATCCGTAGGACAGCCTGATCTGGGCCCACGAGGTCCCCAGCGCCTCGTA
Organism: Acidimicrobiia bacterium; assembly: GCA_035464675.1. Taxonomy (GTDB): domain Bacteria; phylum Actinomycetota; class Acidimicrobiia; order Spongiisociales; family UBA11373; genus JAUYIV01. The sequence goes on from DATHSA010000054.1 coordinate 49,136, forward strand.
CATGATGAATTGGTCGAGTGCGCCATCGCCGTCGAAGTCGCCGCTCACATGGCTCACGCCGGGTGCGCCCAGATCCGGGGTCGTGGCGCCGGGCAGCCCGGCGCACGGTGGAACCGTCGTCGTCGTAACGGCGAGCGTGGTCGGAGTCGTCGTGGAAGCGACGGTCGTAGATGTCGCCACGCCTGTCGTGGTGGCTCCGCCGTCGGTCGTCGTCGTCCCCGCGGTCGTGGACGTCGAGGCCGCCGTGCCTTCTCCGGAGTCGCCGCCCGTCAAGAGCACGATCACGACGACGAGGAGCAACGCGGCGATCACGGAGCCGAGGACGATCAGGATTCGGGTCAAACGCGGGTCCATGACCTCAGGTTACGCCTCTCATCACGGGGCCCCCGTGTAATCTCCGCCCTGAACCCCCGTCTGACCCCTGGCATCGCCATGCTCGTAGCGGCCCTCGACCCGGAGCTCTATCTCAAGTCCCAGCGCACTCAGCGGCGCATGGGGCGGGTGCTCGCGGCCAATGTCGTCGCAGCGCTGCCGGGAGCGGAGGTCAAGCGCCTCGCCGGACATCGCCTGCTCATCACCACCGATCACGCCGCTGCCGTCGAGCGGCTGAGCACGGTGTTCGGAATCGCCGCGGTCGAGATCGTCGAGCGCCTCGACGCCACCGACATGGATGCCCTCGCCGATGAGGTCGCAGAGCGGATGGGTCCGGTCGTCGCCGGGAAGACGTTCGCGGTGCGCCCACGGCGGATCGGCACCCACACCTGGAACTCCCAGGACCTCGCCGTCGCCACCGGGGCTCGACTGGTCCGGGCCGGAGGACGCGTCGATCTCACGAACCCCGAAGTGACCGTGGTGGTGCGCGTCGTGGAGCGGACAGCCGACCTGACGGTCGAGCGCGTCCCGGCCGCCGGGGGTATGCCCCTCGGCACGCAGGGCAACGCCCTGGTGATGTTCAGCGGCGGCATCGACTCCCCCGTCGCCTCATACATGGTCGCCCGACGCGGCGTGTCCCTCGACTACATCCACTTCTCGCTGGGCTGCGGACAAGCCGACCATGCGGCCGCCATCGCCCACGATCTGAGCACCCGCTACGGCCACGGGTCGGACCCGCTCTGGATCGTGTGCGACATCGAAGCTGCGGTACCCGAGCTGACCCGCCGCGTCGACGCGCGGCTTCGGCAGATGGCGCTCAAGGCGCTCATGTACCGGGCCGCGGAGCAGATCGCCGCCGACCTCGCCGAGACCCGGGCACTGGTCAACGGCGAGTCGCTGGGCCAGGTGTCGACCCAGACCCTGGACAACCTTGCATCACTCGACCGCCTGGTCGACATCCCCGTGCTCCGGCCCCTGCTCGGCCTCGACAAACTCGAGATCCGCCGCCGTTCCGAGGCGATCGGGACGTATGAGGCGTCGTCGCGAAGCCGCGAGTTGTGCGACATCTCGCAGGGTTCCAGGGTGTCGGTCGCCACCCGGCCGGGCCGGCTCATGGATGTCGGCGAGGCGATCGAAGATCTCGTGGCCCACACCGTGACGACGGCCAAGCAGCAACACCTTCGCGACTGGATGCCCGGCTCGATGGTCTAGTCGGGTGCGCCCACGGTCCCGTCGGCACACCCGACTACCGTGGCGCAGCCATGTCGGACTCCCTCGTCTCGGCCCGCGACCTCACCAAGTCCTTCGGTGAGCTGAAGGCCGTCGACGGCATCGACTTCGAGGTGCATCGCGGTGAAGTGTTCGGGTTCCTCGGTCCCAACGGCGCCGGCAAGTCGTCGACAATGCGGATGATCGGCTGTGTCTCCCCCGTCACCTCCGGCGACCTCACCGTCCTCGGGATGGATCCCGAGAAGGACGGCCCCCGGATCCGGGCCCGCCTCGGAGTCGTCCCCCAGGAGGACAACCTCGATCTCGAGCTGACCGTCTACGAGAACCTGCTCATCTATGGCCGGTATTTCGGACTCAGCAAATCGGTGATCGACGAGCGGATAGACGAACTGCTCAAGTTCGCCCAGCTCGACGAGCGCCGCAAGAGCCGGGTCGAGCCGCTGTCGGGCGGCATGAAACGACGGCTGACGATCGCCCGCGGGCTGATCAACACGCCCGAGCTGCTTCTCCTCGACGAGCCCACCACAGGGCTCGACCCCCAGGCCCGGCACCTGCTGTGGGATCGCCTCTACCGGCTGAAGCGGGAGGGAGTCACGCTCATCATCACCACCCACTACATGGATGAGGCGGAGCAGCTCTGTGACCGCCTGGTGATCATGGACAAGGGCAAGATCGTCGCCGAGGGCTCGCCCCGACAGCTGATCGAGACGCACTCCACCCGCGAGGTCCTGGAGCTGCGATTCGAGGTCGGCACCCAGGACAAGCATGCCGAGGATCTGAGGGATCTCGCCACGCGTGTGGAGGTGCTGCCCGACCGGGTCCTCCTCTACACGGAGGATGCCGACACCGCCTTCGAGGCGGCCCACGAGCGCGGCATCGTCCCCGAATCCACGGTGAGCCGGCGGGCGACCCTCGAGGACGTGTTCCTCCACCTGACCGGCCGGTCCCTGGTCGATTGATGGTGGTGCTCGCCCACTCCGGCCGCCTCATCGAGGCGTCTGCCCGTGTCTACCGCCGGACCTTCCGGGGCAGCCTGGTCAGCACCTTCTTCAACCCGATCCTGTTCCTGCTGGCGATGGGGGTGGGTCTCGGCCAGCTGGTCGACAGCGGATCGGGCGACGCCTCCCTGGAGATCACGTACCTGACCTTCCTCGCCCCCGGCCTCCTGGCAGCCACGGCGATGATGACCGGTGCGGGCGACTCGGCCTTCCCAGTCATGGCAGGGATCAAGTGGCGAAAGAGCTACGACGCGGTGCTCGCCACCCCCATCGGGGTGACCGACCTGGTGCTCGGCCACCTGGGCTGGGTCGCGGTCCGGTTGACCTTCGTCACCCTCGTCTACGCCATGGTGATGGCCGCCTTCGGGGCCACCACCGTCGTCGAGGGTTTGATAGCAGTGCCGCCGGCGGTGGCCACCGGGCTGGCGTTTGCCGGCGTCATCACCGCCTACACCGCCCAGCTCGAGGACGAGCGCGGGCTCTCCTCGATGTTCCGGTTCGGAATGACCCCCCTGTTTCTGTTCTCGGGCACGTTCTTCCCGGTGAGCCAGCTTCCGGGGTGGATGCAGCCGGTGGCCTACGCCACACCGCTGTGGCACGGCGTGTCGCTGTGCCGGGGCCTGGCCGTCGGCACCGAGTACGAGGTCAACCCGGTCATCAGTGCGGCATACCTGGCGGCAATGATCCTGCTGGGCATCGCCCTGGCCACGCGGACCATGCGGAAGAGGCTGATCAAATGAGCGCCACGCTCCACTCTCGAGTGGTGCCTCCCTTCGTGCCCGGCAGCGCCATCCGCATGCTCGAGCGCAGCTACCTGGTGTACCGCCGCATCTGGGTGGTCATCTTCTCGGGGTTCTTCGAGCCGGTCTTCTACCTGTTCTCGATCGGCGTCGGCCTCGGCAAACTCGTGGGCGACGTCCAGGGCCCGGGCGGGCAAGCGGTCACATACGCGGCGTTCGTGGCTCCAGCTCTGCTCGCGGCCTCGGCCATGAACGGCGCGGTCTACGAGTCGACGTTCAACATCTTCTTCAAGCTGAGGTACGGGAAGGTGTACGACGCCATCCTCTCCACCCCGATGCTCCCCCGGCACATCGCCGTCGGCGAGATAGCGTGGTCCCTGGGACGGGGCCTGATGTATGCCGTCGCCTTCCTGGTCGTGATCGCCAGCTTCGGCTACGTGTACTCGCCGTGGGCCGTGATGGCGGTGCCGGCTGCGGTCCTGATCGGCTTCGCCTTTGCTGCGGTCGGGATGACTGCCACCACCTTCATGAAGTCCTGGCAGGACTTCGACCTGGTGAACATGGTGACGCTGCCGCTCTTCCTCTTCTCCGGCACGTTCTATCCGCTGGAGGTCTACCCCGACGCGATCCAGACGATCGCCCGCTTCTCACCCCTCTATCACGGGGTCGAGCTGATCCGGGCGTGCACCCTGGGAGTGTTCGACTGGAGCATCGCCGGCCACCTGGCATTCCTGGTGGGCATGGGTGCCATCGGCGTGATGATCGTGTCGCGGCGCCTCGACAAGCTGTTGCTGTCCTGAGCCTGCCGCCGACCTCTGCTGATTGCCTGCAGGAGACGTACGATCTGACTCCCTCTCTGGAAGGTCACAGATGCCACGAACGCTGTCGCTGTTCCTGATCGCACTCCCCGTCTTCCTGGTGATCGATCTGATCTGGCTCGGGGTGGTGGCCCGCCGGTTCTATCGCGACCAGCTCGGGGGCCTCCTCCGAACCGACACCGTGTGGCCGGCGGCGATCGCCTTCTACGTCCTGTTCGTGCTGGGCCTGGTCGTGTTCGTTCTCAACCCGGCGATCGACGACGGCTCGCTCGGGAGGGCCATCGGGCTCGGGGCGCTCTTCGGGCTGATCACCTACGCCACCTACGACCTCACCAATCTGGCCACGCTGCGGGATTGGCCGCCCCTCATGACGGCGGTCGACCTGGTGTGGGGGACGGTGCTGGCGGCCAGCGTCTCGTCGACCACCTTCGGCATCGCCGACGCACTGGGGGTGTGAGGGGGCGGCAAGGTCGCCGAGGCCCGCCCGGGAATGAGCACGGCCGCGCCGGGGTAGGGGCCCCGGCTGCGGAGGAGGGCCGACCAGCGTCTGTTCGGCCCGAAGGGCCGAAGTCGGCCCGGGAATGAGCAGAGTGGAGGTGCGGGGAGTCGAACCCCGGTCCTGTGAGCTCTCGACGTCGGTTCTCCGAGCGCAGCCGATAGATCGTTTCGGGGGACGGGACCCTATCGGCGGGCGGACCCGATCCCTAGCCGGAAGTGTCTTGACCCGCCGGTCCCGGCATCCCGGCGGGAGCATCCCCCATTGCGTCGCCCGGATCCGGCGAGGGGGGAGCCCTCCGGTCGGACGGGCCGCTTATTTAGGCAGCCAGTGCGAAGTTGTCTTCGGCACGTATGTGTTTCCCGGTTCTTTAGCGAGGACTCCGGGGACCTCGGCTCGCTACCGACGCTTTGATTCTCACAGTCGAAACCATGTCACCCCCATATGGGGACGCAGAAGCGTCGCCGTCAATGTACAACGCATCTGCCACTTTCGGGGATTCCGCGAGGGGGATGCCCGCTTTCTGTCCAGGCCGCCCCCACCTGAGCACCCTCCCCCGAGGGGAGGTGGAGACAGCGTGCGCGCCAACGCGGGGCAACGGGCAACGATCTAGTCGATGCTCCGGTACTTCATCGCCTTGTCCATCTCCCGATCCGCCTGGCGCCTCTTGATTGTCTCGCGCTTGTCGATCCGGGTCTTGCCTTTGCCGAGGCCCAACTCGACCTTGGCCTTCCCGTCCTTGAAGTACAGCGACGTGGGGATCAGGGTCAGACCCTTCTGGGCGAGTGCGGCTCCTATGCGGGCGATCTCGTTGCGGTGCAGCAGGAGCTTCCGGGGACGATCCGGGTCGTGTCCGCCCTCATGGGCGTATTCGTAGGGGGCGATGCGGAGCCCGTAGAGCCACATCTCGCCGTCCTTGACAGCGGCGTACGAGTCCTTGAGGTCGGCTCGCCCGTTGCGCAGGCTCTTCACCTCGGACCCGAGCAGCACCAACCCGGCCTCGTAGGTCTCCGAGATGGCGAAGTCGAATCGGGCCCGCCGGTTGGTGGCAATGGTCTTCACTCCCACGAGAAGACCCTAAGGCCGGTGTCGTTCGTTCGGACGGGTGGGCTCCTCTTTCGAATCGCGAATCGCGAATCGCGAATCGCGGCCCGAGCGAAGCGAGGGCCAATCCATCAGTCCCTCAGGAAGCCCCACATCCCGAAGGCGCTCCCGAGGAGACCGGTACCGGCGCCGAAGCCGAGCACGATGAGAGCCTGGCGAATCATGAAGTCCGTCGGCGGATTCAGTGACCCGGGATCGGTGGCCGTCGACAGCAGCTCAGCGATCGAGCCACCGGCCGCCCACACGAGGGCTATGGCGAGCACGGCTCCGATCACGCCCTCGATCACACCCTCGAGAAGGAACGGGATGCGAACGAACCAGTTTCCCGCACCCACCAGCTTCATGATCCCTATCTCGTCTCGTCGGGCGAAGATTGCGATCCGGATCGTGTTGGCGATGAGAACCACCGCGGCCAGGGCGAGGACGATCCCGATCCCGAGCGCAAACGTCCTCATCTTCCCCGCCCGTGCCACCAGATTGTCGATCGCCTCGTCTGCCGATGAAACCTGGAACACCCCGGGGACGACGACGAGCCGATCGCGGATCGTCGAGTAGTCGGCGGCCTCGGTGGGTCGTATCCGGAGAGATGCCGGCAGGATCGACGGGTCCTCCTCGACTATCTCGATGAGGGAGGGCTGATCCGAGAAGATCTCGCGGAACTCCTCGAGTGCCTGCGTCTTCGTGTAGTAGATGACCTCGTCGACCTCGTCCCAGGTCCGGATGTCAGCCTGCATGGAGTCGATTTCCTCCAGGCTCAGGTCGTCGCCGAGGAAGGCGATGACACGAACGTTGTCGTCCCACCTGCCGATGTCCTGGTCGATCGACCAACCCACGATCCTCGTGCCGAACACCAGTGCCAGCATCACGAAGACGGCGACGACGGCAGCAAAGACCACCAGGACGTTTCGGCGGAGGTTCGAGATCGCCTGCTCGAGGATGTACTGGAACCGCATGTCAGCCTTCGGTGGCCTCTTGCTCGCCGGTGGCACTGGCTCCGACCGGCTCCTCCACACCCATCTGGTAAGCGCCGCGGGTCTGGTCGCGGATGACCCTGCCACGCTCGAGAGCCACCACCCGGCGTCGCATGGCGTCGACGATCGCGTGGTCGTGAGTCGCCATCACAACGGTCGTGCCGGTGCGGTTGATACGGTCGAGAAGCCGCATGATCCCCACCGAGGTCGCCGGGTCGAGGTTCCCGGTCGGCTCGTCGGCCAGGAGGATCAGGGGCCGGTTGACGAACGCCCGGGCGATCGAGACCCGCTGCTGCTCACCGCCGGACAACTGATTGGGGAGGCGGTCCGACTTGGCGGCGAGGCCGACCAGCTTGAGCACCTGAGGCACCTGCGACCGGACGACGTTCTTGGGACGGCCGATCACCTCGAGAGCGAACGCGACGTTCTCGTAGACCGTCTTGCTGGGGAGCAGCTTGAAGTCCTGGAAGACGGTGCCGATGGAACGTCGGAGCATGGGGATCTTCCAGGCCGGCAACGCGGTGATCTCCTTGCCGGCGACCCAGATCTGCCCTTCCGTGGGAAGCTCCTGGCGGAGCATCAGGCGGATCAACGTCGATTTTCCCGAGCCCGAAGGACCGACGAGGAAGACGAATTCGCCCTTGGAGATCTCGAGGTCCACGTCCGTGACGGCGACGATGTCGCCGTCGTAGACCTTCGCTACGTCCTGCAACCGGATCATGTACGCCTCTCGGAGTGCTGCCGCGGTGTCCCTTCGGCACCCACTCCGCCCGCGACGCTCGCGGCGAGGTTAGTGACCGACTTGGGAAAGCCCGATGATTCTGGTGCATCGCCGGAGATAGGCCAATCGGGCCGGACGAGAGCGAAGGGCGGAGAGCAGAGGGCGAAACCTCGGCATCGATGCCCGCTCGGGGCGGAGAGGCGGAAGGGTAAGGCAGGAGGCCGGGACCTAGCCCGCGGACTCCGCCTGTTCTCGCCGCCACTGGAGGTAGGCGTCGACGAATCGGCCGATCTCGCCGTCGAGGACGCCGTTGACGTTGCCGATCTCCACGTCGGTCCTGAGGTCCTTGACCATCTGATACGGCTGGAGGACATACGATCGGATCTGCCGGCCCCAGGCCGCCTCGCCCTGCTCACCGCGGATCTCGTCCAGCTGCTCCTCACGATCCCGGCGGGCGCGCTCTGCGAGCCGGGCGGCAAGAAGGGTCATGGCGCGGTTCCGATTCTGCAGCTGGGAGCGCTCAGCCTGGCAGGCGACGACGATCCCGGTCGGGATGTGGGTGATCCTCACCGCGGAATCGGTCTTGTTGACATGCTGCCCGCCTGCTCCCGAGGCCCGGAAGGTGTCGATCCGCAGCTCCTCCGGGTCGATGGCCACGTCCTCGATCTCGACCTCCGGTATGACATCGACCCCGGCAAAGGACGTGTGTCGTCGCGAGGCCGAGTCGAAGGGACTTATGCGAACGAGGCGGTGCACTCCACGCTCCCCCTCCAGGGTCCCGTAGGGACGATCACCCCGGACCGTGATCGTCGCCGACCTGATCCCGGCCTCCTCGGCCTCCAGGTACTCGTCGACCTCGACCTCGAAGCCCTCGCGCTCCAGGAATCGCAGGTACATGCGAAGCAGCATCTCCGCCCAATCGGAGGCATCGACCCCGCCGGCGCCGGCGTGGACGCTCAAGATCGCCGGGCTGTCGTCATACTCGCCGAAGTACAACGCCTCGCGCTCCAGTTTCGACAGATCCTCGTCGATCCGGCCCAATTCGACGGCGACGTCGGATGCGGCACCGGCATCGGACTCCTCCTCGGAGAGCTCCAGAAGCACCTCGGCGTCGTCGATCGCGGCGGCCAGTGAGCCGACCCGGTCGATGATCCCTTCGTAGCGAGAGAGGGTTCGAGTCACCTCGAGGGCGTTGTCACGGTCGTCCCAGAGATGAGGGTCGGCCGACCGGTCTCTCAGGTCGTCGAGTGCGGCGCGCTTCGCTTCGACGTCAAAGGAACCTCCTGGCGTCGTCGAGGCGCGATTGGAGCGAGGCGATGAGGGCGCGGGGATCGTCGTGCATCGTCCGAGAGGTTAGGGCTGCGGAGGGTCGTTTCCCGTCACCCACTGCCCCCGCCGATCGAGGCGGTACCGTGGGGGTTCATGAAGCGCTCGGTCCTGGTGCTGGTTCTCGTGGCGTCTGGCTGCGGTGAAGGCGGTGGCATTACGTCGACGACGACCGAAGCCACCACCACGACGACCAACGTCGTGACAACTTCCACAACGACCGCCGAGCCGACCACGACGGTCGCACCTACGACCACGGCAGCCCCAGCCGCGACGACCGCTCCGACTACGACCGTTCCGTCAGGGCCATCGCAGGTGACCGGCCTGGCCGTGGGCCTGGGTGGAGGGAGCCTCGAGGTCGCCGTCACCTGGGATCCGCACCCAGAGGCCGATCACTATCGCGTCTACTTCTCCGAGTTGCCGGGCGGTGAGAAGGAGTTCGTACGTACCGTCGAGCCGATCGAGACGGTCGGCTCCCAGGTGGGCTTCATCGACTACCCGAGGAACCAGACCGAGGGCGAGACCTGCTATCAGGTGAGCGCCGTGAACGGCGAAGGAGTCGAAGGCCCGCTCTCGGTGGAGGCCTGCTTCTACGCGTGACGGGCGACCGCTGGTCGCCTGCAGATCGCGGTGCGCCATCTGGCACGGGGCCGGCTGGAGGAGGCAGGCATCCCGCCCCTGAGACCTCCCGTCACGCGCCGAATGTGCCTCACCGGCCGGACCACACCGAACCCGCAGAGACAAGGAGCAGGAGTCCGGTGATGGTGGCAGCAGGGGCCCGTTGACTCATATGCAGTTCGCCGGTAACCGAAAGGGCGACGGGCGACCGATCAGGCGGCGGCCCCGTGACACTTCTTGTACTTCTTGCCGCTCCCGCAGGGGCAGGGCTCGTTGCGGCCCACCTTGCCCTCGGAGGTCGCCTGCTTCTTGAGCGCAGCGCCGCCGGTGCCGCCCAGCTGGACCACCGGATCCGGCTTGGCCTGCTGCTGGACCACCTGGGCGTGGTAGAGGTACTTGACGGCGTCCTCCTTCACGGAGTCGACCATGGCGGCGAACATGTCGAACGCCTCCCGCTGGTACTCGGTGAGAGGGTCGCGCTGACCCATGGCCCGCAACCCGACTCCCGACCGCAGGTAGTCCATCTCGGCGAGATGCTCCCGCCACTTGTTGTCGACGATCGAGAGCACGACGGTTCGCTCCAACGACCGCAGCAGCTTGTCCCCCAGCTCCTCGGCCCGTGCGGTGTACACGCTCTGGGCGTCCTCGATGATCCGGTCGGTGACCTCTTCGACGCTGCGTGAGCCGGCCACCAGATCGTCGACGTCCATCCCGGTCGGGTAGAGGGCAAACACCCTTTGATGGAGATCCTCACGGTCCCAGTCGGAAGGGGCCACCTCGTCGCTGATGGCACCCGCGACCGTCCACTCGACGACCTCTTCGATCCAGTCGCGAACCAACTCTTCGGTGTCACGACCCTGGAGGACCCGCTGCCGCCAGCCGTAGATGACCTCGCGCTGGCGGTTCATCACCTCGTCGTACTTCAGGACGTTCTTGCGGATCTCGAAGTTCTGCGACTCGACCTGGCGCTGGGCCCGCTCGATCGCATTGGTGACCATCCGGTGCTCGATGGGCACGTCCTCAGGGATGCGCAGCCGGCGCATGATCGACTGCACCCGATCGGTGGCGAAGCGACGCATCAAGTCGTCTTCGAGCGACAGGTAGAAACGCGACTCGCCGGGATCGCCCTGGCGGCCAGAACGGCCGCGGAGCTGGTTGTCGATGCGGCGTGACTCGTGGCGCTCGGTGCCGAGCACGTACAGGCCGCCAAGCTCGAGGACCTTCTGCTCCTCGGCCTTCGCCTCGGCGGCAAGAGCCGAGTGAGCCTCCCGGTACGCCTTCTCCCACTCCGGGGTCTCGGGCTCGAGGCCCCGCTTGCGCATCTCCAGCTTGGCCATTTCCTCGGGATTGCCACCGAGACGGATGTCCACCCCGCGGCCGGCCATGTTGGTGGCGACGGTGATCGCGCCGAGGCGGCCGGCCTGGGCGATGATCGTCGCCTCCCGCTCATGCTGCTTGGCGTTGAGCACCTCGTGGGCGATGCCCCGCCGCTTGAGGACGTTCGAGAGCCGCTCGGACTTTTCGATGGACACGGTGCCGACGAGGATCGGCTGGCCCTTGGCGTTGCGCTCGACGATGTCCTCGGTGAGGGCATCGAACTTGACGTCCTCCGTCATGTACACGAGATCGGCCTGGTCGGCACGGGCGATCGGCTCGTTGGTCGGGACCTCGACCACCTCGAGCTTGTAGATCTCCATGAACTCGCCGGCCTCGGTGACCGCCGTGCCGGTCATGCCGGAGAGCTTCTCGTAGAGGCGGAAGAAGTTCTGCAGCGTGATGGTGGCAAGGGTCTGGTTCTCTTCCTTGATCCGCACGCCCTCCTTGGCCTCGATCGCCTGGTGGAGGCCCTCGCTGTAGCGGCGGCCCTCGAGGATGCGTCCGGTGAATTCGTCGACGATCTTGATCTCCCCGTTGGCGACGACGTAGTCGACATCGCGCTTGTAGAGGGTCTTTGCCTTGAGGGCCACGTCGAGGTGGTGGACGAGGTCGACGTTGGTGTGGTCGTACATGTTCTCGACACCGAGAAACTTCTCGACCTGGGTCACTCCGTCTTCGGTGGTGATCACCTGGCGCTTGCCCTCGTCGATCTCGTAGTGGGCCTCGTTCTTGAGGCGATCGGCGATCCGGGCGAAGTCGCGGTACCACTTGGCCGTGTCCTGAACCCGACCACTGATGATGAGAGGCGTCCGGGCCTCGTCGACCAGGATCGAGTCGACCTCGTCCACGATGGCGTAGTTGTGGCCCCGCTGAACCATGTTCTTCGGGTCCATGGCCATGTTGTCGCGGAGGTAGTCGAAGCCGAACTCGTTGTTGGTGCCGTACGTGATGTCGGCGGCGTAGGCAGGGCGACGCTCCTCCGGCTGCATGTCGGCCTGGATGAGGCCCACTTTCAGGCCGAGGAAACGGTGGATCTCACCCATCCACTCGGCGTCGCGGCGGGCGAGATAGTCGTTGACCGTGACGATGTGGACGCCCCTGCCCCCCAGGGCATTGAGGTATGCCGGCATGGTCGAGACCAGGGTCTTCCCCTCGCCGGTCTTCATCTCGGCGATGGCGCCCTCATGGAGGGCGGCAGCGCCGAGCACCTGAACGTCGAAATGCCGTTGTCCGAGCACCCGCTGAGCGGCCTCTCGCACAACGGCGAACGCCTCCGCTCTGATGTCGTCGAGGGTCTCGCCATCGGCGATGCGGCGCCGGAACTCGTCGGTCTTGGCGCGGAGAGCCTCGTCGCTCAGTGCCGAGATCTCTGGTTCGAGGGCATTCACCTCGTCGACGACGCCCTGGAGGCGCTTGACGGTCTTGCCCGCGCCCGCGCCAAGGATCTTCTTCAAGAATGCCATTGGATGCTCATGTTAGGGAGCGGCCGATCGTCTGAGGAGAGGGCCGCTCGCCACCTCCAACGCTCGATCCGCTCGCCCTCTTCCAGCAACAGAGCGATCCGTGATCCAGGACGGGTGACGGTAACCGGGCCGTGACGTCGTTCCGGGTGAAGACCATCGGCGGGCCCTCTCGAAGGATCCGGCGACTGCCTCAGAGTTCGATGAGCTGCTCGCGAATCGCGTAGAGGACGGCCTCGTTGCGGGAGTGAAGGCCCAATTTGTCGAGGATGTTGCGCACGTGATTCTTGACGGTGTTCTCACTGATGAACAGCACGTGACCGATCTCCTTCGACGTCAACCCCCTGGCCACGTGCTGAAGCACCTCGATCTCCCTGCCGGTGAGGACCGGGCGTCGCGGGGCCGTGAAGTCCTGATGGCGAAGAAGCTGGGAGAGCACGTCGAGCAGCTTGCCGGCCATGAGGCCGGAGAGGGCGGCTCCGCCGGCCGCGACCGAATGGAGGGAGGCCGCCAGCTCGCCGAAGGGCGCGTCCTTGATCAGGTACCCGCGCGCACCGACCTTGATGCACTCGAGGAGATCTTCCTCGGACTCGGAGCCGCTGAGCATGACGACATGTGAATCGGGCGAAACGGCGCGAATCTTCTCGACCGCGTCCAGGCCGGAGACGCCCGGCATCAGGATGTCGAGCAGCACCAGCTCGGGTTGGAGCGACTCGGCCGCGGTGATGGCCTCGTCGGCGTCGTCCGCCTCCCCCACCACATCGAAGCCCTCGCGCTCCAGCGCGGCCGCAAGGCCTGTGCGGAAGAGATCGACGTCGTCTACGACGAGAACACTGGTCACTCTGGCTCGATCAGCCCGAGCGATCCCCCACGCCGTCGATATAGGACCCCATACCGGTCCGTATCGGCGTTGAGGAACAGATAGAAGCTGTGTCCGAGCAATTCCATCTGAAGGGCTGCCTCCTCGGGAGTCATCGGCTTGACCGAGAAACGCTTGACACGGTCGATCCGAAGCTCGTTGTCGTCTTCGCTCTGTTCTTCGACGCTCAGTCCGCCGTCATTGAGCCGTTTCTCCCCACGCTGCCGATGGAGGGTGATGATCCGCTCCTTGAGCCGGCGCAGCCTCCGCTCGAACTTGTCGATGGCTCCGTCGAGCGCGGCGCGCTCGTCGAACGCCGCAGACTCGACCCTCACCATCTGTCCGGCGACCTTGGAGGTGATCTCCACGCGGTATTTCTCCTCCGAGATCCGGGGGTTGTGTTCCGCCGAGAATTCGACGTCGACGAACTCGCCGTCGTCGAAGACCCTGGTGGCGTGATCGACCTTGCTGGAGGCCAGATCATGCAGCTCTTCGGTGAGAGACATGTGGGTTGCGTGGACGCGGATATCCACAGAGTGCTCCTTTCAGGGCAGGGTCCAGCTCCGAGTCGAGGGGACGACATGGTGGGCCGAGGGAAGGCGGACGACCGCCAGTGCCCTTCTGCGGGGCCGTCTGTGGGGCACCCAGGCCTTCAGGGCTTCTCGCTCTCCCTCGGCGCGTGACCCAATGGTACCGGACCCCCGGCCGGGCGATCAGGGCCGAACTGCAGTGCCCCGGAGCGCCGAGGTCGCCGTGACCGCGTGACATGCAGTGGCGACCCTCGCTGCGGCGCAGAGCGTGGTGCCGGTGGTCACGACGTCGTCGACAAGGATGGCGCCTTCCCCGGGATGCCGGGTCAGGGTGAATCTCGGGATGCCGCGGCGCCCCCCGGCCTGGCCGGCGCGTCGTGCCACCCAGAATGCAGGCCGCAGCGCATGAACAACCGGCAGGCCGGTGAGCCGGGCAACGATCGCCGTCACCGCAACGCCGGAGTCCACGCCGTAGCGCCACCGGCGCGCGACGACGCGAGGCACCGGAACCAGGCACTGCGCATGGCCGGGCAGGATCTGCGCCATCGCTCGGGCGAGGGGACCTGCTGCCGCCTCGAGCGCCTCGTACTTGAGGCGGTGAACCAGGCGCCTCGCCGCCCCTTCGTGAACGAACGCCGCGCGAACCAGGACGCTCCCGAGGTGCTGCTCAGGGGCGGGTGACAGGGTGCCGGCGCAGCGGGTGCAGAGATCGTCGCGGGCGGCGTCGGCGCAGGAGAGGCAGAGCATCCGAGCGAAGTCTCTCTCGGCACTGTGACACGCCCGGCGACCCACGGAACCGCCGGAGGGACTAGCGCGTTGCCCGTCTCCGCAAATGGACACTACTCGCGGTTGAGTGACCACTCTCTGTGACCTACAGTTACCCCAGCAGGGCAAAGGGGAACTCATGCCGTTCGATGTCGAAGTGAGCCGTGAGCGTCGTCGGCAGCGGCGGCTCCGGAGGCTCGCCTGGTTCCTGGCTCCCATCGTCGCCTGGCTGTGGCTCCGCATCGCCGCAGGAAACCCGGTGTCGCCCGGCTGGCCCGACCTCGGCCCCGACGCCGCCACGTGGCTTCCGGGATTCTTCGTGATCCTCCTCCTCGTGCTTCTGATCCTCGGCCCGATGCTCGGGAATGGCCGCTCCCCCGAGGTCGTCTACCTGCCCGAGCAGATCGACGTCTCATTCGACTCGGTCAAGGGCCTCGGGCCTGTGCTCGTCGAGGTGCGCCACACCCTGGAGGTCTTCCTCAACCATCAGCGGTTCCGCGAGGAGATGGGGGGCGCCCCACGCCGCGGGGTCCTCTTCGAAGGGCCGCCGGGAACCGGCAAGACGCACACTGCCAAGGCGATGGCCAAGGAGGCCGGCGTGCCCTTCCTGTTCGTCTCATCCACGGCTTTCCAGAGCATGTGGTACGGCGCCACGGCGCGGAAGATCAGATCCTTCTTCCGGAATCTGCGAAAGGTGGCCCGCGCCGAGGGAGGCGCCATCGGATTCATCGAGGAGTTCGATGCGATCGGCGCCACGCGGGGTGGCATGGATCGCTTCGCCGCGACCCGCATCGAGCGCTCCGCCATCTCCGAGGGCACCGGCGGGGTCGTCAACGAGCTGCTCACACAGATGCAGAGCTTCGACGATCCGCCCCGGTCCATCCGGCTGTCGAACTGGTGGCGGCGTCTCATCAACCGTTTCCTGCCCCCGACCGTGCAGATCAAGCTGCGCTCGGCTCCCTTCGCCAACGTCCTGCTGATAGGGGCGACGAACCGTGCCGACGCTCTCGACCCCGCCCTGCTCCGCCCGGGCCGATTCGATCGCATCCTCCACTTCGGCCTGCCCGCCCGCAGGGATCGTCGCGAGCTCATCGATCTCTTCCTCGAGAGAAGGGCGCACGACGAGACGGTCGACGACGTCGCCCGCGACGACCTCGCGGCGTCGACTATCGGATACACGCCTGCCTCGCTGGAGAGGCTGTTCGACGAGGCGCTGCTGTTCGCTCTGCGCGACGAGCGACTCCGCCTCGGGGCCGAGGATCTGCGCCGGGCGCGCATGGACATCGAGATCGGCCTGGCCGAGCCCACGGAGTACACCCCGGAGGAACGGGAGACCATCGCCGTGCACGAGTCGGGCCATGCCGTCGTCGCCCATCTCGTTGGGAGGGGACGGAAGCTCGACGTGCTGTCGATCGTGAAGCGGAGAGACGCCCTCGGCCTTCTCGCCCACAGCGAAACCGAAGAGCGTTACACGCGACGCCGGACCGAGTCGCTGGCGTTGATCCAGATCGCGCTCGGAGGGATGGTCGCCGAGGAGCTCTTCTACGGGGAGTCGGGCACCGGTCCGGCTGCGGATCTTGCCACTGCCACGAAGATGGCCGCCGAGATGATCGGCGCAATGGGATTGGGTGGTTCGCTCGTCTCGCTCCTGGCGGCCGACCCGGGACTCGTCGGTGGCGACCTCACCGCCCGGGTGCTGGCCGACGACCGTGCCCGCACCGCGGTCGAGGAGCTTCTCGACGAGCAGAAGGCGGTGGTGACCGCACTGCTCCGTGACAACCGCCGCCTCATCGAGGCCCTCCGCGACGCCCTACTCGAACGCAACGAGCTGGTCTCCCGAGAGATCACCGAGGTGATCGAGGCCGCGAAGGAGCGCTCCGGCGCGGTGCTCGATCTGACGGACGCCTAGGAACCGTTCCCCGTTGCCGGTTACCCGTTACCCGTGCGTCCGATCGCGTCCGGAGATCGGGGAACGGGGAACGGCGGGCCGAAGGCCCGCTACGTCCCGATCTCCCACGACGCCAGGTATTGCTCCTGCTCGTCGGTGAGGCGCTCCAGCGAGCCCCCGAGACGCTCCAGAGCGATCGTCGCCACCTCCGCATCGAGATGATCAGGCAGGCGATAGACCCGGTTGTCGAGGCTGTCGCCTTCCTTCACCAGCCATTCGGCAGCGAGCGCCTGGTTGCCGAATGACATGTCCATCACCTCGGCAGGATGCCCCTCGGCAGCACCGAGGTTGACCAGTCGGCCCTCGGCCACGACGTGGATCCGGCGCCCGTCCGGCATGGTCCACTCGTCCAGTTCATGGCGGATCCGCCGGGGCCCGGTTGCCCGCCTCTCGAGCTCGCGGAGATCGATCTCGACGTCGAAATGTCCGGCATTGGCGAGGACGACGCCGTCCTTCATCACGTCGAAGTGCCGATCGCGCAGCACGTGGCGGTTACCGGTGACCGTGATGAACACGTCTCCGATGCGGGCAGCCTCGTCGGCGGTCGCGACGGTGTATCCCTCCATCACAGCGGCGAGTGCCCGCACCGGATCGACCTCGACCACCACCACCCTCGCCCCGAAGCCGTCGGCCCGCGAGGCGACACCGGCGCCGCAGTCGCCAAAGCCGACGACGACGACGGTCTTGCCTGCGATCAGCAGGTTGGTGGCCCGGATCACCCCGTCGAGCGCCGACTGGCCGGTGCCGTGCCGGTTGTCGAACAGGTGCTTGGTCGCCGAGTCGTTGACGGCGACCACGGGGAAGCGCAGCACGCCCTGCTGTTCCATGGCCCTCAGCCGAATCACGCCGGTCGTGGTCTCCTCGGTCGAACCGATCGGGACCTGGCTGGGCCGCTCCTTGAGGAGGGTCGTGACGAGATCGGCGCCATCGTCCATCGTGATCTCGGGCTGGCGGTCCAGGACCGCGCGTATATGGGCGTAATAGGAGTCGGCGTCCTCGCCCCGGATGGCGAAGACGGGGATTCCCGACGCCACCAGGGCCGCTGCCACATCGTCCTGCGTGGAGAGGGGATTCGAGGCACACAGGGCGACATCGGCGCCGCCGGCGCGGAGCGTCTCCATGAGGTTTGCGGTCTCGGCCGTCACATGGAGGCAGGCTGCGATGCCGACTCCGGCGAGCGGAGTCTCCTTCTCGAAGCGCTCCCTGATCGAGGCGAGGACCGGCATGCGGCGCCGCGCCCACTCGATACGCAAGGCGCCGCCGTCGGCAAGCGAGGAATCGGCGATGTCGTAGTCCATGGGGTGGAGGTTACCGGTGCCCCGACCCGGCCCGGCAGCCGCAACTCGCAATACGCAATACGACAGAGCGCGTCAACTGTCCCGCCACGATCGGTCATATTGCGTATCGCGCCGAGCGGCGCGATCACGCCACTAGCGATGCCCTGCGGGCCGCGTCGGCCCGAGCCGCGGGACTTGCGTATCGCGGGGGCCGCCCGAGGCGGCCCCTACTCCGCCAGCCGCTTCTTCAACTTCTCGATCACTTCCACGGGCATCGGGTCGACCCCGGACCTCTCGGCAAGTGCGACCGAGACCAGGTCCCCCACGATGACCAGGGAGAACAGGCGGGCAAGCACGCCCTCACCGCGCGACGCCACTTCGCCGGCGACCTCCACACCCTCCATGAGCTCCCGGGTGAGCCGAACGCGACGGCCGACTCGCGGATCGTCGCCCGAGTCGGTGAGCAGCACGATGCCGACGGAGTCGGCGCCCAGGTCCGGATGCGCCGTCCAGCCCACCAGCTCGTTGTGATCGAGCTCCGGGAACGCCGACCAGTAGGCCGGCGCCTTCGAGTTCTCGTTGATCTGTGTCTTCCACCGTCCGGCCGCAGTCGACGTGACGCCAGGGGTGCCATAGACGATGGTGATCCGGCCATCGAGGGCTTCGGCCAGATTCTCGGCCTGCTTCTGCGCCTCACCGCCGAGCAGGTCCTCGACCACCTGTGCAGCCTCGAGGAGTCCGGTCGCGGTCGCCCCCACCACGCCCGAGGATTCGAGCACGCGAAGGACGGCACCGGAGAGGTAGCCCATCGCGGCGCGGGGCTGGGGCCCGTCAGGAATTTCGACGTGCGGGATCCCGTGCTCGCGGGCGATCTCGGCGAGGGCGCCGCCCGTCGACATCGTGCCGACGGGGAGGCCCTCGGTGATGGTGGCTTCGACGGCCGAGAGCGTCTCTTCGGTGTTTCCGCTGTGGGAGACCCCGATCACCAGGGGTCGAGAGGCCTCGGCCCACCCGGGCAGTCCGTAGGACTTGTGGACGGCGACCCTCCGTCCATGCGCTTCGGCGAACACCGCAGCCACGTCTCCGGCGACACCCGAGCCTCCCATGCCGACTACGAGGGCTTCCTCGGCGTACGGCATGTCGGGCGGGGACATCTCAGCCGCCCACCGCAGCTGGTCGGGGAGGTCGGCGATCAGGTCACGCATTTCGGTCATTCGGTCTCCTTCGGCGGCGTCTCGTCGACGACCATGTGAGGCACCCCGTCTCGCACCGGGTAGGTGCGGCCGCACCCGGTGCAGACGATCTGGTCGCCCGACTCCTCCACACGGCTCCGGCATACCGGACACTGCAGAATCGACAGCAGTTCAGGCGGCACCGACATGTGAGGCCTCCTCCACGATCTGCTTCACCTTCTGTACGAGCGCCTCCACGTGGGCAGCCTTCGGCGCCTCGACGTTGAGCCGCAGCACCGGCTCGGTGTTCGACGGGCGCAGGTTGAACCAGCGGTCGTCATAGGTGACCGTCAGGCCGTCGAGGCGGTCCTGGGCGCCGTCGAACGCGACGGCCACCGCCTCGATCGCCTCGGCCTGGCCGTCCACCTCCAGGTTGATCTCACCCGACTGGGCGAAACGCTCGTAGTCGCCCCGGATCTCGGACAGCCGCCGGCCGTCCTCGCTGATCAGACGGAGCAGGACCAGCATCGCCAGGATCCCCGAGTCCGCCCGGTAGTGGTCGCGGAAGTAGTAATGGCCGGAGTGCTCACCACCGAAGACGGCACCGGTCTCCTTCATGACCGCCTTGATGTACGAGTGGCCTACCCGGGTTCGCACCGGCGTCCCCCCACGCTCCCGAATCGCCTCGGGCACCGCAGCCGAACAGATCAGGTTGTGCACGACGGTCGCTCCCGGCTCCCGGGCGAGGAACCAGGCGGCGATCATCGCGGTGACGGTGCTGCCGGGAAGGGACCGTCCGCGGTCGTCGATGAAGAATGCCCTGTCGGCATCTCCGTCGAACGCCACGCCGAGATCGGGCGGATTGCGGTCGATCAGGCGCTCGAGGTCGAGAAGGTTCTCGGGGCGGAGGGGATCGGGGTGGTGGTTGGGGAAGGTCCCGTCGGGCGCCAGATAGAGCGGGATGAGTGTCGCCGGCAGCCGCTCGAAGAGATCGGGCACGACCACGCCGGCCGTTCCGTTGCCCCCATCGACGGCGACCCGGAGCTCCCCGATCGATCCGGCATCGACGATGCCCATCAGGTGATCGATGTAACGCTCCCGGATGTCGACCGGGTGAGTCTCGCCGGTGGCGTCCACCGGCTCGATACCCTTCGCGGCCAGCCGCTTCACGTCGTCGAGCCCTGAGTCGGCCCCGACGGGAGCCGCCGCGGCGAGGCACAACTTGATGCCGTTGTAGCCCTTGGGATTGTGGGAGGCGGTGATCATGGCCCCCGGCTGGTCGAGATCCCCGGCGGCGAAATACACCATGTCGGTGGTGACCAGTCCGAGGTCGTCGACATCCACCCCCTGTGACGTGATTCCCTCGATCAGGGCGGTGGCGAGGATCGGCGAAGAGATCCGAACATCCCGACCGACGGCGATTCGCGGGGCTACCGCGAAGGCGGCGAACGCGGCCCCGATTCGTCGGGCGGCCTCGTCGTCGAGTTGATCGGGCACGATGCCCCGGACGTCGTAGGCCTTGAAGATCGCATCGAGGTCCATGCGCGAATTGTGGCATGCGGGCGGGGCTCGGCCTCGCGCCGGGCGAATCGTCACCCGTCGCCCGTCGCCGGTGCTGGTGCTGGGGCAGTCGAGAGCCCCGTCCGCGGTGATGGGGCAACGGGCAGACGTCCCCGTACACTCCCCCACTGATGCCCGCCTCCATATCCATCGTCATCCCGGTCCACAACGAGGTCGGATTCATGCCGGCGGCGATGGAGCGCCTCATGGCGGAATTGGGAACCGTCGATGCCACCTTCGAGGTGATCGTCGCCGAGAACGGCTCCACGGACGGCACCGGGGAAGTCGCGGATCAGATCGCCGAGGACGATCCCCGGGTCAGGGCGCTACGGCTCCCCGAGCCCGACTACGGCGCGGCGATGCGGGCCGGATTCATGGCCTCGACCGGCGAGTGGGTCGTCAATTTCGACATCGACTACTTCTCGGCCGATTTCCTGCGGGCGGCATTGGAGCTGAGCAATGAGGCGGACATCGTGCTCGCATCCAAGCGTGCCGAAGGAGCCGAGGATCGCCGCAGTCTGTTTCGCCGCCTCGGGACGCTGGGCTTCAACATCCTCCTCAGACTCATGTTCGGGTCGAAGGTGAGCGACACCCACGGGATGAAGATGGTGCGCGGATCCCTGGCACGGGAGCTGACCCCGACGGTCATATCGAACCTCGATCTCTTCGACACCGAGCTGGTGATCCGCGCCGAGCGCGCCGGAGCCCGCATCAGGGAGGTGCCTGCGCGTGTCGAGGAGCTGCGCGACGCCCGTTCCAGTTTCCTCAGCCGGGTGCCGAGGACGCTCAAGGGGATGTGGAGGATCAGACGGGCCCTCCGGCGCGAGTCAAAGCGATAGCCCGGCTCGTTCCCCGTTTCCCGTTACCCGTTGCCCGTTACCCCAGGCTCTGGCCCCCGAAGGCGCCTCCTGACGGCCATTGCGAGTAGCCCGATCAGGGTCAGCGCGGTCAGCCACTTCCCCGCCATCTCGGCCCAGGTGTCCGAGAAGCTGATCACCACGTGCTCTTGAGTGGGCACGACGACCATCAGCGAGGGCGCCGCCCGGTACGGACCGTCGGCACCGTCGGCCTGCCAGTTGGGGAAGTAGGACACCTTCACGAGGTGAGGGACCCCGACTGCGGTGGTGTCGAACTCGATCCGATGGTCTTCGACCGAGATGTTCGTGATCGTCCCGGCCTCGAGGATCCGGGGCCGCGCCGTGGTCGCGACGTCGTCGATGCGCGGCCAATCGGATGGGCCGGTCTCGACCAGCCAGCGGTCGAGCGCATTGACGTCGTCGTACCACTCGAGCGCGGCGTCGTAGAACGAGGCGTCGCCGTCCCAGACGGCCGGGATGAAGGCGCCCGCCTCCACGAGCTGCGTCTCAGGCAGGGCGAACACCGTGAACGGCGGGCTCTCGGCGAGGACCTCGAGCCCGTACTCCTCGGCTGCCCCGCGTGCCGTCTCCGTGTAGGACACGTAGTACTCGACGCCGTACACGTCGAGGTGACGGATCGCCCGGTCGAAGTTCATGCCGCGGTACTCGAGGCCCGAGACGGGATTCGAGGGCCGCTGGGAGACTTCGCTGGCATTGAGAAAGTGGAACGGCGTCGTCAGGGACGACTCGAAGAGGAGGCCCTCCATCGAGGGATGCCCCTCCGACCAGTACCCGGTGAGCATGAGCGCCATCGGCGTCCCGTAGCGGTTCATGTCGTTGTTCGCCTCCCACATGACCCGCCCTGGAGGCAGCGTATCGAGCTCCTGCATCAGGCCCTGGTACTCGGCCCACCTGTCGGTGTGGAGCACCCACTCCCCGTCTCCGGTGAGGGCGTACTCCTGCTTCCCCTCGTATCCCTCGTAGTTCCAGGCAGCCCAGTACGGGGTGCGTTGGATGCCGACGATTCCGGCGACGAGGAAGAAGATGGCCGCCGCACCGGCGGCGATCCATCTCGTCGCGTCACCCCCTCGCAATCGGCGGGCGATGGCGACGACGGCAGCACCGACGGCGATACCGGCGAGGAGATGGACGAAGTAGTACCAGTAGGGCAGGAGCCGGGCGTTGTAGAGCTTCCGGTAATCGATGAACTGGATCACGTAGTAGCCGGCGACCGGAAGGATCAGCATCGCAACGACCGGCGATATCGGATGGCGCCGCGCCACCGACCACACCAGTCCGGCGGCGGCGAGGACCACGAGTGGCCACAGCTCTCGCGGGAACACCTTGTCGATGCCTTCGACCGGGAACCACCCCATGTCCGAAGTGAGTCCCACCCGCGCAAGAAGGGGCACCGCCCAGAACGCGGCGATCCCGAAGCCGAGGGCCCAGGATCCGAGCACGGCAGAGGGGCCCTTCTTCCTGAACAGGAGCGGGATCGTCGCCAGGATGATCAGCCCCGTCGTGATGATGTGTGACATCGCCGTGAGAGCCAGAACCACGCCGGGCCCGATCGAGAAGCCCCGGCCCGAGTGGACGTTCTTCACGAGCATCCCCAGATAGACCATCGAGAGCGCAAAGGACCACGAGAAGGAGTACTCGCCGGCGAGCGTGGAGAGCGTGTTGCCTCCGAAGATCGAAAAGCTCTCCATGAAGATGAACGTGCCGCCGGCGACACCGGCCACCAGCGCGACCGGCTTGGAGAATGCCAGGCAACGCGCCAGGTAGTACGACGCCAACGGGAGGGCGACGAGCCCGGCCACGGTGACGAGTTTGAAGGCGACCCCATACGGGAGGGCGAGATCGAGGAGGACGATTGCCAGGGCGGGCAGGGGGAAATAGAAGTAGAAGACCGGGAACCCGGCATACCAATCCATGCTCCATCCCAGGATCCGGCCCGATGGCAGGAGCTGATCGCGGAGATACGCCGGAAGCAGCACGTGAGCGCCCATGTCGCCGCCTGTCGGCGTGCTGGCGATCAGGATCTGATCGGGTCGCATGAACCCGAACACCACCGCCGCCGCCAGGGCCAGAACGGCCGGCGTCACCCACTTCCACCACGGGTTCGAGGTGGACGCGGGCGCGCTCGCAGGGATGGGGGGCTCAGCGATCACGGCTTGGCAGAGTAACGGTCGGGCGGAGTTTTCAGTGCCCGCATCGCCAGGGTCGCCCGTCGCCCGTCGCCCGAGGCGGATCGCCACACCCGGTCTCCGACATCAGCATGACGGAAGACGGGTGTCGGGCGACTGGAGACCTACTTCTTCCGCGCCTTCTCCAGGACACGGTTCAGGTCGAGGACCTCGCTGTCGGATTCCCACCAGCGATGCTCGCAGTGGTGGCACGAATTGAAGGTGACGTCGCTGTCGTCAGGAAGTGTGATTTCGATCTGAATCGCGTCGCGAGCCCCGCAGTTGGAGCACTCGACGGTCAACGCCTCGGCTCTCCTCGCCATCGTTCCTCCTCGTGTCTCCCACCCTGTTTCGGTCCCTTCGGCAGTGTTCCCGGCTGGATTGACTAGTTATTCGCCACGGGCCCGACGCCGGCCTGGTCCTGTCGATTCCGGGCCGGACTCCAGGCGCTGGTTCGGCCTCCTCGACGAAACGGCGCCCAAAGCCCGCTGTGGCCGTCATGTCGTCATGGCAGGGTTCGCGTCCGGCCCTGCCGGACCCAGCTTTCCGACGTAGCGGGACCGCCGCTTTCCGCCCTCCCTCCAGTAGGCGTACCAGTAGGGGCCGTGGGGACATCTGGTGCAGTTGTCCTTCCCGCACTTGATCATCTGGCTTCGCAGATGAACCTCGGGTGACCCGTCGTCGAAGCGAATCCCCCGCGTCTCGAGCCGGGCACGGGCCAGGATCACCAGCCTGCGCAACTCGTGCTCGTCCATCTCCAGGACGGCATCGAGCACGTCCCGGTCGATGGGCATCCGGGACCCCGTCCCCGCCTACGCGACTTCGAGCGAGGCGAACAGGGGGCGCACCGGCATGCGGCGATCCACCAGCGTCCACCCCACCGGCGGCGTCATCCGGCCGGCATGGTCCTCGCACATCGCGTATCCCGCGCCGGGCTCCACCGGCTCGTGCAGGTCCTCGAGCCAGATGGTTCGCTCCACGTAGAGGAACCGCATCACGATCCCGGCGGGTGCGGCGCAACGGACGCAGCGTTCGGTCATGGCGAGGAGTGTAATCACATCGGTGTGATTACCGCCATGTGTTTCGAAGAGAGGCAATTCGCAATTCGCGATTCGCAATTCGCGATTCGCAAGAGACACGTTGGACGCGTCTCTTACGGGCAACGGGCAACGGGCAACGGGCAACGGGCAACGGGCAACGGGCAACGGGCAACGGGCAACGGGCAACGGGCAACGGGCAGCTACAACCCGGCTCGCCT
>DATHSA010000055.1:0-20496 GCA_035464675.1 Acidimicrobiia bacterium
ATTCGCAATTCGCAATTCGCAATTCGAAGGAGTCGCGCTCGAGCTCCCGAACGCGTCCGACGTATTGCGTATTGCGAATCGCGTATCGCCTCTTCACATCCACTCCCCGCGCTTCATCACCCTCCACATGAGGTCGGTCCCCGGGCGGTAGGGGATGTGGAGATACGACGGAGCCTCGAGGATCGCCAGATCGGCAAGGGCTCCCGGGACCGCGGCACCGCGGTCGTCGAGGCGGAGCGATCGCGCTCCCCCGAGCGTGGCGGCCCAGACGGCCTCCTCAGGGGTGAGGCCCATCTCGAGGCAGGCGAGGGCGATCACGAGCGGCATGCTCTCGACGTTCGAGGTGCCCGGGTTGCAGTCCGTCGCAAGGGCGACCGTCACACCGGAATCCCAGAGCATTCGACCGGGCGCCTGGGGAGATCGCATCGAGAATGAGGCCGCCGGCAGGAGCGTCGCCACGACGCCGGCTTCCCTCAGGGCCGCCGCGTCCTCCGCGGTGACGTGATCCAGGTGATCGGCTGAACCGGCTCCCATCTCGGCGGCGAGCGCTGCGGCCCCGGTATGAGCGATCTGCTCGGCATGGAGTCGGAGCCCGAGTCCGTGGGCCCGGGCGGACTCGAGGATCCGACGGCCGTCGTCGACCGTGAAGGCGCCACGGTCGCAGAACACATCACACCATCGGGCCAGGGACGCGCATTCCGGGAGCATCTCCTCGACGACCCGGTCGACGTACTCGGCGCGGTCGACTCCCCTCTCCGGCACGTGGGCACCGAGGAATGTGGGCACCACATCCACCCTGGACAGCCGGCCGGCCTCCGTAGCGGCCTCGAGGATCTTGCGCTCGTCGGCGGTGCGCAACCCGTAGCCCGACTTCACCTCGGCCGTGGTCGTCCCCGCGCCGGCCATCCGCTGCAGGCGAGCGGCCGCGCCATCCGTCAGGGTCTCGATCGATGCCTCGCGGGTCGCCGCCACCGTCGAGTGGATCCCCCCTCCGGCCGCGAGAGTGTCCTCGTAGGACTCGCCTCGGAGCCGCCGGGCGAATTCCTCCGACCGGTCGCCGCCGAACACCAGGTGGGTGTGAGCATCGACGAACCCAGGAAGGGCCGCACGACCCGCAGCGTCGAGACCCGGCGCGTCCCGATGCTCGTCCGGAAGGTCCGACTCTGGGCCAACCCAGGCGATCCGCTCCCCATCGATCGCCAATGCGGCATGGTCGACGATCCCGAGATCCCCCGGCACCCCCGAGGCATTGGTGATCAGCGACCCGATGTTGGTGATGACCAGCGACGTCATGGACACGGGGGAGATTGGCGTCCTGCCGGCTGAAACAGATCCGACGGGCGACTGGCGACGGGCGATGGGCGACGGGTCATTCGAGCATTGGGATCCGCACCCCGTGCTCCCGGGCCACCTCGATCGCCCGGTCGTACCCAGCGTCGGCGTGGCGCATGACACCGGTTCCCGGGTCGTTGGTGAGCACGCGTTCCAGACGAAGGGCTCCCTCATCGGTGCCGTCGGCGACGACCTGGGCTCCGGCGTGGATCGACTTCCCGATGCCGACGCCTCCGCCGTGATGGACGGCCACCCAGGCCGCTCCTGAGGCGGTGTTGAGAAGGGCGTTGAGGATCGGCCAGTCGGCAATGGCATCGGAGCCGTCGAGCATCGCCTCGGTCTCGCGATACGGGGAGGCCACCGAACCCGAATCGAGGTGGTCCCGCCCGATCACGACCGGCGCCGAGACCTCACCGGAACGGACCAAGTCGTTGAAGGCCAAACCCGCCTTGTCGCGCTCGCCATGGCCGAGCCAGCAGATGCGGGCGGGAAGACCCTGAAACGCGACCCTTTCCCCGGCCATGTCGAGCCAGCGGTGGAGCGCCCGGTCCTCGGGGAACAGCTTCCTCACGGCCCCGTCGGTGGCAGCGATGTCGGCGGGGTCCCCGCTGAGCGCCACCCAGCGGAACGGGCCTTTCCCCTCGGCGAAGAGCGGCCGGATGTAGGCGGGAACGAACCCGGGATAGGCGAAAGCGCCCTCGAACCCCCCGAGACGAGCCTCACCCCGAAGGTTGTTGCCGTAGTCGAACACCTCGGAGCCCGCCCTCATGAAGCCGACCATCGCCTCGCAGTGGGCTGCCATGGATTCGCGTGCCTGCTCCACGTACCAGCCCGGATCCTTGTCGCGCAGCTTCGGCGCCTCATGGACCTCCACTCCGACGGGGATGTAGCCGCCGAGCGGATCGTGCGCCGCGGTCTGGTCGGTGACGATGTCGAACTCGACGCCCCGCACCAGCAGCTCGGGGAACACCTCGGCGGCGTTGCCCTCCACCCCGATGGACAATGGCCGCCGCTCCGCCTTCGCTGCCAGGGCCGCCTCGACCGCAGCGTCGAGCGAGGAGGCGAACTCGTCCAGGTACCGGGTGTCGATCCTCCGCTGGATGTGATCGGGATCGACCTCGACGCACAGCGCGACGCCGCCGTTCATGGTGATCGCCAGAGGCTGGGCGCCGCCCATGCCGCCCAGTCCGGCCGTCAGCGTGAGGGTCCCCTCGAGCGTCCCGCCAAACCGCTGCTCGGCGATGGCGGCAAACGTCTGGTAGGTGCCCTGGAGGATCCCCTGCGTGCCGATGTAGATCCATGACCCGGCGGTCATCTGGCCGTACATGGTCAGCCCGGCCGCCTCCAACTCACGGAAGGTGTTCCAATCGGCCCACTCCGGAACGAGGAGGCTGTTGGCGATCAGGACGCGCGGCGCCAGCGGATGCGTGTCGAACACGCCGACCGGCTTGCCGGACTGCACGAGCAGGGTCTCATCGTCCTCGAGGTCGGTGAGCGTGCGGACGATCGCGTCGAAGGCCTCCCAGGATCGCGCCGCCCTGCCGGTGCCGCCGTACACGACGAGATCCTCGGGGCGTTCGGCGACGTCCGGATCGAGGTTGTTCATGAGGCAGCGCAGTGCCGCCTCCTGGAGCCAGCCCTTAGTGGTGAGAGCCGTGCCCCTGGGGGCGCGGACGATGCGCGGCTGTGCCATGCCGCGAGCGTAGATGGTCGGCCCGTCGCCGGCCGCCCGTCGCCCGTCGCCCGTAGCCCGAAGGAGGGAATGGCACGAGCCCGGAGACGGGGCCAATGGCGGTGGTCCCGACCCCCGCCTCCCCGATACCCTCTGCAGTGGCAAAGAGGCGATCAGGAGGACCAATGGCAGCGCCCGTGTTCGTCTACCGGCACGCCGTCAACCCGGGCAAGGGGCTGGCGGCAACCGGCGCACTCCTCATCAAGCCGATCCTGGCACTGCCCCACCTACTGGTCATCAGTGCCCTCTCGTCCCTGACCCAGGTCCTGGCCTACATCGGCTACTGGATGGTGGCTCTGACCGGGACGATGCCCGGTGGCATCTACCAGTTGATCGAGATCGCCTACAAGTGGAACGCCCGAACCTACGGGTGGATCGTCGGCTACACCGACCTCTACCCGCCCTTCGAGACCCATCCCGCCTATCCGACCGATGTGACGATGGAACCGAACACCACTCCCAGCAAGGGGTGGGCGATCGCCGGCATCCTGCTGCCGGTGAAGCTTCTGGCGCTCCTGCCCCACTTCGTCGCCCTGGCAGTGATCGCCATCGGGGTCGTCTTTGCGACCTGGTTCGGTTACTTCGCCGTGTTGTTCACAGGGTCGCTGCCCGTCGGGATCCAGGACTTCGTGGCCGGGTTCATCCAATGGGGCATCAGGGTCACCGCGTTCCTCATGGGGATCACCGACGAGTACCCGAAGTTCTCGCTGGAGGCGAGCCCGCAGGGAACACTGCCCGCCTAGACGCCATCGAACGCCCCGCCCTCGACGAGGCGCGCCACCGCCTCGATGTCGGGGCCAGGCGGGCGGTCGCGATCCAACCTCTCCACCACTCCGCGCACAATGTCGCGGGCGGCCCGGGTGCGCCGGCCTGGTTGGAGGGGGGCACGATGTTCGATCCCCTCGGCGGCACAGATCAGTTCGACCGCGACGATCCGCGCAGAGTTGGCGAGCACCTGATCCAACTTGCGGCCGGCGCCCCAGCCCATCGACACGTGATCCTCCTGCAGCCCCGACGTCGGGATGCTGTCGATCGACGCGGGGTGGCTGAGAACCCGGTTCTCGGCGACGAGCGCCGCCGCGGTGTACTGGGCGAGCATCATTCCGCTGTTGAGCCCGGGGCGGGTGGCGAGGAAGGGTGGGAGACCCGAGGAACGCTCCGGGTCGAGGATCCGGTCGGTCCGTCGCTCTGAGATGGAAGCCACCTCCGTCAGGGCGATCGCCACGAAGTCGAGGGCGAAGGCAAGGGGCTGACCATGAAAGTTTCCCGCCGACACGACCTCGCCGGTCTCGGGGAACACGAGGGGGTTGTCGACGACCGACCCCAATTCCCGGGCCGCGGTGGCCCCGGCGAAGTCGAGGACGTCCCAGGCGGCGCCGTGCACCTGTGGTGCGCAGCGGAGGCTGTAGGCGTCCTGGACGGCGTGGGTGAAGTCGTCTCGATGGCTGGCCACGATCTCGCTGCCCTCCAGGGCCTCGCGAATGCGGCGCGCCGACTCTCCCTGACCGGGATGCGGGCGCAGGGCATGGACCTGCGGCTGGTACGGACGGGCGCTGCCCAGCACCGCCTCCACCGTCATGGCGCAGGCCAGATCGGCGGCGATCGCGATCCGGCGGGCCCGGTGCACCCCCAGAGCCAGGAACGAGAGCATCCCCTCGGTGCCATTGAGGAGGCTGAGCCCCTCCTTTGCCTCGAGCACCAACGGCTCGAGGCCCCGGTCGGCCAGCACCTCCCCCGCAGGTCGAACGACGCCGTCGACCCGGACCTCTCCTTCTCCGAGGAGCGGCAGGGCGAGGTGGGCGAACGGCGCCAGGTCCCCGGAGGCCCCCACGGAGCCCTGGCCCGGCACGAGCGGAAGGATGTCCTGTCGAAGCAGCTCCACGATCCGCTCGACGACCACGGGGCGAACTCCCGAATGGCCCTGGGCCAGCGTGCGCGCCCGGAGGAGGAGCATCGCTCGAACCATCTCGTCGCCGAGCGGCTCGCCCACACCTGCGGCATGCGATCGGAGGAGGGCCACCTGCATCTCGGCCGACATCTCCGCCTCCACTCGCGTGGTGGCGAGAGCCCCGAACCCGGTCGTCACGCCGTAGACGATCTCGCCCGCGGCAAGAGCGTCGTCGACCACACGTCGGGCCGGAGCCATGCGATCGGCGACACCCTCGCCGACCTGCACCTCCTCGGACCCACTCGCAACGGCCGCAACCTGCTCGATGGTGAGCGGATCTCCCGTAATCGTGACGGTCATCGGCTGTTCCTCCCGCTCAGGCCCGAGACGAAGGCCAGGAAGGCGTTCGCCATGTTCATCACGGTCACTCCGTCACGGTCCCGCTCGGGATCGACCTCGACGAAGTCGACGGAGCGGACCGCCGGGTGGCCTCCGGCGGCACGGCACGCCGCGGCGAGTTGACGCGGAGTCATTCCTCCCGGTCGGGAGCCCGAACAGGCCGGAGCGAACGCCGCATCGAGGACGTCGAGGTCGACGTCCACGTGGATGCGCTCGCATCGCCGGGCGAGGTCGTCGAGGGCGGTGGTCACCACCCAGCCGACGCCGACCTCGTCGACCGTCGCCATGGGAACGACCTCGATGCCGTGCTTCTCGCAGTAGTCCCGGTACTTGCCCGAATTGGCGAACGAATGGATGCCGACCTGGACCACCCTGCCGTCGGGTAGGCCATCCTCGATCAGGCCACGAATCGGGCTCCCGTTGGTGGGGCCTTCATCGGTCAGCCGCACGTCATGGTGGGCATCGAGAGTGAGCACCCCGGTCTCCGAGAGATCTCCCATCGCCCTGACCAACGGCCGGGTGATCGCGTTGTCACCGCCCAGGTACGCCCGCACGGGGCCCTGCGGCAGATCGCGAGCGAGTCGCTCCACCTCCTCGAGCATCACATCCATGTCGAGGCCGTCGACAGGCCAGTCGCCGAGGTCGGAGACCCGGACCGACGCGAGATCGGCCTCGGTCTCGCCATCGAACGTCGAGAACCGGGAGAGGGCCGCTCGCACCGCCTGGGGCGCCCGCCACGCCTGTGACGGCAGCAGCGACGCCGATGACGAGGGAACCCCGACGACGAGGAGGCCGGGATCGCCGGCGGCTGAAGCCAACCAGGCGTCGGCGCGTGGCCAGAGGGGGTCGGGGATCATGTGCGCGTGAGGCTATCGAATGCCCGGTCGCCCGTCGCCCGTCGCCGGTCGTCGGTCGAAGGAATCGAGCGCCTTACCCTCACACCATGGCCTCCAACGACGATCTCCAAGTCGGCCGTCACTTCACCATTCCGGCGGGTGAGTTGGAATGGCGGTTCGATCCGAGCGGGGGCCCCGGCGGACAGCACGCCAACAAGGCCGCGACGCGCGCCGAAGTCACGTGGGACCTGGGCGCCAGCACGTCGGTGCCCGAGGACCTGCGGGAACGAATGCTGGAACGCCTTGGCGGCAGGGCACCGGGTGGGGTCGTGACGATCGCGGTCGACGAGACCCGCTCGCAATGGAGGAACCGGGTGCTCGCGCGACGCCGCCTCGCCGAGATCCTCACCGATGCCGCCAAGAGGCCCCGGCGGCGGATCCGCACCAAGCCGAGCCGGGCCGCCAGACGTCGCCGCCTGGAGGAGAAGCGCCGGCGGGGGGAGACCAAGCGGCTGCGAGGCCCGGTGGAGCCTGAGTGACAGTTGCCCGCTACCTGTTACCCGCTACCCGCAACGGTTCTGGGCCCTCGGGGAACGGGCAACGGGCAACGGGCGGATCCGAAGGCATCAGCCTTCGGATCCGCCGGTGAAGTTCCAGGATGCCAGTCGCATCGACGGGGCCCGGACGTAGCCGGGGCCGAACTCGGAGTCGGCGAACCGCTGGTCGTTTCCAATGCCGAGGATCCGTCCATCGCCCAGCGCGGCCACGAACGACTGGGTGAACCGCATGTTGGTGACAGCCCCGGTGATCCTCCCGTTCTCGATCATGAACGTCCCGTTGCGGGTGAGCCCGGTGACCACCTGGGTCTTGGGATCGAGGACCCGGCAGTAGTTGAACGTGGCGACATAGAGGCCTCGGTCGACTGCGGCGACGAGGTCCTCCACGTCTTCGTCCCCTCCCGCGACCACCACCGAGTCGGCGACGGCCCCGAACGATGCGCTTTGCGGAAACGCGTGGCCAGTGGATCGTGCTCCCGCCTTCCTGGCGCTGCGTCGGTCGTGGGCGACGTTCTTGGTGACGCCGCCGGTCACCATCTCGAGGCGCTCCTTCGGCGTCCCCTCGGTGTCGAACGGGATGCCGAGAGCACCGGAGGAAAGCGGATCGTCGTAGATCGTCAGCCGCTCATCGAACTGCTTCTCGCCCAGTTCTACGAACGACTGGCCCTCGTTGAAGTTCTTCCCCGAGAACCCGTACACGTCGAGGAAGATGGCGATGGTGGCCACGCACTCCGGCGAGAGCACCACCTCGTACTCCCCTGGCTTCAGATCGAATGCATCGAGACCCATCCGCGCCCGCTCGGCGGCGAGCGCGCCCGCCGCGGCTCCGTCGATGTCGCCGATCGCCATTGCGGTCTGGTGGGCCGAGCCCGCGCTCTCGCCGGTCTGGTGGATCCCGTCGATCGTGGCCCGTGTGTCCTCTCCGGTGGCCTCCTGTCCGGCCGAGTTGACGAATGCCACCTCCGAATACTGCGAGTCGCAATAGCCGGCGGCGAGATATCCGTCGCCGGCAGAGATGAAGTCGGCGACGAGAGACGCCCGCACCTCGGGAGCGACATCACGCGTGTCGGGATCGACGTGCGTCACCTCGGGGATCTCGGCCTTGGGCGCGACCCCCGGCCAGTCATCATCCGGCGGCTGGAGCGCCGCCGCCTCGAGGGCGCTGTCCGCGAGCCGCTGCAACGAGGCATCGTCCGCGCGATTCCCGTTGAGGGCCGCGACCCGGCCGTCGGCGGCGACCCGCAGGAACACCTGGACCGAGTCCTCGCTGACGTTCTGATGGATGAACGAGTTGGCGAATCGGGTGAGGGCGAGACGGCCCGAGGTGGCCACGGCCTCGGCCTCGCCGCGGTCGCCCACCATCTCCACCACCTTGCGTGCGATGTCGATGGAGCTCATCCGCGCACCCCCACTCTCACCGTGGCGAACCGGCCAGGGCTGGCGCTGTGTCCGGTGTGAGCCACCTGCATCGGCTGGCCCTTGCCGCAGTTCGGCGTGCCCCAGTGGACCCACTCCGACTCCCCGGCGAGCATGTCGAGCTGGGCCCAGAACCTGGGTGTGATCCCCGTGTAAGTGGGGTTCTTGATCATCCTGCCCTTCTTCCCGTTCTTGATCTCCCAGCCGATCTCGCACCCGAACTGGAAGTTGAGCCGCTTGTCGTCGATCGACCACGAGCGGTTCGTGGACATGAGCACCCCGTCCTCGGTCTCGGCGATCATCTCCTCGAGCGATGATTCACCGGGCAAGAGGCCGACATTCGTCATACGGACCATCGGTAGTCGGTTGAAACCGTCTGAACGCACCATCCCGCCCGGCGGGAGCCCGGCGATGGCGGAGGAGTCGCGTCCAGAAAGGACGCCCACCCAGATCCCCTCGTCGACGATCGGCACCCGCTGGGCGGGTGTGCCCTCGTCATCGAAGCCGAAGGTGCCCAGGGCCCCGGGGAGCGTGGCATCGGCGGTGATGTTCATCAGCTCGGACCCGTACCTGTGGGTGCCCAACTTGGGTAGCTCCAGATGAGATGTGCCGGCGAAGGCCGCCTCCCAGCCGAGGATCCTGTCCAGCTCGATGGCATGGCCGACCGACTCGTGGATCTGGAGGGCCAGCTGGCTGCCCTCGAGAATCAGTGTCTTCTCGCCTTCGGGGCACTCGGGCGCATTCAGGAGGGCCGCAGCCTCCTCGGCGATGCGCTCGGCGTTGGCGGCGAAATCCCAGCGGCGGATCACCTCGTATCCGCCGGTCTCGTACTGACCGAACGACTGGGGATACGAACGGCGCTGGGTCTCCGCCTCGCCGACCGCGGTGGCATCCATGCCGCCTCCGGTCTCCACGATGTGCTGCTTGATGCGATGGCCCTGGGACGACACGAACCACTTGTGGGTGTCCCATGCCCCGAAGGAAGCCGTGGCCAGGCGGACCGCGTCGACGGCCGCCATCGCCTCGGTGACACCGGTGAGCAGATCGACCTTCTCGGAGAGTGACACCTCGAGCGGAGCCTCGTCGAACGGGGTCTCGTACTCTGCCTCGACGACAGGGACGTCGGCCAGCGGCATCGGCTCGCCGGGAACCTCGGCCGAGGCCCGGGCGATCTCGGCGGCGCGGCTGCCTGCGGCCCGAATCGCCGCGTCGGACACGTCCGGTGTGGCGAAGAAGCCCCACGACGACCCGACGAGAGCGCGGACCCCCACTCCGGCCGACTCACTGCGGTCCAGGCTCTGGACCTTCCCGTTGAGGACGTCGATCGACTCGTTCCTGCCCTCCAGGTACCGGGCGTCGGCATAGGTCGCCCCGGCGGCAAGAGCCGCCTCGACTGCTTTCTCGGCTGGATCGAACATGTAACTCCCTTGGTCAGATGGCAGATCGCAGAGGCAGGAAGGCAGAAGAGGAGCCGGGTGGCACGCGCGAGAAGCTCACATCGATCCCTGTCTGTTGCCTGCCACCTGCGGTCTGCCTTCTCCTAGAGCCCGGTCCTGGTGTCCTCTATCAACTCGTCCACCACGTCGCGCAGCGCCTCGTCCACCGGCCGCCCCGCCTCGATGGCAGAACGGTAGGTGCTCAACTGCCTGTCGGCGCTCGTGCCGCCGGAGGCGATGTCGCCTGCCCGCTCCACGGCCTCCAGACAGCCGAGTTCGACTGCATCCTCGCGCACCAGAGCGATGATCTCGTCGACGAGGTCCCCGTAGGGCACCAGGTGGCCCTTCCCGTAGTCCATCAGGCCGGCGTCGACGCCATAGCGTTGGGCGCGCCACCGATTCTCCTGAATGAGCATGCCCGCGTAGCTCCGCCACCGCTGATTCTCGAGCCGCCGCCGGAAGAGCATCGAGAGGAGCGACTGGAAGATGGCTGCGACGGTCAGGCCGTCCTCGATGCGCGTGCAGACATCCGAGATGCGCATCTCGATGGTCGGGTATCTCGCCGACGGCCGGATGTCCCACCAGAGCTTGCTGGCGTCCTCGATGATCCCGGCGTCCACCAGGACGGCGACGTGACGCTCGTACTCGGCCCAGGAGCCGAATTGCTCGGGGAGGCCCGTGCGGGGCATGGCATGGAAGACGCTGAGCCGATAGGACTTGAGCCCGGTCTCCAGGCCGTGCCAGAAGGGGGACGAGGTGGTGAGGGCGAGGAGGTGGGGCAGGAAGTAGGTCACCTGGTTCATCAGGTCGATCCGCAGTTCCGGGTCGTCGATCCCCACGTGGACGTGCATGCCACAGATGACGAGCCTTCGAACCACGACCTGGAGATCCCGGGCCAGCATGAGATACCGCTCGGCCTCGGTCACCTGCTGGTCCGCCCAGTCTGCGAAGGGATGCGTGGAGGAGGCGATGAGGGCGATGCCGTGGCGGTCCGCCACCTCGCAGAGGGCGCCGCGAAGCCGTCGGAGGTCCGACCCTGCCGTGGCGACATCCGGGCAGACCGCGGTCCCGACCTCGATCTGGGCACGAAGGAACTCGGGGCTCACCTGATGGCCGAGCACCTTGCGGCACTCCTCCAGCACCTGCGGTGATGGATCCCGGAGAAGGTCACGCGTCTCGGGATCGACGAGGAGGTACTCCTCTTCGATCCCGACGGTGAACGAGGGACGGGCGACCGCCATGCCGGGACCCTAGAGATTCCGCCGACCACCCGGGCCCAGGGGAGCGAGACAGCGCCGGCTCGTGGGCACTACGGTTCCCTCCGCCGGCCGACCACGAGGTTCCTCATGCCCGAACAGACCCCCATCGAACGCATCGCCGACTGGGTCGGTGACGAAGCCGATCTCTCGCTCGACGAGCAGGGGCGCATCCTGGTCGGCGGCGAGATGCGCATCGACGTCGATGTCGACGACGAGCGGCTGCTCCTCACCCACACGTCGGCCGAGCCCGGGGCCGGCGACGACCGTGTCGCCGAACTCCGGACCCGTCTGCCCGGCAGGGCAACGACGATGACCGGGACGGTCGAATCGGGGGCCACAGGAGCCACGGTGACGATCACGAACCACGTCTACCTGGACGGCCTCAACCATCAGACCTTTTCCACCGCCATACGCGACCTGATCGGCGCCGTCGACACCGTCGGCGTGACCGTCGCGGAACTGGAGCCCGCCGAGACCGCCGAACCCGAGCCGGCCCAGGACCCCCAGCCCGAGCCCACACCGGAGCCGATGGCGGTGGCCGCCCCCGAGGCCCCGCACGCCCCGGAGCCGACACGGGAGATGGCGGCGGCGTGGGTCGCCACTCATGTCGTCCCTTCAGGTGGGATGAGTGCGTGGTCGGAGCCGAACCCGGAGCTCGAGCCTGCTGCCGATCTCGAAGCCAGGGTCCAGCTGTCGATCGCCGAGCGCCGCGGTGATTGGGCCAAGGTGGTCGGGTCCAATGGCTGGACCGGCTGGGTGGATGCAAGACGCCTGGTGACACTCGGGACCGCGCCGTCGGGACCGTCGACGTCTGCCGGTCTCAAGTTCAGCGCAGCGAACGCCAACCCGATCATCCTTGTCGGAGCACTACTCATCGGGTTGTCGGCGCTGCTTCCGTGGCTGGACACGGGCGTCGACAACTTCAGCGCCATGGACCTGTCTGCATCGATCCTGTTCGACTATGAGGGAACAGGCTCTCCGTACATCGGGTGGATCCTGTTCGGGATCGGCGCGCTGACATTGGCGGTCGGGTTCTTGAACAGGCCGACGGGTCCGGCGATCGTCGTCGGCATCGCCGGCATCGTGATACCGGCGCTCTTTGCAGCCCAGATCTACCGGCTTGTCACCGACTTCGGGGGAAGCTTCTCCGACCTCACAGACGTGCTCGGCTTCGGTCCGTCAGCCACGCTGATAGGCGGGATCGTGACCCTCGTGGGCGGAAACCGATAACGACCGGCTGGGACCCGAGCCGGTACGAGCGCTATGCCGTCCAACGAACGCGGCCGGCCCTCGACCTGATCACCCGCATCCCGGCTGCGGACCCGAGAGAGATCTGGGACCTCGGGTGCGGCACGGGGGCCATCACCCGCCTCCTCGCAGAACGCTGGCCGCACGCCGCAGTCCACGGCCTGGACGATTCGCCCGAGATGCTGGCGCGGGCGCAAGAAATCGATGGAATCGACTGGGTCGAGGGCTCGATCGAGGACTGGCATCCGGACTACCCCGTGGATCTCCTGTTCTCGAACGCCGCCCTGCAGTGGGTCGGGGGCCACGACACGCTCTTCCCCCGGCTCGCCCGCTGTGTGACGAGAGGGGGGACGCTCGCGATCCAGATGCCCCGCAACCACGACGGGCCCTCGCACACGATCCTCGCCGAAACGGCGCAATCCGGCCGGTGGGCGACGAAGATGGCCGGGGTCCGCCGCGAGAGGCCGGTCGCGGCGCCCGAGCACTACTGGCGCCTCCTCGACGAGATCATGTCGCATGTCGACATCTGGGAGACCATCTACCTGCACGCATTGGGCGGGGAGGATCCGGTCGCGGCGTGGATCCGTTCCACCGGCGCCAGGCCGTACCTTGCCGCGGCCGGCGAGGACGCCGAGGAGTTCTTCGCCGACTACACCGCCCGCCTGCGGAGCGCGTACCCCCGCCAGCCCGACGGGACGACGCTGTTCCCGTTCCGGCGGATCTTCATCGTGGCGAGGCGATAGCCCGCTGCCGACCCAGACGGACGACGCCGCCTAACGTCGGGACATGCTCGAGCCATCCGACGAAGCCTACGAGGCGGTCCTTTCGCTGCGTGTCGTGCGGGCGTTCCGATCAGACCCGATCCCCCGCGCAGACGTCGATGCGATCCTCCAGGCAGGTCGATGGACGGGGTCGTCGAAGAACCGGCAAGGTTGGGGCCTCGTCGTGATCGACGACCGGGACGGCCTGGAGCTCCTGGCATCCGCAGGAAGGTTCAGCGACCCGATCCGCGCGGCCGCGGTGGCCATCGCCCTGGTCAAGACGGCGGAGGGGAACGACTTCGACATCGGACGCCTCGCCCAGAACCTGATGCTCGCCGCGGCGGCACGCGGCGTGGGCTCTTGCCCGATAACTCTCCACGACACCGCCCGCTCCGCCGAGGTGCTCGGCCTGCCCGACGATGCCGAGTGCCACTACGCGATCGCCTTCGGCATGCCGGACGAGGACCGGGAGGCCTCACAGCGAGCCGCGCGCCGGGACCGCGGAGTCGCAGGCCGCAAGCCCGTCGAGGAGATCGTTCGTCGCGGACGTTGGAAGACGTAGGCGTCGATCAGCCCGCTCCTCGCCGGACCGCGACCACCTGGGCCAGGATGGCCACAGCGATCTCCTCCGGGGTGACAGCGCCGACGTCGAGCCCCACGGGGCCATGGATCCGATCGATTTCGTCCGCAGAGAAACCTGCCTCCTCGAGCCGGCGGCGCCTGGCCTCGTGAGTGCGGTTCGATCCCAGAGCCCCCAGGTACCGCGCTTCCGTGCCGAGCAACGCGGGGAGCAGTTCCTCCTCGAATCGGGCCTCGTGCAGGAGTGAGACCACATAGGACGAGATGTCGGGGGCCATCTCCTGGACGAGGTCCGCCGGCCAGCCCCGGCGGACGGCGGTGGCTGCCGGAAAGCGCTCCTCCCTGGCGAAAGCAGGACGCGGATCGGCCACCTCGACGGCGAAACCTGCGACGACCGCCATGGAGCACAGCGCTTCCGCGATGGGGCCCGCTCCGAAGACCAGCAGCCTCGGCTCCGGCTCGAGCACCTCCACGAACACATCTCCGGAGGTCGACTCGATCATCCCCGACCTTCCCGCGCCGATCATCGCCATGGCCTCAGCGACGAGCTGCTCGGACACCGACCCGGCCAGGACTGTTCCGTCGCCGTCGACGAGTGCTCTGGACGCATCCTCGAGCCAGGTGAGCAACGCACCGGTCCGCCGCGCTTCGAGCAGCGCCCGTCCCGCCTCCAGTGCATCGGTCACCACCGCTCGATCAGCACCTTGATCGTGCCTCCACAAGCGAGCCCCACGTCGAATGCCTGCTCGTCGGAGATCCCATAGTCGACCACGACCGGGGCGCCTGTCCGGATCACCTCGAGGGCGCGCACCACGACATCGTTCTCGACACAGCCGCCGCTCACCGAGCCGACCATCTCGCCGTCGCCGGCGACGAGCAGGCGGGAACCGGGTGGCCGCGGCGCGGTTCCCTGGACCGAGACGACGGTCGCCACCGCCACCTGCCGTCCAGCCGCCTTCCAGGCGTCACGCAGCGCGAGGTCGTCGAGGAGGTTCATGGGAGGTATTCAAGACACCGGACGGCCGACAGCAAGCATCCGTGCACTCGGATACGGCACCTTCCGCTCCTATCCTTGGATACTCTCCCTCTTCGGACACGGAATGCGCCGAGCCCGTCACGACCTCGCAATATTCGACTCCGGCGGCGGTCGCCGCTTCAAGCGGCGGCGCAACTGGGGTCAGCTCGCGTCACGGACACTCACCGGTGCGGTGGTGCTCACCGCGATCGTCGGTGGATGGGTCCTCCTCCAGAGCGCGCTTGCGAGTGACGACGTCCATCTCCGGGTGATCGGCGCCGACCAGCAGCCCATCGCCGGGGCCATGGTCGTCGCCGACAACGGCCGGGAAGCCATCACATCGGAGGGGGGTCTGGCGGTTCTCGCGTTCGACGCTCCGTCGACCCTCAGGGTGACCGCTCCCGGGTACCAGGAGGCCACCTATCCCGTCGAGGTGATCCCGGCACAAGGGTCCATATCCCTCCAGATGTACCCGCACATTCTGCAGGGGCGCGTGACGGATGTGAGCGGGATAGGCCTGCCCGGGGCGGTCGTGTCGCTCGGCGACCGCACCACCCAGTCGGGCGAGTTCGGCGCCTTCGAATTCGTCGCCGCCGAGCCGGGGGTGGTCACGGCCGAAAAGGCCGCCTGGGTGGCCGGGGAGGTGACATGGGCCGGAGAGGAGACCCGGGTGGACCTGGTGCTCGAGCCATTCATGGTCAAGGGCCTGCGCGTCTTCTACGACACGGCGGGTGACCCCGAGGCCTTCGCCGAGATCCTCCGCATCGCAGACGAGACCGCGGTGAACGCCCTTGTCTTCGACACGAAGGAGGAGAAGGGCTGGGTCCTCTACGACTCTCAGGTACCGGCGGCGCGCGAGGCCGGGGCGATCAACCTCAAGTACGACGTCGAAGAGGTCCTGCGCCTCGCCAAGGAGCACGGCCTCTACACGATCACCCGCATCGTCACCTTCCAGGACCCCTACGCCAGCGTGTTCAATTCCGACGCCGCCGTGAAGGACGCGGAGAACGGCGGCAACTGGACCAACGTCCAGGGCCTCGGGTGGATGGACGCCACCAACCGGGACTCCTGGCAATACCCGATCGACCTGGCGATCGAGGCCTGCCGGCTGGGGTTCGACGAGATCCAGTTCGACTACGTTCGATTCCCGACGGACGGGGACACGTCGACCGCCGTCTACTCAGTGGGCTCCGACCTCGATGCGGACCTCCGGGTGGAGACCATCGCAGCATTCCTCGCCGAGGCACGCGAACAGATTCACGCGGAAGGGTGCGCGGTGTCGGCGGACATCTTCGCCATCGTCCTCTCGGTCTACGACGACCAGGGAATCGGCCAGCGCGTCGAGGAGCTCTCGTGGCATGTCGACGCCATCAGCCCGATGATCTACCCCAGCCACTACGGACGGGGCTGGCTCGACCTCGACAACCCGAACGACCACCCGGCCGAGGTGGTCGGGCAGGCCCTCGACGCGGGGATGCCACGCCTCGAGGGAGGCGCGCTGATGCGTCCGTGGCTGCAGGCGTTCTCGTGGACCCCGGATCAGATCCTCGAGAGCATCGCCACCGCCGAGGAGTCCACCAACGGCTGGATGCTGTGGAACTCGACCAGCGAGTTCAACCCGGCCGGGATACCGGAGGACTGACGGCCGCCTGACGCCCCGTTGTGTCCAGGCCACACGAGACCAGGAGAACCGGCGGATTCCTGCCGCTCGCCGCCGCTCCTAGAGAGGGAGCGTCATGCCCTCGTAGGCGGCGTCCACAGGCGTGAAGAGGCGCCTCGCTTCGGTACGCATGACGTCGACCTCTTCGTCCGTGCGATCCGGGTCGTGGCTCGTGAGGATCAGGCGGCCCACCCTCGCCGCCTTGGCGGCGTGGGCCGCCTGCTCCCAATCGCTGTGACCCCAGCCCTTCTTGTCCGACATGTGCTCCTCGGGGGTGTACTGCGAGTCGTGGAACAGGACGTCCGCTCCAGAGGCGAACTCGGCGAGCGCCTCGTCCACCTCGGGCCGCTCGCCTGCCTCGTGGTCCGTGGCGATCACGATCGTCTTGTCCGCCTCGAGGCGGTACGCCACGGTCGTCTGGGGGTGGCTGACCCGCATCTGCTGCATGCGCACGGCTCCCACCTTCATGCCGCCATCGAGCAGGTGGATGTTCACGCCCGCCGCCCTGTCCACCGGTACGGGCCACCAGGGCGGCTTCATCACATCACCGAGTGCCTCGTTGGGCGTCTTCCCCTCACAGGGCGGCCCGTAGATGTCGACCCGGATGCTGGGGTCGTACACCGCGCCGAACACGGGGAGACCCTGGATGTGGTCCCAGTGGTAGTGGGTGAGGAACAGCGAGAACCTCTTGGGCCCGGGCCGGGCACGGACCTCGTGCTGAAGGTTTCTCAGGCCGGTGCCGGCGTCGACGACGAGGTAGTGCCCGGGCTCGACCTCGACGTAGTAGCAGGTGGTGTTCCCGCCGTACCGGCGGTACTGGGACCCGGAGACACACATCGAGCCGCGGCAGCCGCCCACGGTGAAGGCGAGAGTCACGAGCCGGTCCTCCCCGCCGGGGTATGGAGGCAAACCGCCTCGATGGGGTTTTGAAGGCGCCTCAGTCCGCCAGCGCCTTCTCGGTTCCGCTGAGCCGGATGGCCAACTCGTTCATGATCTTCATCCCGATGTCGGGATGCGTGCTGATGAGCGCCCGCAGATCCCACTGCGTGATCACAAGGCACCTGGTCTTCGAGGTGGCCACGACGTCTGCGGTGCGCGGGGTGTCTTCGAGGAGAAGGGCCATCTCGCCGAAATAGTCGCCGGGTTCGAGTTCGGCGACCGCCTTGCCAGCCTTGCGCACCTCTGCGGTCCCCTCGAGCAGGAGGTAGAAGCCGAGACCGGGATCACCCTCACGAATGATGACCTCGCCGGTGTCGAACTCCCGCTCCTTGGCGGTCACCATGACATTCTTCAGCTCCTTGTCGGTGCAGGAACTGAACAGCCCGGTCTGCTTGAGCAATTCGACACCCATGTGGCCTCCACCCTCTGGTGAGCGCACACGATACCCGCCGGTTGCCACTCGTCGTCGACTCACACGTGCCGGTCGTCGGGTGGCACCGGCCTCAGGAGCCAGGAGGGCTCTCAGCTGTATGGGCCGGCGACCCGTGCCGATCGAAGCGGCGAGAGTGTGCCCAGGGACTCGGCGACGACGACGACCTGGTCGCCCTCCTGGAGGGTGAAGTCGGTGGGCGGGTTGCTGTAGGTGTGTTCGCCTCGTGCCACGGCCAGGAGGGTCGCCTGGTGCTCCGACCGCATTCGTGCCGAGAGCTGATCGATGGAGAGGCCGCAGTACTCGTCAGGGAGAATCACCCTGTACAGCTCCGACCCCTCGCCTCCCGACACGATGTCCGTGACCAGGCCGCTCAACCCGGGATACATCGCGGTACGAGCGAGAAGGCGTGACGCCAGGCGTGAGGTCACCAAGATCTCGTCGACGTGGGTCCGCTCGAGATGGGGCACATGGCGGGGGTTGTTCACCTCCACGACCGTTCGAACCTGGGGCGCCATGGCCTCGATGGCCAGAACGATGAGGATCGACCGCATGTCGGCGGCGTCGGACGGGTCGCTGGGGCAGACGATGGCGGCGGTGGCATGGGGAATGCCCGCCCGCTCCAGATCTTCCTCATTCGTGGCGTCTCCGCGCACGTAGTAGACATCCTCGCCGGCCGGGTTCCGATCGGCCTCGTGGAGAAGCACGATCCGGACCCCGTATTCGTCCGATCGCAGCTCGTCGATCAGATCGCGAGCCGTGGCGTTCCACCCGCACACGACGATGTGGCCCTCATATCCCGAGGCTCCCATGCCCGAACCCTCCTTCATCAAGTAGTCGATGACGACGCCGACGACGGCTCCCGTCACGGTCACCAGCACACCGACGCCGAAGATGGCCAGGACCCAGTGGATCGCCCATCCCGCCGGCGTGGTCACATAGGAGATGTCGCCGGCGTCGAGGATCGTCATCACGGACCAGTAGAACGACCGCCCGAACTCGGAGAGCGTCGTCTCCCGCTCGGCCAGCGTGACCCCGATTGTGGCGAGCACGACGACGATCAGACTGGTGATGAGGAGCGGCCTGATCACCTTCCCACCGAACTGCCGGCGCAGCCGCCGGTAATGCCATCGCAGACGCTTGAACACAGGGCCTCCGTCGCGCCGACGCGGCGCGCGGGGGACGTTACCTGTTACCCGTTACCCGTTACCCGTTGCCCGTTACCCGTTACCCGTTACCCGTTACTCACGAATCGTCGATCGCGGAGGCGAGCGCAGCGAGCCGACAACTGAGGGGCCGGCGGGAGGGGATTCTGTTGAGGGGCCGGCGGGAGGGGCTCCCACCACTCACAGGAGGGGGCGCTGTGTGCTGGCCTGGAGCCTCGCTCCCGCCGACCTGCCTCTCATGGGCAGCCTCTGATACGAGGACGCCCAGGGCCAGGGGCGAACGACCCTGAAACATCGCTACGGTCCCGACATGTCGGCCGAGCACTACCGGGATCTCGTCGACCGGGTGATGG
Organism: Acidimicrobiia bacterium; assembly: GCA_035464675.1. Lineage (GTDB taxonomy): Bacteria > Actinomycetota > Acidimicrobiia > Spongiisociales > UBA11373 > JAUYIV01. The sequence goes on from DATHSA010000055.1 coordinate 19,007, forward strand.
ACCGGCACCGCTGGATTCTCTGTGCCGACGCCGGCGCGGCCCTGACTTCGGTGATCAAGAAGATGCGCGAGCGCGGCGCGCCCCGTCCGCTGCTCCTCTGCGGCACCAGGGGAACCGGCGAGCTGCCCACCGATGAGGACTGCGAGATGGTCGTCCTCGAGACTCGGGGCGACACGATGATGGAGGGGCTCCGCGCCTATCACGCCGCCTTGCGCGACCTTCCGACATGGGCAATGGACCGGATCGACCTGTGGGATCCCCAGCGCGAGGCACGGGTGCTGGCGTCCTTCGTCGACACCGACTTCGAGATCGATGGACGGCGGTCCTGGGGCGGGCGGCCGGAGTCCTGGATCGCCCTCGAGGACAAGACGACGGTTCAGGAGATATGGCGGGCGGCGGGCGTGGATCACGCCCCGGTCGAGGTGGTTTCCGCCGACGCGGCGAATCTCACGGACGCCGCACGCCGGCTCGGCGGGTCCGGAGGCACCGTGTGGGCCGGAGACAACCGCGAGGGTTGGCACGGCGGGGCCGAATACACCCGGTATGTGGCCGATCCCGACGACGCCGACGAGCCGATCGGGTTCTTCTCCGCCCGCTGCGACGAGGTCCGGGTGATGCCCTTTCTCGAGGGCGTCCCGGCTTCGATCCACGGAATGGTCTTCCCTGGCCGGGTGGCGGCCTTCCGGCCGATCGAGATGGTGGTCTTCAGGACTCCCGGATCCGACCGGTTCCGCTACGCCTCGGCGTCGTCGTCATGGGATCCAACCGACGAGGTACGCGAAGAGATGCGTGCCGCCGCCCGACGCGTCGGAAGCCACCTGCGCGACCTCGTCGACTTCAAAGGGGCGTTCACGATGGATGGTGTGGTGACGTCCGACGGCTGGCTGCCCACCGAGCTGAACCCCAGGTTCGGAGCGGGCCTGGGAATCATCGCCCGCGCCGCCGACATGCCGCTGCTCGGGATCAGCCGGTTGCTGGCGGCCCGGGAGACCGAGGGTCTCGATGCCGCCGAGATCGAGTCGATCTCGGTGGAGGCGAGCGACGCCAACCGTCACCTGGGGGGCTTCTCGGTGGTGACACAGAGGATCGATGAGACCGAGGAGCGACGCGCCGCGTGGGACGGAGAGCGGGTCCGGTTCGTCGAGGGCGACGGCGGCAACGCCGCGATGATGCGCGGCCCGGCGGCCATGGGCGGGATGGTCCGCTTCACCCTCGATCAGGAACAGATCGTGCCCGGCACCCAGGCGGCGCCGGTGGTGAGGGAGGCGTTCCGGGCCACCGACGAGGAGTGGGGCACCGGGATCGGCGAGCTGATCCCGGGGACGCTTTCGTGAGGTGGGCTTGTCACCCGCCTCTGATCGCTTCGAGGGTGGCCGGGCACGGGTCGATCTGGTAGGTCGCACACTCGACGGGGGTGAAACCCCTGGTGAGTCGGGCGCGGGCGTCGTCGGCCAGGTCGCCGACGTCCAACGACACTTCGATCCACAAGG
>DATHSA010000056.1:0-17029 GCA_035464675.1 Acidimicrobiia bacterium
CGGCGTAGTGGGCGTGCAGGCATTTGCCCCCCGCCCGGGCCCCGCCCACTCCACCAGCCGGCCGGGGATCGGCATCCTCGGGCACGAGCGCATCGCGCTCGGCGGCATAGCGGGCATGAGCCCGCTCCAGCCGGGCGCCGAACTCCGGATCGCCGGCGGCATTGCGTTCCATCGCGGCGACGCCGCCGGCCGACTCCATGCGCCCGATCCGGCGCGTCGCCAGGGGACAGGTGAGCCAATATGTCGTCGGGAAGGGGGTCCCGTCGTCGAGGAACGGCGGCACCCTGATCACGACCGGCACGTCCAGGTGGCAACGGGTGACCACGTCGACCTCCGAGCGCACCGGACGATCGAGCTGCGCCTCGACGACCGCGCGGTTGGTGGCATGGATCACAGAGGTGAGTATGCCCTTGACCTCGTCTCCCGTCTCCCGTCTCCGGTCTCCCGACAGAGACCGGGGGATCGCTCACAAGGGCGCGCGGTGCTCTCTGGCAACGGGCAACGGGCAACGGGCAACGGGCGAGCGAAGCGAGCCTCAGCCGTCCACCAGATCCTTCCCGGTGAGGAAGTTCAACAGCGCCCGCCACCAGGGAACCGATTCCTCGAAGTCGGGCTCGGGGTGGGGCTCGCCAGGCACGCTCCCTTCGGGGACGATCGCCACATACGCGACGTCGCCGGGCATCACGAGGCCGAAGTGCTCGCGAGCAAGCCGCTCCACTTCCTGTGGCGACTCGAGGGCGGCGATCTCCTGCTCCAGCTTGCGATTCTCGGTGATCAGGGCATCGAGCTGCGCCTCGGCGAGATCGACCGACCGCTGCTGGGCGATGATCTGACGGAAGGGGAACACGCCGGCCGACGCAGCCACGACGCCCACGATCACCGTGACGACGAGGACCGAGCCGACCCCGAATCCACGGCGACCCTCTCTCACCTCGCCCACCTCCGGTAGGGCGCGGTGCCGGCGTAGCGGGCGCCGGGCCCGAGCAACTCCTCGATGCGGAGCAACTGGTTGTACTTGGCGGTGCGCTCGCCACGCGCCGGAGCACCCGTCTTGATCTGGCCGGCGTTGGTGGCGACGACGAGGTGGGAGATGAAGGTGTCCTCGGTCTCACCGGATCTATGGCTCACCACCCGGCCATACGACGACCGCTCGGCCAGCTGCATCGTGTGAAGTGTCTCGGAGAGTGTCCCGATCTGATTGACCTTGATGAGAATGGCGTTGGCGGCACCAGTGTCGATCCCCTTGCGCAACAGGTCCTCGTTGGTGACGAACACGTCGTCACCGACCAGCTGGATCCGCCCTCCGAGGCGGTTGGTGATCGCGACCCATCCGTCCCAGTCGTCCTCTGCGAGGCCGTCCTCGATGGAGACGATGGGGAAGTCGGCGACCAGTCCAGCGAGATAGTCGACCATCTCCTCGGACTTCAGCGTGCGCCCCTCGAGCGTGTAGCGACCCTCGCGATATAGCTCGGTGGCGGCGACATCGAGGGCGAACGCCACCTGGGATCCCACCTCGTACCCCGCCTCGCCGGTCGCCTCGGTGAGCACCTCCAGGGCCTGGCGGTTCTCGGCGAGGTTCGGGGCAAAGCCTCCCTCGTCGCCGACATTCGTCGCCAGCCCGCGGCCAGCCAGAACCTTGCGAAGGGCGTGATAGATCTCGACACCGGCACGAAGCGCCTCGCGGTAGGTCCCGAAGCCGGCGGGGACGAGCATGAACTCCTGGATGTCGACGGAGTTGGCGGCGTGCGCTCCCCCATTGAGGACGTTGAGCATCGGCACGGGGAGAGTGCGGGCCGACGGGCCTCCGAGGTATCGGTAGAGCGGCATCCCGGACGCCGAGGCGGCGGCGCGGGCGACGGCGAGCGACACTGCGAGCATCGCGTTGGCCCCGAGCCGCTCCTTGTTGGGCGTGCCGTCGAGGTCGCGCATTGCCAGGTCGATCGACTCCTGATCGAATGCATCCCTGCCAGTGAGCAGATCGGCGATGTGGTCGTTGACGTTCTGGACGGCCCGCGTCACGCCCTTGCCGCCGAAGCGGTCTCCGCCATCCCGAAGCTCGACGGCCTCGAGAGCCCCCGTCGATGCTCCCGACGGAACCGCCGCACGGCCGAAGTGTCCGCCAGCAAGGAACACCTCGGCCTCGACGGTCGGGTTCCCCCGGGAGTCGAGGACTTCGCGGGCCCGGATCGATGTGATGGTCGTCACGGGCCCTCCTGGTCGGGGAACCGTATCACGGGGTGCGGAGAATTTGGAGTCTTGTGCCCTGGCACCTCCTCCCCCGCGTGCGGGGGAGGAGGTGCGAAGCGGGGCCGGAGGGGCCGAAAACAACGTCCTCCCCCGCGTGCGGGGGAGGTGGACGAGCGAAGCGAGGCCGGAGGGGGCCGTCGACAGCGCGGGCGGCGGGACCAGGAGACGAGGTGCTCAGTCTGGCCAGTGGGTCTCGTGCTCGCGAGCAAGCAGTTCGCCACCCAACTCGATGCTCTTGCCGGCAGGTGCTACTCCCTCGAGGGCGGCCTCGATCTCCTTCACGACCTGGGCGGTGGAGTCGAGAACATGGCGACTCCAGAAGCGGATGACCCTGAATCCGCGAGCTTCGAGGAATTCCTGTCGCCAGAGATCGGTCCGCCTGGTGTGCTGCGACCCGTCGACCTCGACGACCAGACTCCGCTCCAGGCATGCGAAGTCGACGATGAAGGGGCCGATGATGTGCTGCCGCCGAAACTTGTAGCCAAGTCGGCGGCCCCGGATCTCCATCCAGAGACGCACTTCGCCCTTCGACATGTTCTTGCGATTCTCTCTGGCAAAGGCTCGGAGGCCTTCTCGGTCGTTGGGCACCCGGAGATGGTCAGACCCGGGTGTGACAAGAACCGGATCACGTTGGCGTTGTCCCCACGGCCCCCCTCCCCTTCGCTCCGCTCGGGTACTCCCCCCGCAAGCGGGGGGAGACGCTCAAAAGAGGGCCGATCGCTCCGCTCGCGGCACTCACCAGCACGCCGGGGGAGGCCCTCAGAAGAGACCCTCGCTCCGCCCGGGGTCCACCCCACGCTAATGAGAAGGGCCTCGCCAACCGGGCGAACACGATCACGACGTTGGACGGGCGACCGGCGACCGGAGTCGGGCGACCTACTCCTCCCCCTTGGCCCTCTCCCAGTGCGCGTCCATCTCCTCGAGTGTCATGCCGCTGGGATCGCCGGCCTCCTCGATGGCTCGGAAGCGACGATCGAACCTGTCGCCTGCGGCACGGAGTGCCTGCTCGGGGTCGATGCCGAGACGCCGGGAGAGATTGACCGCCGAGAAGAGGAGATCGCCCATCTCGTCGCGTACCCGATCGGGCTCTCCGGCAGCCTCGATCACCTCGTCGATCTCCTCGCGCACCTTGGCGAGCACCCCTTCTACGTCGGGCCAGTCGAATCCCACGCCTGCGGCCCTCGCCTGGAGCTCATGGGCACGGGCGAGGGCCGGCATCGATCTGGGCACGCCGTCGAGGAGCGATTCGCGGCCCTTCTCCTCCCTCTTCAGGCGTTCCCAGTTCGCCATGACGTGCTCGGCGGTCTCCGCCTGGACCTCCCCGAAGACGTGGGGATGGCGGGCGACCAGCTTGCGACGGATCGACTCGGCCACCTCCTCGATGCCGAACATCCCCGCCTCGGCGGAGAGTGTGGCGTGGAAGACGACCTGAAGCAGGAGGTCTCCCAACTCCTCCTCGAGGTCGAGGTAGGCGGGCACGTCGGCCTCCCCACCGGGGGCTTCGGCGGGCAACGCCTCGATGGCTTCGAGGGTCTCGTATGCCTCCTCCAGGAGATGCCGGGCGAGCGTGTGATGGGTCTGCTCCCGGTCCCAGGGGCACTCGCTGCGAAGGAGGGCATTGGTGCGCACGAGACCCGGCCAGCCTGGTGGCTCGACATCCAGGAAGAGAGACACCCGCATCCCGGCATGCCCGGCCCGCAGATCCGCGATCGGGAGAGTCTCGATCAGCTCGTCGCTCGACCCGAGGTCGGCCAACCGGATGATCGGCGTGTCGTGAGCGAGCAGGGCGAGCAGGGAGTCGCGTACGGCATCGACGGCACCTCGTCCGTCCAACTGGGCGAACACCGTCGGGAGGTGGAGCAGGAGCGGCTGCGGGAGGTCGTGGGCATCGAGGACCTGCAACCCCCTCTCGAGGGGGTCGACGCCACAACGGGCCAGGGCGAGGTCGAGGAACGACTCCCCCGGGCGGATCCCCACCTCCGGCACCTCGGCGCGGAGGATGCTCACGACGCGCTCCCCCACCAGCGCACTCCCGGGGACCGCGTACACCACGGGGCCGTCGTCGAGCAGCGACCGCACCCGGTCGGCGATGGCCCGATACACCGACTCGAAGGCCTCGCTGCCCTCGTAAAGATCGTCGCATGCCACCACCTCGCGCCTCTCGGCCAGCTCCATGCATGCCGGATGCTCCATCGTCCGCACCACGACGGTGGTCTGGCGATCGGTGAGGAGCTCGAGAACGGAGGCGGGCAGGCGGTCCAGTCCGGCGGGTCCCAGGCCGACGATCTGGAGCCCGGTCACTCCGAGGGTGGCAGGATCCCGAAGGCGGTCCACTCGCCGTAACGCGGATCGAGTTCGACCTCGGCGTCCTGGAGCGTCTCGGTGAGCCAGGCCGTCCACAGTTCGTCGATCTCGCTGCGGCTCAGATAGTCCTGCGGGTTGGCGCGCACAGCCTCCTCGTCGGCGGTGGTGCGCTCGTTCACCTGGATCACGTGATAGCCGAACTGGGTCGGCACCGGGCCGGTGGGCTCGAGCAGTGGCGCCTCCACGGTGGCGAGTGCGAACGGTTCGACATAGGCGTTGGCAAGCCTGCAACCGAGATCGCCGCCCGGGGCCGAGTCGATGGAGACCTCGCCCGCGACGGCGGCGAAGTCCTCACCTCCCTGGACTCGCTCCAGGGCTGCGGTGGCCTCCTCCTCGGTGTTGACCAGGATGTGGAACGCGCACACCGTGGTGATCGCCGTGGCGTCGGCAAGGATCTGATCGATGACGGCGGGCACGGAGGCCAGGGCGCGCTGTGCCGCCTCGCGGACCACAGAGATCTCGGCGCTGTGGCGGATCATCTCGGGGCCGGCGTCGGGGATCTGCACGTACTCGGCCGGAGTGAGCCCGTTGGCGTTCATCTGATCCAGCATCGCCTGCTCGACGCCGTCGACCTCGGCCTGGTCGACCTCGACACCGAAGTCGACGCGAATCGCGTCGATCAGAATCGCCTTGGCTATGAGGCCGAAGATCGTCGAACGAAGGCTCGAGTCGATGGGAAGCGCGTCGATGTCGTCCTCGTACAGGTCGGCGAGGTCCCCTTCGGTGATGGTCGTGTCCCCGACGCTGGCGATCTCCGCGCCGGAGCCGCCGGAGCACGCGGAGACGCCGAGCGCGAGGGCGAGGATCAATGTGAGAGTGCGACGCAAGAGGGTCATCCGTCTTCGGGGGGCCACATTGTACGGATGAAGTCGGCCATCCGGGTCGCAGGACCCTCCGGAGGCAGGGGGACGAACACGGCCCGGTCGCGGAGCACCGCCTTCGGGGCGATCCGCTCGAGACGGACCTCCTTGGACGCGGAGAGGGTGACCGGGGACAGCCGCACCTCGCGCCGCATGGCGACGATCTCGGCGATGCCCACTCGCAGCGCCTCCACGCGTAGACGAGCGATGTCGATCAGCACCTCTGCTCGCTCCGGTAGCTCGCCGTAGCGGTCCGTCCACTCGGCGACCACGTCGTCGATCGATGCATGACTGGTCGCTGCTGCAAGCCGCCGATAGGCCTCGAGTCTGGCGTCCTGATCGGGCACGTAGTCGTCGGGCAGGTGAGCCTCCACCGGCAGCTCGATGCGGACCTCGGCAGGCGGCTTCTCCCGCGTCGACCCGGTCTCGAGCTCCTCCACGGCCTCGGCGACCAGTTCGATGTAGAGATCGAACCCCACCGCGCTGATGTGGCCGGACTGCACATTCCCCAGCACGCTCCCCGCACCCCGGATCTCCAGATCCCGCAGGGCGAGCTGGAACCCCGAGCCGAGGTCCCCGAACTCACCGATCGCCTCCAGACGGCGATATGCCTCCTCGGTGAGGCGCTGGTCCTCAGGGTGGAACAGATACGCGTAGGCGCGCTGGGAGGAGCGTCCGACCCTCCCCCGAAGCTGGTAGAGCTGGGCCAGCCCGAGCAGGTCGGCGCGTTCGACGATCAACGTGTTGACCTGCGGAAGGTCGAGGCCCGACTCGATGATCGTCGTGGCCACGAGCACGTCGTACTCGCCGTTCCAGAAGTCGAGCATCACCTGCTCCAGCTGGCCCTCGCTCATCCGCCCGTGGGCCACTGCGTAGCGAGCCTCGGGAACCAGCGCGCGGAGGCGGGTCACCGCGTGGTCGATCGACTGGATGCGGTTGTGGACGTAGAACACCTGGCCCTCGCGCAGCATCTCCCTCCGGATCGCCGCCGAGACCGTCTGCTCCTCGTACGGCCCGACGAACGTGAGGATCGGGTGGCGGTCCTCGGGAGGCGTCGAGATGCGGCTCACGCTGCGGATCCCGGTGAGCGCCATCTCCAGGGTGCGCGGGATCGGGGTGGCGGTGAGCGTCAGCACGTCGACGGACTCCCTCAGCGCCTTGATCTGATCCTTGGCCGACACGCCGAAGCGTTGCTCCTCGTCGACCACGAGCAGACCGAGGTCACGAAACGAGATGTCCTCGCTGAGCAGGCGATGGGTGCCGATCACCACGTCCACCGCACCCTCGGCGACTCCGCGCACCACCGTCCTCTGCTGATGGGGGGTGAGGAACCGGCTGAGCATCTCCACCCGCACCGGGTACCCGGCGAACCGATCCGCGAACGTCTGGTGGTGCTGCTGGGCGAGGAGGGTCGTAGGCACGAGGACCGCCGCCTGCTTGCCGTCCTGCACGGCCTTGAAAGCGGCGCGGATGGCCACCTCGGTCTTGCCGAACCCGACGTCGCCGAATACCAGGCGGTCCATCGGGGCCTCCGCCTCCATGTCCTGCTTGACCTCGGAGATGGCGGTCAGCTGATCGGGGGTCTCCTCGAAGGGGAACGCCGCCTCCATCTCGCGCTGCCAGGGGGTGTCGGGGGCGAAGGCGGTGCCCGATGCGCGGGCCCGCTTGCGATGCAGCGCGACGACCTCTTCGGCGACGGCGGCCACCGCCTTGCGCACCTTCCCCCGGGTGCGCTCCCAGTCGGCGCCGCCCATCCGGCTCAGCCTGGGCGACTCGCCTCCGGTGTACGGACGGACCGCGGCGAGCTGGTCGGTGGGGACGTAGAGGCGATCCTGGCCGGCGTAGGCGATGAGCAGATAGTCGCGCTCGATGCCCCCCATCCGGTTGGTGACGAGGCCCTCGAAGCGCCCGATGCCGTGGTGATGATGGACGACGAAGTCACCAGGGCGGAGATCGCCGTAGGACGGGGCCACCTCGCGCACCGCCGCCCGAGCCCGGCGGTGGGCGCGCCGGCGGCCGGCGATCTCCTGCTCGCCGAGCACCGCCACGCCGAGGTCCGGGGCAACGAAGCCGCGGTGAATCCCGTGGGCGATCACCATCGAACCGGTGGCCGCCTCCTCGCCGCGGTGGAGGGCCAGGCCCTCCTCGGCGAGGACACGGGCCACCCGATCGGCGGCGGCATCGCCGTCCATGGCCACGACCACGTCGAGCCCCTTCTTCACGAGGCTTCCGAGGCCACGCGCCACGGACTCCGGGTTGCCCGGCTCGGCGTCGAACCCGGACACCGAGAGCGCCTCCTCGCCAGGGCGGCCGGCGACCGAGGGCGCCTCCAGGACGCGATCCGTCGGCAGCGCCGATTCGATCGGCAGGAACAGATCGGGGTGCTCTCCGGCCTCGGGTGCGCCGCTCCCCCACGTCGGCGCCAGCGCCGCGGCCAGTTCCGACTCCTCCTTGGCGAGATCGCGCGCCCGGTCGTGGGAGCGGGACGGCTCGAACAGCACGACGCGGGTCGAGGCGTCGGCCTCGTCGATCACCGTCGCCGCGTCGGCCAGCCACGGCAGCCACGACTCGATACCCGGGAAGGAGACCCCTTCGGCGACCCGGTCCCAGGTGGCCGCCGCCCATGGCTCGGACGAGGCGAGCGAACGCGCCCGCTCCGACAGCGAATCGTCGGGGCGAACCTCGCGCGCCGGGAACGCCGCCACCTCGGCGACCGACCCGATGGAACGCTGCGTGGTCACGGAGACCGTGGTGATCTCCTCCACCCGATCGCCCCAGAAGTCGACCCGCACCGGCTCCCGCCCCTGCGCCGGGTACAGGTCGATGATCCCGCCGCGGACGGCGAACTCGCCGCGGCTCTCCACCCGATCCGTTCGGTCGTAGCCCGCTGCGGCGAGACGACCCACCAGCCCCTCGAAGTCGTGGTCGTCGCCGACTCGGAGGACGACCGGGTCGGTCGGGGACGGGGAGATGCGCTGCACCGCCCCGCGCACCGATGCGACGACCACGACCTTCTCGCCCGAGCGGAGCGCATGCCGGGCGGCGGCCCGCGCCGCCATGGTCCCCACGTTCGGCGACACGTGCTCGAAGGGGAGCGTCTCCCATGGCGGCAGGAACAGCGACCCGTCCAGGAACAACTCGATGTCGTCGGCGAGGTCCTCGGCGTCACGCTCACCGGGCACGATCGCCAGGATCGGCCCGGGGGCCTTCGAGGCCAATCCGGCGAGGAAGAAGGCGCGCAGAGGCGGCGGCACCACGAGGTGCCCGGGGATGTCGATCGGCTTCTGGTCGCGCCAACGGGCGGCCAACGCCGCAAGCGGGGCCGTCATCGCGAGGAAGGGTAGGGGTGTGCGGTCACGGTGATGCCGCCCGTGGGAATCGTTGCCCGTTCCCCGTTACCCGTTACCCGCGGCTCTGGGGGGTCTTGACTTCAGAGCTCCGAACTGGCTCGCTTGCCGGGTGAGCGACTACCGGAAGCTCGAGGCGTGGAAGTTGGCACACACGACGCGCCTGGCCATCTATCGAGCAACGAGCAGCTACCCCCGCACGGAGCGCTTCTCGCTCGTTGATCAGACCCGACGGGCCGCTTCGTCGATCACGACCAACATCGCCGAGGGGGCCGGCCACGATTCACCGTCGCAATACGTCAGGTACCTGAACTACGCCCTCGGGTCGGCGAACGAGGTCGAGGACCACTTGCTGCTCGCTCGCGACCTCGGCTACCTCGCACCCGACCTCTGGTCAGAACTCGGACAAGACCTGGCGCGAGTGCGCTCAATGCTGACTCGCCTCCGGCAGTTCATGCGCCGACGGGCAACGGGTGACGGGTAACGGGCAACCACCCCGACGCGGTCAACGCACACCTGTCACACCACCCCCTGCGCGCGATACCACTCCACCGTCTCCGCCAACCACTCCCGAGGCGGCGTGTACGCCAGCCCCAGCTCCCGCTCGGACTTGGTGGTGTCGAAGACGTGGCCGTGGCGGACCTCGCGGGCCATCGCCCGGCAGTACGGGGGTTCCTTGCCGACCAGGCGCCACAACCCCTCGACGGCGGTGGCGCCGGTTGCCAGTGCCCACCAGGGGAGGTAGCGGACAGGGTGCTCGACGGCGCCGATCTCGCCGAGCAGGGCGATCGCCTCCTCCACCGTGGGGTGCCAGCCGCTGATCAGGTAGCGCTCGCCGGGCTCGCCTCTCGTGGCGGCGAGGACATGCGCCGCGGCGGCGTCGTCGATCGACACGAGGGGCAGGCGGGTCTTCACCGCCCAGCGAAGCCGTCCCTGGAGATATCCGATGAAGATGCGGGCGCTGCCATGGGTCCTCCCCGGCCCCTGCACCGACGAGGGGTTGACCGACACCACCTCGATCCCGAGACGCCGCCCCTCGGAGAAGGCGAGCTGCTCGGCCTCGTGCTTGGAGCGGGCGTACGCCGACAGGTATCTGCCGGGATGCGGCGTCGACTCGGTGCCCACTTCGCCCCGGGCCTCGCCGATGGTCGCCGCCGAGGAAGTGAAGACGACCCGGGGCACCCCTGCCCTCCCGGCTGCTTCCATCACCGTGCGGGTGCCGGCGAGGTTGACGGCCAGCTGCCCGGGGTCGCACATCGAGACCTTCCCGGCGACGTGGAACACCACCGAGCAGTCGCGCAGGGCATCGGTCCACGATCCGGCCTCGGTGACGTCTCCCCGAACCGGCTCGGCGCCGGCGGCCGACACGATCCTGGCGGCCTCGTCGGATCGCGCCAGAGCGCGCACCCCGTACCCATCGGCGAGGAGGCGACGGAGCACGCCGCCGCCCAGCCAACCCGACCCGCCGGTCAGGAAGACGTCAGGCACGGACCCGATCGGACCGCAGCACCCGGGCGAAGCGCGAGAAGTACTCGAACCCCGACATCACCGTCACGGCCACGGCGACGATCATCGCCCACTCGTCGGGGTGGAGCCCTCCATAGGTCTCCGATACCCGAAGCAGCGCCAGGAAAATGGCCAGGTACTGGACATTGGCCTTGATCTTCCCCCAGATCGATGGGGGCACCACGACGCCATCCATGGCGGCTACCCCGCGGAGACCTGACACCGCGATCTCACGCCCGATGATCACGAACGCTGCCCACGCCCAGGCGCGGTCTGCGGCAACGAGCCCGAACAGTGCTCCGGCGACCAGCAGCTTGTCGGCGATCGAGTCGAGGAATCCGCCGAGCACCGTGGCTATCCGCCACCTGCGAGCCAGGTACCCATCGAGGAAGTCGGTGAAGGAGGCGATGGCGATCAGCACCGCGGCGATCCCGAAGGCATGGTTCACCGAGTCCCTGGCAAGGATCAACCCGAGGATGACCGGCACCATGATCATCCGCAGATACGCCAGGCGGTCGGGTACGGAGATGGTCTCTGCCTCTCGATGGTTGCGGGTGATGGTACTTAGGAGGGTTGCCCGTTTCCCGTTGCCCGTTGCCCATGCCTTCCGCGCAGAAGCGCCCGGTAACCGGTAACGGGAGACGGGAGACGGATCTACGCCAGCGTCTTCCTCACTGCCGTGTGCCAGCCCTCGATCGACGAGTCGCGGTCGTCCGCGGACATCTCAGGCTCCCAGCGTCTGTCCTCCTGCCACAGCGCGGCGACCTCGTCGAGGTCCTTCCACACCCCGACGGCGAGACCGGCGGCGTATGCCGCCCCCAGCGCGGTGGTCTCGGCGACCGTCGGGCGCACCACCGGTATGCCGAGGATGTCGGCCTGGAACTGCATGAGCATGTCGTTGCCCACCATCCCGCCGTCGACGAGCAGGGTGTCGATCGGGCTGCCCGCATCGGCCTCCATGGCGCGCACCACGTCGAGGACCTGGAATGCGGTCGCCTCCAGGGCCGCCCGGGCGATGTGCCCGGACGTGGCGTAGCGAGTGAGCCCGGTGATGGTCCCCCTGGCGTCGGCTCGCCACCAGGGAGCGAACAGCCCGCTGAAGGCGGGGACGAGATACACGCCACCGTTGTCGTCGACCGACCGGGCCAGTCCCTCGACATCGGACGCCGACTCGATGATCCCCAGGTTGTCGCGCAGCCATTGGATGGCAGCGCCGGCGATGGCGACCGACCCCTCGAGGGCGTACGCCGCCGCTCCCGCCCCCTGGTAGGCCACCGTGGTGAGCAGGCCCTGGTCACTGCGGACCGGTTGGGGCCCGGTGTTGGCGAGCAGGAAGCACCCGGTCCCGTAGGTGTTCTTGGCGCGCCCCGGAGCGAACCCCGCCTGGCCGAACAGTGCCGCCTGCTGATCCCCGAGATCCCCTGCGATCGGGACCCCGGCCAGCACCCCGGTGCCCTCCCCATACACGGCGACGCTCGGCTCGATGGCCGGGAGCATCTCCCCTGGCACGCCGAAGGCGTCGCACAGGCCCGGATCCCATTCGAGGGTGTCGAGACGCATCAGCATCGTCCGCGAGGCGTTCGTCGGATCGGTGACGTGACGTCCGGTCAGATTCCAGATCAGCCACGAGTCGACCGTCCCGAAGCAGGCCGTGGCGGGGAGGCCGGGGTTCGCCCGGAGCAGCCATCGCATCTTCGGCCCCGAGAAGTAGGTGGCGAGGGGCAGGCCCGTGGCGTCACGGAACCGGTCGGGGCCTTCGTCGCCGGCGAGCTCGCCGACCAGGTCGGCCGTGCGCACGTCCTGCCACACGATGGCCGGCGACAGCGGTTCGCCGGTCGCGGTGTCCCAGAGCACCGTCGTCTCCCGCTGGTTGGTGATCCCCACCGCGGCGAGGCCACTCGCGGCGATACCGGCCATCTCCAGGCACTCCTGGACGACCGATCGGGTCTTGGCCCAGATCTCGGCGGCGTCGTGCTCGACCCAGCCCGGCCTGGGATAGATCTGCCGGTGCTCCTGCTGGGCGGATGCCACCGCCCGACCTCCCTCGTCGAAGACCATGAACCTGGTGCTCGTGGTCCCCTGGTCGATTGCCCCGATCAGCAAGCCGCCGGCCTCCAGCCTCCAGCCTCCAGTCCCCGCAAAGCGGGAGACGCCGCGATGGCGGGCGACGCGTAACGGGCGACGAACGACGTCATCGCGCGATCCCCAGCCGCGTCGTGGCGTCGCCGGCCTCCTGCCGCGCGGCGTCGGGGCCGTCCTCGACGAAGGTTCTCAGCACATCGGCCGCGGCGACCACCAGGAGGTCCACATCGGGGCGCTCGGACTTGGTGAACGGCCGAAGGACGAAGTCGGCTGGATCCATCCTCCCCGGCGGCCGCCCCACACCGACCTTCAGACGCCACACGTCGCGGCTTCCCAGGGACCGCATCACCGAAGCCACCCCGTTGTGACCCCCCGAACCCCTGCCTCCCTGAAATCGCAGCTTCCCGAACGGCAGGTCGATGTCGTCGTGCACGAGCACGAGGCGCTCAGGATCGACCTCGAAATACTTGGTCAGGCCGGAGACGGGCCCGCCCGACTCGTTCATGAAGGTGAGCGGCACGGCCATCACCACCCGAGTACCTGAAAGGTGGATCTCGACGATCTCCGCGTGGATCCGCTTGGGCGCACGCTTGAAGGACTCGCGGCCCGCAAGGGATACGACCACCTCGCCTCCGACATTGTGGCGCGTGCCCTCGTAGTCGGCACCGGGGTTGCGCAGACCCACGACGAGTACGGGGCTGGGCCCCGACGGGGACTTGCGACGTCGCATCGACTGAAGGTATCAGGAAGGAGGGAGGGATTACCCCTCCTCGGGCTCCTGGGCCTGGCCCTCGGGAGCGGCCTCGCCCTCGGCGGCCTCGGCCTCCTCGCCCTCGAGCAGTTCGCCCTCTTCGCCCTCGAGCAGTTCGCCCTCCTCCGGCTCCGGCTCTTCGGGCTCGATGATCCGGGGGATGATGACGGTCACGACCGAGGCATCGGCATCGTCCAGGTACTCCACTCCCTCGATCACCGGGAGATCCGACACCTTGAGGGTGTCGTTGAGAGCCATCTCCGAGATGTCGAGCTGGATGTGCGCCGGGATCTCGAGCGGAAGCGCTTCGACGGTCACCGAGTTGCGGATCGTCTCGACGAGTGCTCCCTCCTCCTTGACAGAGATGGGCGTTCCCAGGAACTCGATGCCGACGTCGGCGGTGATCTTCTCCTCGAGTGAGATGCTGATGAAGTCCAGATGGGCGATCTCGCCGCGCACCGGGTGGCGTTGGATCTCCCGGGCGACCGTCAGGTACGGCTTCTTCGTGCCCTCGACCTCGAGATTGATGAGGGCGTTGGACCCGGCATCGGTGTGAAGGGCTGCATAGAGGTCACGGCGATCAACCGTGAGGGTGAGGGGATCCAGGCCGCGGCCGTACAGGATGGCGGGCACCTTGCCGGTGTTGCGAAGACGCTTGGCCGGCCGGGTGCCGACGACGTCGCGCGTCTCGGCGCGAAGGCTGACCTGATCCATGGGACGAACTCCTGCAGAATGCGGAGCGGCATTATCGCCCATTCGCGCTCCATAGGGCAAAGCGGGAGAGGGATAAAAGGAGAGCCTGTCAGCAACAGACGGGCCACGTAACCCCGAACGCCTAGGGTCGACCGAATATGAACCGCGCGTTCCCGGGAGTCGTCGTCGTATTCATCTGCGTGATCCTGGGAGCCTGCAACGGGTCTGGCACCGAAGGGACGGGAAACGACCCGGCCCCGATCACGACGAGCACAGTGGCCTCCACGACATCAACGACGTCGACCGACGATTCCCTGCCCGAGCGGACCATCCTGAAGATGCAGGCCGACACCACCTACACCGCCGACGACTTCTACGCCCCGCTCTCGCTCCATGTGGAGGAGGCGGGATGGTGGTCGATCGAGGCCAGGGAGTTGTGGGTTTACCTTCAGCATCATCCGACGGATGAGAGCTACTTCGACGTCGATCTCTCGATCCTGGCCTACGAACCGGGTGCGAGTACCGAAGCGCTCATCAGCGAGATAGTCGACTCCCCCTTCACGGACGTGCTCAGCGAGCCGCGGCCAACGACCGTGGCCGGACTCGACGCGGTCGTCGTGGACGTCGCGGTTCCGGTCATACCCGGGTGGGAGCAGGCCTGCGAAGGCGCCGTCGGCACGGTGGTCGGGTACAGCCGATTCAGCGAGATCGGATTGGCGCTGATGAATTCGGAAAACCAGCCTCGGGCGAGCTTTGGCGTGCGCCTGTGTCGAGCGGCGAGGATCTGGATCGTGGACGTCGACGGTGTGACGATCGGGATCGTCGGCGGAACATCGACCGTCGAGGGGTTCGGCGATCTGGTCGGCGTGGTGGACCGGCTGGTCGCGGGCATCGAATTCGAAGGCTGACCCCCGCCTAATTCCTGGTGGCGGAGAGGGCCGCCCACACGCCGAATGCAGCGGCGCCGAGGGCAAAGGCGAAGTCGCCTCCGATGTTGTCGAAGTAGACCTCGACGGCAAACGGCATGTCGAAGAAGCCCAATTCCTTGTTGAACAGCAGGGCGGTCCCGAGCAGCTCCCCCGCCACGACAGCCGCGACCGTGAGGACGATCGCGGCGACCCGCAACTGGTTGGACATCTTGCCCGCGCCGCGGATGGCGGCAAGGCCCACCAGGTAACCGATGCCGATGCCGATGACCCACGCCTGGATCTCGGCATACGCCAGTATCAGGGCCCAGACGATCGTCCCGGCGAGGGCCGCTGCGATCGCGAACACGAGGCCCCGGCGATAGTCGATCGGCGCGTCGGGCCGGGAGATGGCATCGGCGGCGAACCGGGCGGGGGGCGCCGGCGGAGGCTCGTCATGGACGCGTGACGCGGGTTCCTGATGAACCGGCGGGCTGTCGCTGCCAGCCCCCATCAGAGGGGGCCCGGGTTGGACCGGCGGCTCCTCCTGAATCGACTCCCTGGCGCGTCGAACGAGGTCTTCGCTCGGGCTTCGCGACTGATCATCCGTGGTCATTTCCCCTCCCTCGCCGTCGAAGAGGCTAGACATTGGTTACGCCGGGCGTCTTTGCGAGCCCCGTGACGGAGTCCCGCAAGCCCGGACACGGCAACTCATGAAGGGGAAATCCATGAAGTTCAGCAGTCTGTGGCGAATCGTCCTGGCGGCGTACTTGATCCTGTTGGGGCTCGGGCAGATGGACATCATCGACCTGGACGCCACGATCCTGGGGATCATCGGCGTCGCCGCCGGAGTGCTCGTCCTGATCGACAAGTAGTCCGCGGGTCAGCCCGAGACGAACGACAACCGCACCGTCCTGGTGCGGTTGTCCGCGTTCGGGTCCACCAGCACGATCGACTGCCAGGTGCCCAGTTGGAGATCCCCGTCCACCACCGGGACGGTGATCGAGGGCGAGACGAACGCCGGCACCACGTGATCGGCGCCATGCCCCGGGGAGCCGTGAGCATGGGTCCAGCGATCGTCGCGCGGGAACAGCGTCCCCAGGTGGTCGATCACATCCCGATCGGTCCCGGCCCCGGTCTCGAAGATCGCCACCCCCGCGGTGGCATGCGGGAGGAAGACCGAGAGGAGACCGTCGCCGCGGCCGGAAGCAAACGATCGGGCCCGATCCGTGATGTCGATGGTGGTGGCTTCGCTCCCCGTGTCGACCGTGAACGTCTCCGAGTCCATCAGGAGTGCGAGTCCATGTACTCCCTGACCTCGGGCATCGCCGTCATCTTCTCGTAGAAGAAGTTGTTGACCAGGTTGAGAAGCCGGGCACGGGCGGCCTCGGCCAATTCAGAGTCGACGCCCCCCTCCCGTACGCCATCGCGCAGCGCGAGCAGCTGCTCGACGATCGCCTCCTCCTCGACACCCTCGAGAGCCCGGATCACATCGATGATGGTGCGATCCACCTGGTCCACCACGGCGTCGCGGTCGACCGTAGAGCCGGGCTCCGACGCCTCCTCGATGGTCCTCACCACCGCATAGATCTGATAGAGCGCAGTGGTCGGCTCGTCGAAGATCTCCCTCAGGAACGCCGCCTCCAGGTAATGGCCGCTCATCCGGAAGACGTTGTACATCCGCTTGGCGGCCTTCCCGTAATTGGCGTGGTCCGGCACGAGGTACTTGTGGACCTCCTTCTCCAGCTGCTCCACGTAGTGATCGAGGGCATCCGCCGACACGTGCTGGGCCAGCTTGGTGAAGAGGGGCACCTCCGACGCGTCGAGGTACACCTCCTGGAAGTACGGGTCGAGGTAGCCGTCCAGGGGTGTGATCGACCCGTCGGGAGCCTCCCAGGTGACGTCGAGCATGTTCGACGCGTTGGCCAACTGCCGGCGCACCGGGTCCGCCACCACCCAGTCGAGCTTGCACCATCCGGGCTCGGAGGCGACGTCCTCCCATCGGATCGTGATCTCGTCGCCGGCTGGCGTCTCGGCGACGATCTCCCCGTCTTCGACCTCCTCCGCCGACCACGCGATCGGGCTTCCCGCCGGGAGCATCGACCCGCCCCGGATCACGTCGACCGGGTAGTTGCCGAACTTGGCCTCGATGAAACGGAACGTGTCGCCCTCCATCGTGTCGAGCGCCTTCTTCCGAATCACCTCGGCGGTGCGCCGACACGCCTCCTCACGGGTCGGCGCCTTGATGTTGACCCGCTCGAAGTAGTCACAATC
>DATHSA010000057.1:0-24358 GCA_035464675.1 Acidimicrobiia bacterium
GGGGGATCGAATTGGTGGTGACCAGCAGGAGCGGACCGGGGTCGGACGCCGCCGCGGGGCCGCCGGCGAGCGCATCGGGGAAGTCGGTCCCGATGGAGATGTAGGCGGTGTCGGCGCCACCGGGGAATGCGTCGGCAGATATCGCCGCGGCGACCGCGTATCGGTCGTTTCCGGAGATCCGATCCACCGTTCCGGCAAAGGAGCCGAGCTGGCTCACGACGGCGTCGGAGACTGCGGTCGGGCCGCCCACCACCACGATCCGGCCGGGTGCGAGCCGGGTGAGTTCCGTCGCGACTGCGGCCGGCACGGCGTCGCTCCTGACCAGGAGGAGCGGGCTGCCGCCCACCGCGGCGGCCGGGGCGGCAATGAGCGCGTCGGCGTAATACTCACCGGAGGCGACGTAGACGGTCCCCACACCCGGCGAGAAGACGGCGCTCGACACCGCCACCGCGGTCTCGTACCGGGTCGCGCCCTGGCGGCGCCCGATGGTCGCTCCGGGAAGGACCGACTGGGCCGCGGACAGGACCGAGTCGGCGATCGCGGCGGGGCCACCGAGCACCACCACGGTCGATGGCGCGAGCCGCTGGAGCTCGGTTCGAGTCGAGGCGGGCAGTGCCGTCTCGGTCACCAGGAGGATGGGAGCACTCTCGGCTGCGGCGGCCGGGCCGCCGGCGAGCGCGTCGGGGTAGTTCATGCCCACCGCGAGGTAGACGACGTCGGCGCCCTCCGGGTGGGTGGACTGCGACACGGCCACCGCGGTCTCGTACCGGTCTGCCCCGGCCAGGCGTTCGGGCTGGGTGAGGCCCGTGAAGGAGTAGATGAAGTGGCCTCTGATGCCGAGGCGGCTGCGGATCACGCTCCACCGGTCGTCGCAGTCGTCGGCCCTGTGATAGAAGGTCTTGCTGGTCACCTGCCCATCGGCGACACCGGTGACCTTCACCGCCCGCGGACTCCCGGAGGCATGGGTCTCGACGATCTCGATGTCGGTCAATTCGGTGAGGCCGGGGAAGGGCACTCTGTCTGGCTGGCATTCGGTGGTGAGTGCCGTGACGATCTCCCCCGCGGTCCGGGTGTGACGCCAGCGGATGGTGGTGCTCTCGGTCGGTGTCGAGGCGTAGATCTCGCTCCACGGGTCGGGCTTGGAGGCGAGGTACGGGTACGAGGCCTGATTGGATCCCCACATGTCCGACACGAACTCGGTCGCCCCACCGGTCGACGAGGCGTAGTAGGTCTCGGCGATCCCGGTGCCGCCCGCCGGGTACACGACGACCTCGCCGGCCGTCGCCATCACCGCGTCGTACCAGCGCTGGCCGTACTCGCCGTTGCCCTCGTTCAGCGGATGCCACCCCCGGTACGCCTGATCGAAGGTGCTCCACACCAGGTGGCACGAGCAGTCGCCGCGGATCCCGTTCTTGGCCTTCTCCGCGCCGTAGGTGCGGGCGGCGACGATCTGTGCCTTCAGGGCCTCCATGTGCCACGAGGGAGGGATCTCGGCCAGGCCGAGGACGTATTCGTCGAGGTCGAGCACGACGTTGAAGTGGAACCCCCGCACGTTGTTGACCGTGACCGGCCCCAGGAACGCGATGTGGCCCCGGGCGAAGGTCCGGCCGATGTCGACGTCGGGGAAGGCGATCCGCGTGGAGGGCTGGTCGGTCCAATAGAGACGGATGTCGCACGCCGTCTGGTGGGAGTACTGGATTACCCCGGCGCGCTTGAACTGGCATCCTCCGGCGCCGTCGAAGTAGGCGTCCGACCACTGGTACCGCCAGGTGACGCCGGCGTCCACCGTCACCGAGCACTCGCCCTCGGCTTCTCCGGGCAAGCAGGCCGTGACCACTCCCGTCGATCCCTGGTCCTGCTCGACATGGAAGTCCTGCCATCGGAAGGGCCGGTATTCGACGTAGGAGCCGAGGTCGACATAGTTGATCCCCACCCGGACGGTCGTCGGGACCGCCGGCACGACCTCGGACGCCTGACGCAGGCCGGTGCCGTCGTACCAGTAGGCGAGGATCTGGTCGTAGGTCCAGCCCTCCTCGGCCTGGCCGCGCATGCCGTACTGGGGCATGCCGATGCCATGGCCCCAGCCGCCGCCGTCGATGGTCACGGGCGTGGAGGGGTCGGCGGCCCGGGCGACGGGCACCACGAGCGCGACGAACAGCGCCGCGACGATGACGGGGGCGATGCGGTGGGGGATGTTCCGAATCATCTGGACTGGGCACCTGCCGGGGCAGCCGGTTCGGTCTCCGCGCCGGTCAACCTAGAACGGTCCCGGCGCTACACGGTTCTTTGGTGGATATCGGCGGATTTCGTCCTGGTCTTCACCCGACCGGGCCGGGGTGGCCGGGCGCCGAACCCTGGTCGCCGTACACTCCGCGGCGGATTGGGAATCTCCGACTTCATCCGCAGCCGGCTGCCCAGGCTCGTGCCACCGGGGCTGCGACACCTGATCCGGGCGGTGCGACAGGGCGATGAGGCCGTGGTCGTCGGGCTTCCGGCCGCCAAGTCGGCCCTCATCGTCGCCCCCCACCCCGACGACGAGACCGTTCTGGCCGGGGGCACTGCCGCCGCGCTGTCGGCCGCCGGATGCACCGTCCATGTGGTGGTGGCCAGCGACGGCGAGGCCACTGCAGGGCCCGGACTCTCGACCGCGGCGATCCGGGCGGCCAGACGCCGCGAGGTGGCGTCCGCCTGCGAGATCCTGGGCGCCGAAGAACCCATCCTCCTCGGACATCCGGATGGCGGGCTGGCGCAGGCCGTCCCGGGGCTCACCGCCGACCTCGAAGACGTCCTCGCCCGGGTTCGACCGGATGTCGTGTTCGTCCCGTGGTGGCTCGACGGCCACCCCGACCACCGGGCGGTGTGTCGTGCCCTGGCCGGGGCCGCCTCGATCGACGGAGTGGAGGTGTGGTGCGGAGAGGTGTGGACCCCCCTCGTGCCGAACCGGTTGGTCGACTACACAGAATTCGCCGGCATCAAGCGGAAGGCGCTCGCCGAGCATCGCACCGCCGCAGAGGCGATCGACGTCATGGCCTTCCTCGGCCTGGACCGGTTCCGTTCCCTGGCCGGCCTCGGCGGGGCAGGGGTCGCCGAGGCCTTCGTCGCCCTGGACGCAGAGAGACTCCGCTCCGAGGTGGCCGATGGCTGATCTGCGTTTCGTGGAGGCAGGACGCGACCGGGCCGACCAGATTCGCGAGCTGCTCGAAGTGTCCCACCCGGGCAATCCGAAGGCCGAGCCCGGGGTCGTCGAGTGGCAGTACTACTCGAATCCCTTTGGCCCCACCCACACCATGATCGCACTCGACGGCGACCGGATCGTCGGCCATCTGACGTCGTACTCCCTGCCGATCACCATGGGAACCGAGTCGGTGACGGCGGCGACACGAGTCGACGCAGCCACGCACGCGGCGTACCGCCGCCGGGGGATCTACACCGCACTCATGACCGCGCTCGGTGAGGCATGCCGGGCCGATGGGGCGGCATTCCTGCTCACCACGCCGAACCCGCACTCCGCAGGTCCCGCCCGGGCGATCGGGTTCACGGAGATCGCCGAGCCGAGGCTCTTCGTGCTTCCGGTGAAGGGCGACTGGATTCGCCGCATGACCGGGCTCCCGTCGATCGTCGCCCGCGCCACCACCGCGTGGATGAGTCGGTCGCTTCCCACCGAGGGCGCCCGGCCGGTCGCCGCCGTGCCGGAGGGCATCGATGGGCTCGCCACCCGACTCTGGGGCGACGACCTCGTGGGCGTGAGGCCCGATCACCAGTGGTGGCAGTGGCGCTTCGCCGAGCATCCGGGAGATCCGTACGAGTTCTATGAGACGAGGAAGGACGGGGCGCTCGAAGGTGCGCTCGTGCTGCGCCGGGTGATTCGTCGCGACCAGCCTGCCCTCCAGATCGTCGACGCCCTGGCCCTGTCGCCCGAGGCGGCCCGTTCACTCGTGGGGTGCGCCCTCGCCGATGCGCCCGAGTCGGGTGCTGTCATCGCGGTCGGCGCCGGAGGGGGCCCGTTCGTGCGCTTTCTGAGTCGGGTGGGACTGCGGCGAGTGCCGAGGAGGATCCGGGGACGACGCGGGCTTCTCGGCATGGTGCCGCTTGCAGTCGGCGCCGAACGCGTCGCTCCCTTCACCTGGGCGGTCAGTGGCGGCGTCTTCGACTTCACGTGACCGCAGCCCCCGACTGGGCTCCAACCCGAAGTACAGTCGTTGCACCCCACGACCAGAGGACGCGCGTGCGGATCATCGTCAGCGGAGCGGGGTACGCCGGCCTGGTGACTGCGGCGTGCCTGGCGGACATGGGACACGACGTCACCTGCGTCGACATCGACCGCGACAAGATCGCGTCGCTACAGGCCGGGCGTTCACCCTTGTTCGAGCCCGGGTTGGACGAACTCCTCGATCGCAATGCCGACCGCCTTCGATTCGTATCCGACTACGAGGAGGCGCCCGCCGGAGCCGAGGCGGCGTTCATAGTGGTGGGGACGCCACGGTTCGACGACGGGCGGGTGGATCTCAGCCAGGTGTTCGCCGCCACCGACCAGCTCGCCGCGCGAATGGCGGACGGCGCCATGGTCGTCGTCAAGTCGACCGTGCCGGTGGGCACCACCCGCCAGGTCGCCGCGCGGATCGAATCGGCGGGCTTGCGGTTGCACGTCGGCTGCAACCCCGAGTTTCTCCGCGAGGGGACCGCGGTCGATGACTTCCTCGCCCCCGACCGGGTCGTGATCGGGACCGGGTCACCGGAGGCGGAGGCCATCATGCGGGACGTCTACGCCCCCCAGATCGCTCAGGGGATCACCTTCTTCTTCACGACCATCGAGAGCGCGGAGCTGATCAAGTACGCGTCGAATGCCTTCCTGGCGACCAAGTTGTCCTTCATCAACGAGATAGCCGACCTCTGCGAGGCCTCGGGCGCCGTCGTCGAGGACGTCGCGAGGGGGATCGGGTTCGACACCCGTATCGGCCCCAGCTACCTGCGGGCCGGCCCCGGATTCGGCGGCGCCTGCCTCCCCAAGGACACGCAGGCGTTGTGGCACACGAGTCGTGACTTCGGCACGGGGTCCCGGATCGTCGGCGCCGCGCTGGACGTCAACGCCGATCGAATACCTCGTATGACCGGCAAGATCGCAGCAGCCGTCGGGGGAGAGCTGCGGGGGCGGCGGATCGCCGTCCTCGGCATCACCTTCAAGGCCGATACCGACGACATTCGGGAGAGCCCGGCCGTCGAGATCGTGCGCGAGCTGGTGGCCGGCGGTGCGACCGTCCGATTGTTCGATCCCCACGGGCTGGGCACGGCCAAGGCCGTCCTGCCGCCGTCGGTCGAGTTCGCCACCGACGAGTACGACGCCATGACCGGTGCCGATTGCCTGGTCATCGCCACCGAGTGGAGCCAGTTCGGGGAGCTCGACCTCGGAAGGGTCAGGGAGCAGCTGTCGGGCGACGTCGTCGTCGATCTCCGCAATCTCTACGACCCGTCGAGAGTTCGCGACGCCGGAATCGGGTACGTCTCGATCGGACGGTAGACCGGTCCTCCTCTACGCCGGCCCCACGGGTAGGGTCGTTGTGTGGCAGCCATGCGTTGGCGCAGGGTCGCGAGGCGGGGCGGCATCAGGGTGCTCGCGCTCGCGTTGGTCGCATCGACGACAGTGGTGGCGCGACCGCCCTCGGCTGCGGCGGCTCCTCCCGCGTTCGGAAGCCTGGGACTCGCCCAGACGACGACCTCGACGATCACCTTCCCGGGTGGCTTCGCGTTTCAGGTCGATGAGACCGCGCAGGGAGGCACCGACCTGAATGGAGACGGAGACGCCACCGATACCGCCGTCTGGCACGTCTACCGGCCCAGCACGGGTGTGATCAACCTCGGGCTGGCGACGAGCGGGAACACGGGTCTTCATGAGTACGACGAGGGCATCGTCATCTGGGCCGACGAGGTGCTCCAGGACCAGGATCTCAACAACGACGGCGACAAGCTGGACGAGGCCGTCGTCTTCGTCTATTCCTTCAAAGAAGGGCTGGTGCCCCTGCAGCTCGCCGCCGGCTCCCCAGGAGCGGTGTGGCGAGTGTCGAACGGCTTCGCCTTCTGGGTCGACGAAGCGAAGCAGGGGAACACGGACCTGAACGGCGACACCGACACGACCGACCAGAGGGTCTGGCACGTGTACGACCCGGGGGCCGGAGTCACCAACCTCGGGTTGGCGGCTTCCGCGTTCGTGCTTTCCGGGGATCGCCGGATCGGAGACGGATTCATGTTCTGGGTCGACGAGTTCTCCGAGGGAACCGACCTCAACAACGACTCCGACACCACCGACAACACGGTCTGGCACCTGTGGGACCCTCTGTCGGGTACGACCAACCTCGAGATCGCGGGCCCTCAGCCCTCGAGCCGGGCGATCGACGGTGGGGTCGCGTTCGTTGCCGGCGAGGCCGGCCAGGACTTCGACTACAACGGCGACGGCGACAAGCTCGATCTCGTCTGGCTCGTCTGGGTGGAGGCGACCCAGACGATCTTCAACTCGGGCAGGGCCTCGTCGTCGCTCACATCGTGGGCCGCCGGCGACGGCTTCGCATTCCTGGTCTCGGAGACGGATGACGGGGCCACCGGCAGCCTGAACGGCGACGGTGACGACACGGACGAGACCGTGGTCCATGTCTACAGCGTCGCCGGGGGCCTGACGAACCTGCAGCTGGCGCCGGACCCGGTCATCGTCGTACCCATCGAGGACGGATTCGCCGTCCAGGTGTCCGAGATCGCCCAGGACGCAATCCTCAACGGAGACGGGGACAAGCTGGACGCCCGGGTCTGGCATGTATGGCGACAGGGCTCCGTGACAAACCTCGGTCTCGCCACCGACGCCGCCATCGGAGAGGCCTACCTCGATGGCCTGGCGTTCGTCGTGGACGAGTCGCAGCAGGCGGCATCGACCGACCTCAACGGCGACGGAGACTTCGTCGATACCCGCGTCGTACACATATGGGACCCGAATTCAGGAGTCACCAACCTGCTGCTGGCCGTCAGCGGCATCGACCTGATCGCATCGCACGACGTGCTCGGCTTCTCCGTGTCCGAGACTCACCACGGTGGGGTCGACCTCAACGGCGATGCGGACGACAACGACCTCGTTCGCCACGTGTACACACCCGGTGCCGGCGTCACCAACCTGAACCTGGCGCGATCCTTCCCCAAGGAGGAGCAGCCGTTCGGCAATGGGATCGCCTTCACCGTCGGAGAGGGGGTCCAGGGCGGCGTCGACCTGAACGGGGACGCCGACACCACCGACACCACCGTCTGGATGACCTACGACCCAGTCAACGGCGTCGTCAACCTCGGGCTGGCATCCGAGCGAATCAGCGGATTCATGATCACCGCCCCGTTCGGCTCGGGTCTGGGCTTCACCGTGAACGAGGCGCTGCAAGGCGGATCCGATCGCAACTTCGATGCCGATGGCACGGACATCGCGGTGTGGCACGTCGTGCACGGCCCATCGGTCGTGCGCTACGCCGGCGCCGACCGGTATCTGACCGCAGGAGCCATCGCCGACGGCGATTTCCCGGATCCTTCTCTGGTGTCGACGGTGTTCGTGGCGGTCGGCTCAAACTTCCCCGACGCATTGGCCGGGGCGGCGGTCGCCGCCAAGCTGGGGGCACCGCTGCTCCTGGTGCAGCCCGACAGCATCCCTCCTGCGACGTCAGCCGCGTTGACCCGGCTCAAACCGACCACGATCGTGATCCTCGGTGGCACCGCGGCGATCTCTCCCGGTGTGGAGACCGCGCTCGGCGGGTACGGCGCCGGCGTGACACGCCTCTCGGGCGCCAACCGCTACATCACCGCCGTGGAGATCTCCAAGTACGGGTTCCCCGCCAACGGAAGCGCCGACATCGTGGTCGTGGCGACGGGCACCGGATTCGCCGACGCACTGGCCGGCGGGCCTGCCGCCTTCAGGGGAAATGGACCCGTGTTGCTCACCGACCCCAACAGCCTTCCGGGTGAGGTCGCCGCAGAGATCACCCGTCTCGCTCCCACCCGCATAGTCGTCGCCGGCGGCACGTCAGCCGTCTCTCAAGCGGTGTTCGATCAGCTCCAGGCGCTCGTCGCCAACACGGACCGCATCTCAGGAGCCAACCGCTACGAAACGGCGGTCGCCATCAGCCTCGACGCCTTCCCCGCCGGAACGGCCTCCCGCGCCTACGTGGCCACCGGCCTCAATTTCCCGGACGCGCTCGCCGGGGCGGCCGCCGCCGGCTTCTTCGGCTCACCGATACTCCTGGTCCCCGGTGGGAGCCTTCCGGGGAGCGTCTCCGCCGAGATCACCCGGCTCCTTGCCAGGACGATCGTCATCCTCGGTGGAACGGCTGTGGTCACCAGCGACGTCGAGACAGACCTGGAGGCTCTCCTCGGGTTGTAGAGCGGCAGATCGGGCTGCAGTTCGATCCACCGGCGAAGCAGTGGGGAGCGCGTGCGGCATCCCGGTGGCCAACTCGCAGGCGGGCCCTCGATGCCAGGCTGCGCCGTTCAGAACCCCGCCATCTCGAGCAGCGACTCGACGGTGGTGCTCACCGCGCTGGGACCACCCACGATGACGATCTGGCGGGCGCGGAGACGCAGGATCTCGGTCAGCACCGAGGCGGGTACGGTTGACCCGGGAACCAGGAGAATCGGCGACCCGTCATATGCGCCCGCGGCGGCCCCGGCGAGCGCGTCGGGGAACGCGAGGCCGGTGGCCACGTAGACCCGGCTCGATCCCCCGGGGAAGGCGAGTTGGCTGGCGGCGACTGCGGTGGCGTAGCGGTCGTATCCCGCCACCCTGGTCGTGGGAGCGAGCGCCTGGAGGGTCTCCAGGACCCCCTGCGAGACGACGGCCTCGCCACCGAGAAGGACGATCCGGGATGGCGCGAGGCGGGTCAGTTCCTCCCGCGTCGCGGGTGGGAGATGATCGGGTGCGGTGAGCAGCACCGGCCCGCCGATCTCGCTCGCCGCCGGGCCCGCGGACAGAGCATCCGCAAAGACGTCCCCGGCGGCGACGACGACGACCTCTGACCCGTCCGGATGGGCGTATCTGCTGATCTCGGTGGCGGTGGCGTATCGATCGGATCCGGCAAGACGCGTGACCGGCGCCCGTGCCTCGAGGGCAGCCTCGACCGAAGCCGAGATGGCGGATGTGCCGCCGAGGACGATGATCTCGTCGGGCCGCAGGCGGTCGAGCTCGGCTGCGGTCTCGGGCGGCATCGCGCTCGGGGCGACAAGCAGCAGGGGGGAGCCGATCCGTGCCGCGAAGGCCGCTCCCGCAAGAGCGTCGGGAAACGCAGCTCCTGTGGCGATCACGACCGTGTCGACCGAGGAGGGATCGGGGTGCTGCTGTCGGGACATTGCGGCGGCCGTTGCATAGCGATTTGCGCCCGCCACCCTCTGCACGTCGTGCGTGCGGGACACGAACCAGACGCCGGGCTTGTGGGTCGACGCACCGCCCCGGCGTAGCCGCAGCTGCCCGTCGTCGTCGACGAGCATCAGGTCGGGGTGGCCGTCGCCGTCGAGGTCCTCGGCGAACATCGTCTCACCGCTGGGATCGATCCCCGTGGCGATCACCGTCGTGGAGGTGAATCCCGAGTTGGCGGAGTGGATGGTGAGGGTGCCATCGTCCTGGAGCGCAAAGACGTCGGGTCGGCCGTCGAAGTCACGATCGCCAAGGGCGAACCGTGCACTCGAATCCACGGCGAGTGAGACGACGGTCTCGGGCGACGCGAACGCCGGGCCCCGCCAGACCTCGAGAGTCGCCGGCTCGCCGGGGCGAATCACATAGAGATCGGTGTACCCGTCGCGGTCGTCGTCGTCGAACAGATAGGTCGAGTCCGCCCCCGCGGCGACCGCCGTCGGAATGGTGTGCGGGGCGCCAAGACCGCCCTGCACCATGGGGAACACCTGCATCTCGAGTGTCCCGGCGGTGTCGAGGAGGAACACCAGGTCGGGCCGTCCGTCGCGGCTGAGGTCTGCGAGGGCGACGGGGGCCCCGGTGTCGGCGACAGCCGTCGGAGTGTCGGCAAACCAATCCGACCAGAGATAGTTGTGGTGGGCCCTGGCGACCAACAGGCGCATACCGGAGCCGTCGGGCTCCACACGGACCACGTCGACGGCCCCATCGCGGTCGACATCGATCACGAGGTTCCGCTGAGTCGGTGAACTCCTCGGAGCGAGTCCGACGCTGTACGACACCTCCGCAGAGAACGACGCGTGGGCCACCAGCGGCGGCTGCGGTGGCGGCATGGTGTAGCCGGGCGTGTGAACGGGCCCCATCCACGAGTAGTGCATCGGGTCCTTGATCGATTGCCAGTCTCCGCCCCAACACCAACCCGCAGAGGTCCAAGCCTCGACGAACCAGTCGGGCATGTCGGTGATGAGGACGTTGTCGGATCGGTACGGGTTGGTGTGCGAGTTGATGTCCAGGGCCGCGCCGACGGCATGGAACGAGAAGGCTCTGCCGGGCGGGATCGTGTAGCGAGCCCACGACCAGGTCTTGTCGTACCGGATCTCGTACACGTTGCCCAGCGCGTCCTGCTCTTCGAGGTTGGCGATGGCCGACTGGAGCGCCGGAAGCACTCGCTCGTGCACCCACAGCGTCTTGGGGGTTCCCACCATGTTGGGGAGGTCGATGACGACGCGTTGTGACCAGGCCAGCCCGACCGTGCGGCCGTAGAAGTCGGCCCACGGTCCGTAGATCGGCTCGTCGAGATCGAGGATCCCGGGCTCGGCGGCCAGTGGGCCACGGACCCCGTCCAGGTCGCCGCATCCCGGGGATTCGCTGAACGACGGCACCGACTCGGGCACCGGCTCGTGAGCGGCCGCCAGGGACTGGCCCATCGTCACGACGATGGCCAGAGCGGTGGTGAGGCGTGCCGTTCGGAACATGTCCGTCCTCGTGCTCGGCCGCGGTGGTGCCGCGGACAGATTGGTATCGCGTCGGCCGAATCGCGAGGATCCTTGAGGAGCGGGCGACTCAGGTGGTCTGCTCGATCAGGTAGATCGTCCCGCCGCTCAGGGATGTGGCGTAGAGACGTCCGTCGCCGTCGATCCCGAACGAGGACGGCAGGGATGTGGCGGTCGGGAACACGCGGAGGTCGACCGGGCGCGCCGCCCGTACACTCGTGTCCAATGAGCCGACCGACCGTCGCCATACTCGGAGCGGGCGCCATCGGCGAGGCGCTTGCTCTGGGCCTTCTCGCCGGCGGATGGGCCGTCGAGGACATCACGCTCGCGGCGCGCCGCGAGGATCGACGCGCCGAGATCGAGCGCCTCACCGGCATCCGGTGCACGCTCGACGTCGTCGAAGCGGTGCAGGGCCGGCAGGTGGTCGTCGTATCCGTCAAGCCGAGCGACGTCGGGCACCTGCTCGGGCAACTCGGCGACGCCATCACACGCGACCACGTGGTGCTCTCACTGGCCGCCGGCGTGCCCACCCGGGTGTTCGAGGCGGCGCTTGGCGATGCCCGGGTGGTTCGTGCCATGCCCAACACGCCCGTGCGTATCGCCGAGGCGATCACGGCCATCGCCAGGGGGTCGTACGCAGACGACGACGCCCTGGCACTCGTCCAGACGGTGCTGGCCGCGGTCGGCCAGACGATCGTGCTCGACGAGCCCGTTCTCGACGCGGTGACCGCGGTGTCGGGCACCGGACCCGCCTACGTGTTCCTCCTCGCCGAGGCGCTGGTGGAGGCGGCCATCCGCGAGGGGATCCCCTGGCACGCCGCCGAGCAGTTGGTCGAGCAGACCCTCCGTGGCGCCGGGATGCTGCTCGCCGCCACCGACGCCACCCCGGCACGGCTTCGCGCCCAGGTCACGAGCCCCGGCGGCACGACGGCGGCGGCGGTGCACGTCCTCGAGGAGCGAGGATTCAGGGCGATCGTCGAGGATGCCGTACGCGCCGCCGCCCAGCGGTCCCGCGAGATGGGCCGATCGGCCGCCGGAGAGGAAGGGTGAAGGCCCTCACCGTTCGGATTGTCCTCGCCATCACCCGGTGGCGGTGGGTGCGGTGGCTGTTCACCGGGACCCGTGTCGGCAGGCGGATGGCCCTGCGGTTCGTGGCGGGCGAGTCTCTCGACGACGCCGTCGCTGCCGCCCGAGAGAGCAATGAGGCCGGGATGACCGTGTCGTTGGATCATCTCGGAGAGCACGTCACCCATCGCGACGCCGCCGAATCGGCGCGCGACGACTACCTCGCCTGCCTCGACCGCATCGCGGCCGAGGGCCTCGACGCCAACATCTCGGTGAAGCTGACCCAGCTCGGATTGGGTGTCGACGACGAGTTGTGCGCTCGCTCCCTGGACGCCCTGGCCACGCGGGCGGCGGAACTGTCCCTCACGGTGACGATCGACATGGAGGACAGCGCGCACACCGCGGTGACGCTCGACATGTACGAACAAGCCCAGAAGGAGCACGGCAACCTCGGCGTCGCCATCCAGGCGTACTTGCGGCGGACGCCGGACGACCTCCGTCGTATCGCTCCACTCGGAGGGCACATACGCCTGTGCAAGGGCGCGTACGACGAACCGGACGACCTTGCGCTCCAGGGCCGCAGGGAGGTCGACGCAGCGTTCGACCGCCTCTGCCAGACGCTCATGGAGCAGGGGGATGCCAAGCCGGCCATCGCCAGTCACGACGACGAGCGCATCGCCTTCGCCATCGGGCTCGCCGACGGTCGCGCCGCTCCGTGGGAGATCCAGATGCTCTATGGCATCCGGGAGCCACTGCAGCGGTCGCTCGTCGCGGATGGCCACCCGCTGCGCGTCTACATCCCCTACGGCGATGCCTGGTACCCCTACCTGACACGCCGCATCGCCGAACGGCCGGCCAACCTCTGGTTCTTCGTCCGGGCCCTGTTCGGCCGGCGGTGATCTCCGGCGTGTCGTTCCGTTTACCCTTCGCATGGTGAAGCGCCTGCTCGTCGCCGCCGTGCTCGGACTCGCCCTGTTTCCTGCGGGGATCGCGCTCGCAGGCGACGTCGACGCCGACACCGTCGCCGCCGAGCTCGAGAACTTCGGCGTGTTCATCGACCCGGATCTCGATCGGGACACGTCCCGCGTGTCCGATGCGGTTTCGGCGGCGAGGAGTGCAGGCTTCGAGTTCTATGCGGTCATCCTCGAAGACGACCCGATCGGCGGGCCGACGACCTTCGCCGATGCGCTCCTCAACCGGCTCGGTTCGGGAACCGTCCTGGTCGTCTCGGAGACGGCCGGCATGGCGAGCACCGAGGTCGGCGCCGCCGAGATCTCCGCAGCCGTCTCCCACGCCGATGACGTTTCCGACGACGACGAGTCGTATGTCGCGGCGGTGGTGGACAGTCTGACCGGGGCGGTCTCCTCGGAAGGTGGCTCCAACGTCGGATTGATCGTCCTCATGGTGATCCTCGGAGGTCTGGTGCTGTTGGTCTGGCTGGCGATCCGCAGGAGCCAGAAGTCCAGCGAGACATCCCGGGCTAAGCAGGTCGCCGAAGCACGGGGCGAGATCCGCGACCAGCTCGATGCGATGGCGAACATCCTCCTCGAGATCACCGATCAGGTGGCGGCCTCCGACGCCTCTCAGGACGACACCTATCTCCGCCAGGCGAGTGCCACCTACACCGAGGCAGAGGAGGCGTTCGAGGGCGCGTCGGACCTGCGCGCCCTCGCCGACCTGTCGGACCGGCTCGACGAGGCACGCTGGCAACTCGACGCGGCGGCAGCGATCTCCTACGGGAAGGAAGCGCCTCCGAAGCCGCCGAAGGAGCAGCGCTACCAGTGCTTCTTCGACCCGACGCATCCCGATGCCACGGAGACCGCCGAGATCACCACCGCCGCGGGCAAGAAGACGGTGCGGGTGTGCAAGGACGACGCCGAGAAGCTTCGCCGGGGCACCCAGCCCGCTCCGCGGATGATCGACGTGCAGGGCCGGCGGGTTCCGGCGCCGATGGCCCCCCGCTCCCACGGCGGAGGGGGCATGGATTGGATGGAGACCTTCAGCATCCTCGCCGGCGGGGCCGGTCAGGCGGCGTCGTACGACTGGGGCGGGAGGCCGACGACGGCGGAGCGGCGCCGCGCCGCGACGCGATCGCGGAAGAGCAGTGGCAGCGCGGCCCCCGAACGAGGCCGTGCGCGCGGCGGCTCGACGAAGAGGCGCCGCAAGCGGTAGCCCGTAGCCCGTCGCCCGTAGGCCCGGCGGAACAGGCGCCTTCGATCTCTAGACTCGGATCCGGACCACGGCAGAGAGAGGTTTCATGTTCAAGCGGCTGTGGGGGTACATCAAGACGCTGTTCCGGGTGAAGACCGAGGCGGCGATGGATCCCGAGATCGAGATCGAACAGGCCATCCAGGAGGCCAGACAGCGCGACCAGGAGCTGCGCAACCAGGCGGCGAAGGTGGTGGCCCATCGCGTCCAACTGGAGAGCAGGATCGAGCGGGCGGCCGAGGACGTCGGCGAGGCGAGAGAACTCGCCAAGCAGGCGCTCATGCGCGCGAAGGATTCCGGGGAGAAAGGCGATGCCGCAGCGGCCGACAAGTGGACCAAGGCGGCTCAGAGCCTGGCGATGAGGCTGCAGGCCTCGGAGAACAACCTCGCCTCGCTCAAGCAGCAGTACGAGATGTCGGTCGACCAGGCCGACGACGCCAAGAGGGCGGTTCAGCAGAACGCGATGCGCCTGCAGGAGCTGGCCGCCAAGCGGATGGAGATGCTCGGCTCGCTGCAGCAGGCGAAGATGCAGGAGTCCGTCAACAAGGCCGTCGAGGCGATCTCATCCACGGTCAGCGACGACAGCGTCAGTCTCGAGAAGGTCGAGGACAAGATCGAGCAGCGAAAGGCCGAGGCGATGGCGAGGGCCGAGCTCCGTGAGGCGACGCCCGAAGGCGCCGAGATGGAGCTGCGTGAGGCCGTTTCGCTCACACAGGCCGATGCCAAGCTCGAGGAGCTCAAGGCCGAGCTGGGGATCTGAAGCCGACGATTCGCGGGCGCACCTGACGGCGGCCCCGGCCGCTCGCGCCGCTAATCCAGGGCACTCCGCGGGCCGGCGGGTACCGTCCCCCATCGATGACGACCGTTGAGCGGACCGGTACTGCCGCGCGCAGGGCATTGACGCGTTCCTGGCGGGCGATGCGGCGCCTCAATGGGTGGCAGATCCTCCTCGGCATCGCGATGGCGTGGTACGTGTGGAACTTCACCCACACTTCGCTGCGCGCCCATTACGGGCTGGGTACGAGCGCGTATGACTTCGGCCTGTACGACCAGGGGACATGGCTCCTCTCCCGGTTCAAGGCGCCCTTCGTGACCCTGATGGGGAGGAATCTGTTCGGGGATCACACGTCGTTCATCATGCTTCTGGTGGCGCCCCTCTACTGGTTCATGCCGGGAGCGGGGACCCTCTTCTTCGTGCAGAGCGCGGTCCTCGCCGGCGGCGCGATCCCGGTGTACCTCCTGGCCCGACGCCGCCTGCGGTCCGAGCCCGCCGCGGTCGCTCTCGGGCTCGCCTTCCTCGCGCATCCCGCATTGGGATTGACCAACCTGGAGGGGTTCCACCCCGACGCATTCCTCCCGCTGCTGGTGGGTTTCGCCATCTACTTCGCCGTCTATTCGAGATGGCTCCCGTACTCCGTCTTCGTGCTGCTGGCGCTTCTCGTCAAGGAGGACGTCGCCCTGGTGGTGATACCGCTGGGGATCTGGGTGGCCCTCCGACGCGACAGGGTCATGGGCGTGATCACGGTCGGGATGGGCCTCGCCTTCATGGCATTCGGGTTGATCATGTTCCAGACGCTGTCGGGGCGAGCCGTGCCCAACGCCTGGCGGATCCCGTTCGGAGGCGTGGTCGGCCTGATCACCGCCGTCCTCAGACGCCCCGGGCAGGTGGTCGACTATCTGCTCGCCGACGGCAGGCCCTGGTATCTGTGGCAGGTGACGATCCCCTACGGGTGGCTGTTCCTGGTGATGCCCGAGATCGCCGCGATCTCGACCCTCGTGCTCGGCTCCAACATCATCAGCACCTTCGGCTATCAGCACCTGATCGGGTACCACTACACCGTCGTGCTCCTCCCCGGGCTGGCTCTGGGGACGGTCTACGCACTCGGCCGGCTGTGGGGCCGGCTGCGAGTGATCGGTGTGGTCACGGTCCTGCTGCTCAGCATGTGGACGGGGTACCTGTGGGGCCGGTTCCCGTTCTCCCGGGATCCCGGCATCTACTGGACGCCCTCTCATCCGGTGGCATCCGCCGCACAGGAGCTGATCCCGCTGGTGCCCGACGACGCCATCGTCTCGGCTCACTACGCGATCACCGCACATCTGACGCATCGGGAGCGCGTGTACATGTTCCCCAACCCGTTCTCGACGGTGCTCTACGGGACCTTCACCACGGTGCTCGACGAGGGCCGCAGGCTTCCCATCGCCGATCAGGTCGAATACGTCTTCGTCAAGCAGGTGATGGAGGAGCGGGACGCCGAGGTGTGGCAACGCGAGATGGCTGACTTCGTGGTGGTCGCCGAGAACGGGGAGTGGGTTCTCTACCGCCGCCGGTGATCATCCCGTCGCACGATCACGACCCGCCGCGACCCAGCAGCCGTTCCACGCCCCACCGCGTGACGAGCCACATCGCCTCCAGCGTGATTCGCCCGCTCAGCTTCGACTTGCCATGGGTTCGCTCGACGAACGTGAAGGGGACCTCGGTGACGGTCATCCCGGCGCGATGCGCTCGCCATGCCATCTCGATCTGGAACCCGTAACCGTTCGCCAGGCAGGATCCGGGATCGAGCCGCCGCAATGCCGCTGCTCGAAACGCCCTGAAGCCGCTCGTCAGGTCGCGGGTGGGCACCCCGAGCATCGCTCGGGCGTAGCGGTTTCCCCATCGGGAGAGCATTCGGCGCGGCAGCGACCAGTTGGAGACGCTTCCCCCCTCCACCATCCGGCTGCCGATCGCCAGGTCCGCTCCGGCTTCGACCGCCGCCACCAGTTGGGGAAGGACGGCCGGGTCGTGCGACAGGTCGGCGTCCATCTCGCACAAGATGTCGGCGCCGGCATCCAGCGCCATCTCGAACCCCTCCGCGTACGCGGTCCCCAGGCCGCGCTTCTGGTCGCGATGGAGGACGGTGATCGACGGATGCTCGCGCGCCAGTCCGTCGGCGAGCCGCCCCGTCCCGTCGGGGGAACCGTCGTCGACGACAAGCAGCCGGTAGCCGTGGGCGAGCACCCCCGCGGCGGCGTCCTCGAGGGACTCGATCTCGTTGTAGGTCGGGACGATCACCGTCACTCGATCGGCGGCGGGCATCGAATTCCTCCGAGGGTCGATCCGGGAGACTAGAGGGGTCGAGATGGCGCTCGGGCCCGGGGGTGGCGGTGCAGACCGGACGGGCGGGTAGGTTCTGACGCATGCCGGGGCCCTTCCATCCCACCGCGCACCTCTACGACCGCGCCTATGCCCACCTCGACTACCCCGGGCATGCGTCCACCGTCGAAGAGATCATCCTGGCGCGCAACCCCGGTGCTGCGTCCCTGCTCGACGTCGCCTGCGGGACCGGGAAGCATCTCGAGATCTGGCGGGATCGATTCGAAGTGGAGGGGCTCGACATCGACCCGTCGATGCTGGATCTGGCGAGGGCTCGCGTGCCGGAAGTCCCGCTCCATCTCGGTGACTTCGCCGACTTCGAACTCGATGCGACGTTCGACGCGATCACCTGCCTCTTCTCGTCCATCGGCTACGCGCACACGCCGGACCGCCTGGATGCCGCGATCGCCACGATGGCCCGGCACCTGGCCCCCGGAGGGGTCCTGGTCGTGGAGCCCTGGCTCACACCGGAGAAGATCCGCCCGCCCTGGGTGAGGCTCCACACCTCCGAAGGGGATGACTGGGTGCTCGCTCGCACCTCCCGGATGCGGTACGACGCCGACGCCGGGGTCAGCGACATGGAGTTCCACTATGTGGTGACGACGATGGAGGGGACGGAGACGATCGTCGAGCGCCATGTCATGGGTGTGCATCCCCCGGGGCTCCTCGTAGCGGCTGCAGAGCGCGCCGGGCTGAGGGCCGAGTTCGATCCCGTGGGCACCTACCTCGAGCGAGGACTCCTGATCGCAATCCGGTAGCGGTATGGCGGGCGTTCGCTCTTTAGACTCCGCGCCCAAGCCGATCCGGGGAGTCCATGAGACGCTGGTCCATTCGCATCGTCTGGGCGCTGGCCGTCCTTCTTCCCGCGAGCGTGCTGTTGTTGTGGTGGCTGGGGACGATTCCGGACGAGCAGCATCCCGAGGTGGGACGGGTCGTGTTCGGCAACATTCCCGATGCCGTCGTCGCTCTCTTCTACATCGCCTCGACGGTGTTCGTCGCCCTGTTCGCATGGTTCTTCGCGGTTCGAGCGAGGAACTGGATGCGTGGCGCCGACGAGTCCCGCCTCGACCGGTGGTGGCAGCGGGTTCGCGAGCTGGAACGTGGCCTCTCGCAGCGCTCGGTGTTCGAGGATCGGGCTGCCGGGCTCATGCACCTCGCGATCTATTCCGGGTTCGTCGTCCTGTTCATGGGAACGGTGACGCTCGAGCTGGACCACCTGGCCCCCGCCAACCTGAAGTTCCTGGAGGGGGATGTCTATCGCTGGTACTCGGCGATCCTCGACGCGTTCGCCCTGGTCTTCCTGGCCGGGCTCGCGATGGCTGCGGCGCGGCGATACCTGCGCCCGCCTCCCAAGATTCGCACCAAGACGCGGCCCGAGGACGCCTTCAACCTGGCATTGCTGTTCATCATCGGAGTCACCGGGCTGGCGGTGGAAGCCGCTCGGATCACGGTCGACGGCCGGCCCTCCTTCGAGACCTGGTCGTTCGTCGGCTATCCGCTCAGCGCCCTGGTGCCGGAGTCGATCGCCTCCGGCCTCCATCAGGGCCTGTGGATCGGCCATGTGGTGGCGTTCCTCGCACTCCTCGTCGCCATCCCGACCACGAAGCTGCGTCACATGATCACCTCGCCCCTCAACATGGCGCTTGCTCCCAGGGAGCGGCCCAAGGGGGCGATGCGGGAGATGCCCAACCTGATGGAGGCGGCCGACATCGAGTCGATCGGAGCGGCGACCGTCTCCGACTTCACCTGGAAGCAACTGCTCGACACCGACGCCTGCACGATCTGCGGGCGCTGCACCTCGGTGTGCCCCGCCAACCAGACCGGCAAGCCGCTCGACCCCCGGGAGATCGTCCTCAAACTGGGAGAGGTGGCGGCTCGCTCCGGCAGACCGCCGGTCAGCCCGCCGGTCGGCGTCGATCGAGCGATCACGGTGACGGCGGACT
Source organism: Acidimicrobiia bacterium (assembly GCA_035464675.1). Classification (GTDB taxonomy): domain Bacteria; phylum Actinomycetota; class Acidimicrobiia; order Spongiisociales; family UBA11373; genus JAUYIV01. Next base: position 19,258 of record DATHSA010000057.1, read on the forward strand.
CCGTCTTCGAGCGCATCACCGCCGAAGAGCTCTGGGCGTGCACCTCGTGCCGTGCCTGTGACGAGGTGTGCCCGGTCGACATCGAGATCCTCGACAAGATCCTCGACATGCGCCGCCACCTGGCGCTCATGGAAGGAGACTTCCCGCAGGAGCTGGGCCAGACCTTCATCGGCCTCGAGAACTCGTCCAACCCGTACGGGGTGGGCCAGCAGGGCAGGGCCGACTGGACGAAGGAGCTCGATTTCGAGGTGAAGCGCCTGGGTGAGCCCGGGGTCACCGCCGAGTATCTCTACTGGGTGGGCTGCGCCGGGTCGTTCGACGACCGCAACCGCAGGACGACGATCTCGACGGCCCGGCTGCTCCACGAGGCCGGCGTCGACTTCGCCATCCTCGGACCGATGGAGCTGTGCACCGGCGACCCGGCACGGCGCGCCGGCAACGAGTACGTGTTCCAGCAGCTGGCCCTGCAGAACATCCAGACGCTCGATGATCTGGGCATCACCAAGGTCATCACGCAGTGCCCCCACTGCTTCAACACGATCTCGAACGAATACCCCCAGTTCGGAGGCGACTACGAGGTGATGCACCACAGCCAGGTGCTCATGGGACTCGTCGAGGAAGGGCGCCTCAAGCCCAAGAACAAGGACGGCCGGACGATCACCTTCCACGACCCGTGCTACCTGGGGCGGCACAACGACGTGTTCATCGCTCCGCGTGAAGTGGTGGCGCGGTCCGGGGACCTGGTGGAGATGCCCCGGAACGGCACCGGGTCGTTCTGCTGCGGGGCGGGCGGCTCCCGGATGTGGATGGAGGAGCACACCGGCAAGAAGGTGAACATCGAGCGCACCGAGGAGGCCCTCGCCACCGGATCCGATGTGATCGCAACCGGGTGCCCCTTCTGCTTCGTGATGCTCGATGACGGTGTGAAGGAACTCGGAGCCGAGGAGCGGGTACAGGTCAAGGACCTCGCGGAACTGCTCGACGAGCAGATCCGGCGAGGCTGACCGTCGCGGCGCAAGCCGCGAAATCGATCACTAGCCTCCCGGCGTGCTCGAAGGCGGCGTCAGAGGAGTGGCTCGCGGCTTCGCCGTGGGGCTACGACGCGGAGTTGCGGACTCCACCACGGTGAGTGGCATCGTCACCGTGGCCGCGGTGGTCCTCGGGGCGTCGGCGCTCGTCGCCGGGCTGGTGACCTCAGGGGGTGGCGGCGAGGCCGGCGTCGTGCTCGGGCCCCAGGCCCCCCCGTCCGCGATCGTCGAAGCGGCGCCGGGCGCGTCGCCGTCCCCGAGGGATGCGATCGAGTCGGACCTGGTGGCCGTGCGCGCTCGGGTCGTGGTGGATGGCCTGCGGGAGCCAACGGGTGGGGTCGCAATCCCCGGGACCGACTCCTTCTTCGTGCTGGAGCGATCGGGCAGGGTCCTCGTGGTCTCCGGAGGCGACGTCCGCCCGGAGCCGGCACTCGATGTGGCCGGCGCAGTCACAACACGGGCCTACGAACAGGGGCTGATCGGCATCGCCCTTCATCCCGAGTGGTACGACAACGGCCGGGTCTTCGTCTCCTACACCGATCGCGCCGGATCCCTGACGCTGGCAGAGTTCGAGTCCGACACGGCGTCGCTGCGGATGGACCGTGCCACGGAGCGGGTTCTGCTCGTGGTCGAGCACACCGCGGACGCCATCTACCACCTCGGGGGAACGATGGCCTTCGGACCTGATGGCTATCTGTGGCTCGCTGTCGGCGACGGGAGCAGCCCATCCGGAGCGGACACCAACCACAACGGACCCAATCCCTTCACCCTTCCGGGCACGCTGTTGCGCCTGGACGTCGGGACTCCCGGGGAATACGCCATTCCGTCCAGCAACCCCTTCCGGGACGGGATAGGAGGCGCCCCGGAGGTGTGGGCGTTCGGTTTCCGCAACCCATGGGCCTTCACATTCGACAACGGCCACCTGATCGTTGCCGATGTCGGACACGACTCGTATGAGGAGATCGACGCCATACCGCTGAGCCGGCGCGGCGGCTTCTACGGGTGGTCGTGGTGGGAGGGAGACGAATGCAGGCTTTCCATCGGCTGTGACGACTCGGCCATCCCGCCGATCGTGGTGCTCCCGCACGATGAGGTCTGCGCCATCATCGGCGGGCCGGTGTATCTGGGACGCGCAATCCCGGAGCTGGTAGGCCAATACCTCTACAGCGACTACTGCAGCGGACAGATCGCGGGGATCCCGGTCGAGCCCGTGCTCTACGCGGGGGGCGCACCTGCAGCCGACGGGATGAAGCTCCCAGTGGTCGAGGGGATCTCCAGATTCGTCGTGGATTCGTCCGGCGAGGTGTTCGTCATCCAATTCGGTCGGGGTCGCATCTTGAAGTTGGAGCCGGTTCGCCTCGGCGCGGACGTCGGCTGAGGCAGAAACACTTCATGCCTGCCCTCGTACGGGCCGAAACACGAGTCATGGAGTGCACCCGGTGTGGCGGAAACGCCGCTGTGAAGAGGGCCGACTCGTTCTTCTGTGCCAGCTGTGCACTGAACCGTGACTGGCGGGAGATCATCGTCCTCGTCCAGGACGCCCGGGTCGAAACACCGGTCGCCGGCCGGCAGGAGCCACGGGCCGCAACCGCCTAGAGAGGCGGCTGCACCTGGGTCAATCGGCGAACCTGATCTCGTCGGCGGCGTCGGTCAGCGCGTCGCCGGCGCTCGTCCCGGCGTGGATCCGGGCGAACGCCTCCGCAAGTGCCTCCAGCGCCACCCCCGTCTCGGCGATGTAGGGCACCGCCGCGCCCGTCGCCGCGGCATCGATGATGACCCGTTCACCATCCGTCGCCCCCTCGGACCAGACCGGAGCCTGGCCCAGCGCCCTGGCGATCGCCGTCGATCCGGCGACACTTCCGAGGTGCTCCAGGGCGAACTCGGCGGCTTCCGTCTCCAGGTCGCCGGATGCGTTGACCCACGCCGCGGTCACCCACACCGGTGACACGGCCGGGCTGGCGGCGATCGTGGGCAGCACTTCGGCCGTTCCAGGGAGGTCCAGCGCGGCCGCCCCATCCCAGATGAGTGCCGCCTCACCCGCCCCGAAGCGGCTCCGGGCGTCCTCGCGGTCGGCGGCTGAGACGACGGTCCCTTCCTCGATCATCTCCTGGAGGACGGCGCTCGCCGCGATCGCCTCGGCCGAGGCCACCCCGACGTCCCCGGCGGCGTAGCCGGACGCCGGATCGGGGCCGAAGACGTATCCCCCCAGGGTGAGGACGAAGGGGAGGTGAATGCCGGCATCGCCGTCACCGGGAAGGAGCAAACATGTCGTCCCGTCGCAGGAGATGTTGGACACGTCGACCGGCCGCTCGGCCATGAGATCCGGGTTCCGGTACTGGACGATGGCATCGAGTGCGACGGGGACGCCGACCGTGAAGCCGCGGATCATCACCGCGTCGACGGCGCCAGAGGGGAGCCCCTCGGGCAGGTCCACCGGTGCGGCGAGCCCGGCTTCGGCGAGTCGCGCCAGCCAGGTGTGTGGTCCCAGGACCAGGTCCGGCTGTCGGCGCAGGTCGGGAGGGATGTCGGGCTCGTCCGCTCCCTCAGGTGTCTCCGGGAACTCGCCTGCAACCAGTTCGTCGAGAAAGTCGTCGCCCGGTGCCGAAAAGATCGTGATCACGTGGACCTCGACGCCGGTCTCGGCGGTATACGCCTCGCCGCGGTCGCTCACGGCGTCGGCGACGGCCGGGTCGCTGACCCAGACCACCAGCCTCCCATCGGGTGACGGGGCCTCGGCGACGGCCGTGGTCGGAGTGGTGGCAGGCACGGTCGCCTGCGTGACGGTGGGCGGGGGAGTCGTGGTCGTCGCGGGCGACGCGTCGTCGCCGCCACAAGCCACTGCCAGTAGCGCGAGCACCGTGATGGATGTCGACCGTCGCATGGGGGCCCCTTCCGCCGTCGGGGACGATACCCCGAGCGCCGTCGCCCGTCGCCCGTCACGCGGCGGGAGCGCACCCGGGACGGCCACCGCGACAGTCTGGGATTCGGGACATGTGATGCCGGCTCGTTCTGGCGAATCGCGAATTGCCGATCGCGGCGAGCGCAGCGAGCCCGCCTGCCAATCCCCAGGTGCCTGTGGACAACTTGCTACGGTGACTGTTCGCATCGGGGAGGTCACGCGCGGTGGCGACGGAGACCGCCAGTTTCGGCGCAGGCAAGAGGGAGAGCCACGACGCCTCGGCGTTCTACCGCCGTCGGCTGCTCGATCACGCCCCCGAGACGGTTCTCGGTGAGCCCCGGACCGCCCCGCCCGAGATCCACGATCTGCTGGTGTGCGCCTCCTCCGAGGTGATGGAGATCGTCCCCGACGACTGCATCGCGCTGATGGTCACCTCACCGCCCTACAACGTCGGCAAGGAGTACGACGAAGACCTGTCGCTCGTGGACTATCTCGACCTCCTCCACCGGGTGCTCAAGGAGACCTACCGGGTGCTGGAGCCCGGAGGCCGGGCAGCCGTGAATGTCGCCAACCTGGGCCGGAAGCCCTATCTGCCGCTCAACCACCACATCGCCGGCCTCATGCACGACATCGGCTTCCTCATGCGGGGGGAGATCGTGTGGGTGAAGGCGGCCGGCGCCGGCGGGTCGTGTGCCTGGGGTTCATGGCGCTCGGCGAAGAACCCGACGCTCCGGGACGTCCACGAGTACGTGCTGGTCGCGTCGAAGGGCTCCTACCGCCGGGCCCGGGTGGGCGAGGATTCGATCTCCAAGGACGAGTTCCTCGCCGCCACCACCTCCGTCTGGCAGATCAAGCCGGCATCGGCGCGGCGGCTGGGGCATCCCGCGCCCTTCCCCGTGGAGCTTCCCCGTAGGCTGATCGAGCTCTACACCTTCGAGGGCGACATCGTGCTCGACCCCTTCATCGGGTCGGGATCGACGGCGGTCGCCGCCGTGGAGACGGGCCGCCACTTCATCGGCTACGACACCGAGCCGGAGTACCTCGAGATCGCTCGTCGGCGGGTGGAGGCGGCCAGGACGCCCTAGGCGGTGCGGTCCGGGGCTGCCCGCGAGGTCAGGACCCTGGTCAACCGCCACTCGCCGTCACGGCGCTCCCACCGGAGGACGATTCGCCC
>DATHSA010000058.1:0-7377 GCA_035464675.1 Acidimicrobiia bacterium
TGTAGGGCTCGGTGGTGGCCAGGACGAAGTGGGCGTGCTCCGGCGGCTCCTCGAGAGTCTTGAGGAGGGCGTTGCCCGCTGCCCGTGACAGCATGTGTGCCTCGTCGAGGATGTACACCCGGCGGGCGCCGCCCACACTCGCGACGGTGCCGACGTTCGCCCTGATCTCCCGCACGTCCTCCACCTTGTTGTGTGATGCGGCGTCGAGCTCGATGACGTCGATCGAAGAGCCCTCGGCGATGGCGAGACACGAGATGCAGGTGTTGCACGGCTCGCCGTCGGACTTGCGGTTCGGGCAGTTCAGAGCCTTGGCGAGGATCCGCGCGGTGGTGGTCTTTCCGGTTCCTCGGGGTCCGGCAAACAGGTAGGCGTGGGACACCTTGCCGTCGACGACCTCCCTGGCCAGGGTCTCGGTCACATGGCCCTGGCCGACCACCTCGCCGAAGCCCTGGGGGCGATGGGTTCGATAGAGGGCGCGGTACTCGGCCACGGGGGGATCGTACCGGGTGGCCGGCTCCGGGCACCAGGGGACCTTCTCCGCGGGGTCGGCCGGGTCCGGATTCTTCCCGCGGGCCACCCACTAGCCTTCATGCGGGCACGGTCTTCCGTGCATCGACACCAACTAGGAGCAATTGAGATGCGAGTACGCAAGTTCCTGTGGTTGGTCGTGATTCTGGCGCTCGTCGCCGCCGCCTGCGGTGACGACGACGGCGGGAGCGGCTTGACCGCGGAAGAAGGCGTCCTCACGGTCGGATCGGACATCCCCTTCCTGCCGTTCGAGGGCTTCGAGGGCGAGACCGTCGTCGGCTTCGACGCCGACCTGATCAACGAGATCGCCAGCCGCCTCGATCTCGAGGTCGAGTGGATCGACACCGACTTCGACACGATCTTCACGCAGCTGGCCACAGGGGCGTTCGACGTCGTCGCCTCGGCCACGACGATCACCCCGGACCGGAGCCAGCAGGTGAATTTCACCACGCCCTACTACCGGGCTCAGCAGGCGCTGACGGTCAACTCGAACGAGACCCCCGAGATCACGGGCGTCGACGACCTCGGTGACACCCACAGCGTCGCGGTCCAGACCGGCACCACGGGCGCCGCTTGGGCACACGAGAACCTCGAGCCCCAGGGCGTAGAGGTAGTGGAGTTTCCCGAGGCGGCGGACACCTACAACGCCCTCGAGGGCGGCACCGTGACCGGCGTGATCTTCGACGAGCCCTCGGCCGTCGAGGAGGCGGCGAACCGCGAGGGTCTGGCCGTGGTCGCGGTCATCGACACCGACGAGGACTACGGGTTCGGCGTCGACCCGGCTCGCACCGAGCTGCTCGACGAGATGAACCGGGTCCTCCAGGACATGTTCGACGACGGCACCTACCAGGAGATCTACGACCGCTGGTTCGACGCACCGGCAGGCAGCGTCCTCTACGAGGAGATGTAGCCGGGCGTTCGAGAGACGCAGGAAGGGGGCGGGCCTAGAGGCCCGCCCCCTTCCTCATGCCGGGGGGTCGCACGGCCCTGACGGCCATTCGACGCTTGGTGATAGTCTGAGGCCGCTGGGAACCCAGCATCCATATCATCCATATCTAGGAGTGAGGCAAATGAGAGCAGGGAAGTGGGTCGCGCTGGCCCTCGTACTTGGTCTCGTCGCGGCCGCGTGCGGCGACGACGACGCAACTACGACATCAGGCCCCCAGGCGACCACCACTACGGCCGCCGAAACGACGACCACCACAGAACCACCGATGAGCGAGTGGCCCGAGCGCATCGTATTCGGCTTCGTGCCGTCGCAGGAGGCATCTGAACTCCAGGACGAGATCGACGTCTTCGCCAGCGTCCTCTCGGACGCGCTGGGCATCGAGGTCGAGGGAATCGTCTCCACCGACTACACCGCTCTCGGCGTGGCCCTGGGCACCGGTTCGGTGGACATGGGCGCCTTCGGCCCCGCCGGTTACGTGCTCGCCAATCGCAACTACGACAACCTCGAGTTGCTTGCGCAGTCGGTCCGTTTCGGTGACGCCACCTACCACGCCCAGTGGTACACGAATGACCCGTCGATCTGCGACGGCGACCCGGTCGAGGGCGCCTTCTACTACGACGACGACAACAATGTCGTCGCGGTGGGCCCCACCGAGACGCCCGCACTGCAGGTTGGCTGGAACGGTGACGGCACGCGGGACGAAGCGGTTTCCGCTGGTCTGCGCTGCCCGGAACTCGTCGACCTGAGCGTGGTGGTCGGCAAGACCATCGCCTTCCCCGGTGAGACCTCGACCTCGGGATACATCTTCCCGCAGGTCCAACTGCTCAACGCCGGGATCACGGACGATCAGTACGACTCGCTGTTCTTCGGCGGCAGCCATGACCTGGCTGTGACGGCCGTGTACAACGGCGACGCCGAAATCGGTCTGTCGTTCGACGACGCCCGCCGGTCGGTCCGCGAGGACTTCCCGGACGTCGGTGAGAAGATCATCGTGTTCAACATCAGCCCGCGGATCGCCAACGACGTGATCGCGGTGCGCAGCGAGCTGCCTGATGACCTCAAGGACGCCATCTTCCAGGCGATGGCCGATTACATCGCCACCGAGGAGGGCGAGGTCGTCATGGAGCAGCTGTACAGCTGGACCGGTCTGACCCGTGCCGACGCGGCGACCGAGGCATCGCTCGAGCCCATCGGCGACGCCATCGACCTGCTCGGCTTCGGAACCGACTAGTCGAAGTCGACTGGAAGCAGGAGGGGGCCGTGTGACACGGCCCCCTCCTCGCGTTTGGCCCGAATCAGGCATGAACCCCTTCGGCTACGCTCGCCCCGACCGGGAGGAGACCCGTTGATCGAGTTCGAGAACGTCGACGTCACCTATCGCGGCGGCCTGAAAGCCCTCAACAACCTGACCCTCACGATCCCCGACGGGGAGCTGGTCGTGATCGTCGGCCTGAGCGGGGCCGGGAAGTCCACCCTCCTCCGGGCCGTCAACGGGTTCGTGCCCATCACGGCGGGGTCGGTCCGCGTCGACGGTGTCGAGGTGAGAGGTGCATCTTCTGCCACGCTCCGCGACCTGCGCTCCCGCATCGGCATGATCTTTCAGACCTTCAACCTCGTGCATCGGACGACCGTGATCAACAACGTCTTGATGGGCCGTCTGTCCAAGGTGGGGTGGTGGAGGGCGATGCTGGGAGCCTGGCCCGAGGCCGACCGCGAGATCGCCCTTCGGTCCCTGGAACGGGTCGAGATCGTCGAGAAGGCGTATATCCGGGCCAGCGATCTCTCCGGCGGCCAGCAGCAACGCGTCGGCATCGCCCGTGCCCTGGCCCAGGAGCCCTCTGTCCTCCTCGCCGACGAGCCGGTGGCGTCGCTCGACCCGGTGACATCTCACCACGTGATGCGTGACCTCCGGCGCATCAACCGTGACCTGGGCATCACCACGATCATCAACCTCCACTTCCTCGACCTGGCGCGTAGCTACGGCAAGCGCCTCGTCGGGCTCAGGGCCGGTGAGCTCGTCTACGACGGCGACATCGCCGACGTCGACGAGAGCACTTTCCGCGAGATCTACGGCAGATCCGTCACCCCCGATGACCTCCTGGAAGGCGCCGAGCTGTGATCGAGGAGGCTCCGGTACACGACCGGCCGGCACCGCCGCCGCGCCTTCGTGCCCTCCTGATCCCACTGGCGGTGGCCACCATCGGACTGATCGCCGCCGGAGCCCTCGGTACGATCGCCTTCGGTCTGATCTGGGGGGCCCTGGGCGCTGCGGCTCTCCTGATGGCGCTGCGCCTGGCCCGTGTCGACGTCACCCGCCCAGACGGCACCATCCTCTCCGTCGGGATCATCGCCTCTGCCGTGCTGAGCACCGTGGTCATGCCAGATGCGCCCCAAGCCATCGACGTCCTCCTGGTGATCGGATTCGCCTCTGCATGGGCTCCCGCTGCCCTGGCCATGGCGGTCTTTGCGAAGCGCAAGGGAGCGGACCCATCGAGGGCAGTCAACGTCGGCCTGGCCTGCATCGGGGCAGCCGGCATCGCGCTCCCCGCCGGCCAGGAATTCGGGATCATCACCCCCGTCGAATCCCTCTTCAGGGGGCAGGAGCCGGTCTTCGGCGGTGGCCACTACGCGATCACCGGGTTGGCCCTCGGACTGATCGGCGTCGCCATCCTGCTGGCGGCGGTCACCAGGCTGCCCTCGATGGGCGCGGTGAGCACCGTGGTGTTCTTGACCCTCTACGCCGGCGCCCAGGTCGGCTTCTCCCTGCCGGAACTCCTCCGCGACTTCGGCAACGTCACACAGATACCCAACTTCTGGCCCCCCGACTTCGACTGGGCCATCGGCGGGGGGGATTGGTGGTGGATCCCCTCCTGGGAGTTCGGGAGTGCCACCCGAGCCAACCCTCTTGTGGGAACGATCAGGATCGCGATTCTGGCGACGGTCATCGGCTGCGCCGTGGCCCTCCCGCTGGCGTTCCTGGCCTCCACCCTGACGGCGCCGAATCGGCCCTCCTACCTGATCGACAAGGGCTTCATCAACCTCATCCGTACCGTTCCCGACCTCTTCTGGGCGCTGATCTTCGTCACGGCGGTCGGCGCCGGACCATTCGCCGGGACGCTGGCGCTGTTCTTCTTCTCCCTGGCGATCATGTCGAAGCTCCTCTCAGAGACCGTCGACTCGGCCGATCCGCGTCCGATGGAGGCGGCCAAGTCGACGGGATCGCGACACTTCCCGGCGGTTAGGGCGGCAGTCCTGCCCCAGGTCCTGCCCAATTACGTCGCCTACGGCCTCTACGTGTTCGAGATCAACATCCGGGCATCCGCGGTCATCGGCATCGTCGGCGCGGGCGGCATCGGCCAGGTGCTCGAGACTCAGCGAACCTTCTTCCGATTCGATCGCGTCCTCGCGGTGATCATCCTGATCTTCGGGGTGGTGTTCGTGATCGAGCAGATCAGCATCGCCGTGCGTAGGAGACTGGTTTGACCACTTCTCCGCATACCACCGGTGAGCTCGAGAGGGCGATGGAGCGACCGGATCGTCCGCTGTGGCCCCGCTTGATCAGATGGGCCGTGGCCGCCGTGATCCTGGTGCCGGTGGTCTGGTCGGCGTTGGGACTCAATGTCTCCCTGGATCGGCTTCTCTCCGCGCCAGGCGACATCCTCCGCCTGCTGATCAACCTCGCCCAGCCAGAGCTCTCCGCCGAAGCCATTCAGCGCGCCCTTCCCAAGGTGATGGAATCGTTTTTCATCGCCTGGATCGGGACGATCATCGGTGCGACCCTCTCGTTTCCGCTGGCCTTCCTGGCCGCCAAGAACATCAGCAGCCCCGTGGTGACGAACCCGGTCCGACAGCTGCTGAACGCCATTCGGGCGGTGCCAGAGCTGCTGGTGGCCGTCGCCCTCATCCCCGTCACCGGTGTCGGCCCCTGGACCGGCACACTTGCCCTCGGAATCCATTCGATCGGGACACTGGGCAAGCTCTCATCCGAGGTGATCGAGGGAATCGACCCGGGACCTGTAGAGGCCGTCGCCGCCGTCGGGGGAGGTCCCATCGCCAGGATGCGCTTTGCGGTCGTGCCGCAGGTGATGCCGAACATCCTCGCCTATTGGCTGTACCGCTTCGAGATCAACATCCGCGCCTCGGCGGTCCTCGGAGCCATCGGCGCCGGAGGCATCGGCCGCGAACTGATATCCCAGCTCCGGTTCCGGAACTATGGCCGGGCGAGCACTGTTCTCTTCCTGACCATCTTCGCCGTCCTCGTCGTGGACGCGATCTCGGCAAGGGCTCGCCGTCGCATCATCAGCGGCCATCGCGAGCCCGGCCCGGTCGCCGCGTTCATCGCCGCACCGGTGTGGAGGCGGGGGCTCATGGTCATCGCCTCGGCAGCGCTGCTCGCCATCGTCGTATTCCTGGCGATCCAGCTCCAGACCGATGTCCAGCTCGTCCAATTCCCCTGATCGGGGTGTGAGGCCGCCTGATGGCTGAGGGCGACCGCTCCAGGCTGATCCGCCGCACCCGGGAGGATGCCGAACGGCTGGAACGCCGTGAGTTGTCCCCGGCGGCGACGCAGTCCGTGGACACCCGGGGCAGGAACGTGCCGGAGGCCCCGGATCCCGATCGCACCGTGTTCGAGCGCGACCGGGACCGCATCCTCCACAGCAAGGCCTTCCGCCGCCTCAAGCACAAGACCCAGGTGTTCATCAACCCGGACGGCGATCACTTCGTCACTCGCCTCACACACACGCTGCAGGTCACCCAGATCGGGCAGGCCCTGGCGACCTACCTGCGCCTCAATGTCCCCCTCGCCGAGGCGATCTGCCTGGGCCACGACGTCGGCCATTCGCCGTTCGGGCACATCGGGGAGGACGCCCTGACTCCGTATGTCCCGGGTGAGTGGCACCACGCCGCCCAGAGCGTCAGGGTGTTCGAGGTGCTCGAGCCCCTCAACCTGACCTGGGAGGGCCGCGACGGAATCAGAGCACACTCGTGGAAGATCGATCCGCCGCCCTCGACACCGGAGGGAATGGTGTGCCGCTTCGCCGACCGCATCGCCTACCTGACCCACGATGTCGACGACGCGGTGCGCGCCGGCGTCATCAGCTACGCCGACCTCCCCGGCAAGGCCACCGGGGTCTTCGGAGAGCCGGGTAGCGCGTGGATCGGCTCGATGATCGACGCCGTCGTCGACGAGTCGCTCGAGCGAGGCGAGGTGGTCATGGATCCAAATGCGCTCGAAGTGATGAACGAACTGCGCGATTTCATGTTCGAGCGGGTCTACCTGCGGCCCGAGGCGGAGGAACAGCGGGAGGAGGCGATCCGGGTCATCCGGGGGCTCACCGACCACTACATCGAACGCCCCGAGGAGGTCCCCGACAGCTACCGCCATCATGGAGCCGACGACGTGACCGCCGCAATCGACTACGTCTCGGGAATGACGGACCGCTTCGCGGTGAGGGAGTGGGAGCGGATCAGCGGTCAGCCTCCAGCCTCGAGCCTCCAGCAGGAGCCGTGACCACCGGCTTCAGGACGTCCGGGAGTCGATAGCCGGGGTGTTGCGACCCAGAGTCGCGATCGACGACACCGCGGTGACGGCGAGTGCTGCCCAGGCAGGGCCGAGAGCCAGGACCCCAGGGCCTCCTGCCCACAGGGCTGTGGCCACAGCGGTCGTGAGAGCAGTGAGGCGCGCGAGGCGGACGCGCGACGTAGAGATCCGCCCACCGCGCCGGCTGTCGACCGTCGACGACACGCCGGGCACCACCCATGCGGAGACCAGGCCGGCGGCGAGGCCCCCGACCAGGAGGCCCCGGGCAAAGCCCGCCGGTGAAACCCACGCGTCGTGGTCGCCGAAGACGGTCACCAGGAACACGACGATCGCGGTCATCGCGATCGAGGCGGCAACG
>DATHSA010000059.1:0-50638 GCA_035464675.1 Acidimicrobiia bacterium
TGCCCCGTCGAGGCTCATCGTGCCGATCACGTAGTCGACGATCTCGCGTCGCTGCGCGTCGTCGTACCCCAGACGGCGCAGTGCAGGGTCGATCGACTGGTTGGCGATCTTGAAGTAGCCGCCCCCGGCCAGCTTCTTGAACTTCACCAAGGCGAAGTCGGGCTCGACCCCCGTGGTGTCGCAGTCCATGAGCAAGCCGATGGTGCCCGTCGGGGCGAGCACCGTCGCCTGGGCGTTGCGGTAGCCGTGCTCCTCTCCCATGGCCACCGCGTGATCCCACGACTCGCGGGCAGCCGTCAGGATGTCGTCGGGGCACAGGTCGGGATCGATGCCGATCACCTGGTGGGTGACCCCCTCGTACTCGGCGGGGTCGGCGGCGTAGGCGGCGCGGCGGTGGTTGCGCATCACCCGCAGCATCGACTCGCGGTTCTCGGAGAAGCGGGGGAACGGGCCGAGCACCGCGGCCATCTCCGCCGACGCCGCGTAGGCGTCGCCGGTGAGGATGGCGGTGAGCGCCCCGGTCACGGCGCGACCCTCGTCGGAGTCGTAGGGGATGCCCTGGCGCATGAGCAGCGAGCCCAGGTTGGCGTAGCCCAGCCCGAGCGTGCGGTAGTCGAAGGACCCCTGGGCGATTTCCTTCGACGGGAAGTGCGCCATGGTCACCGAGATCTCGAGGACCATCGTCCACAGGCGGATGGCATGCTTGTAGCCCTCGATGTCGAAGGCGCCGGTCTCGTCGTCGTAGAACTTCACCAGGTTCAGGCTGGCGAGGTTGCACGCCGTGTTGTCGATGAACATGTACTCCGAGCACGGATTCGACGCGTTGATCGGGCCACCGGCGGGGCAGGTGTGCCACTGGTTGATCGTCGTGTCGAACTGAACGCCGGGATCGGCGCATGCCCAGGCCGCTTCGGCGATCTGCCGCCACAGGTCGCGAGCCTTGACCGTCTTCATGACCTTGCCGTCGGTGCGGGCGGTCAACTCCCAATCGCCGTCCTCCTCGACAGCCTCGAGAAAGGCCTCGGTGACGCGGACCGAGTTGTTCGAGTTCTGGCCGGAGACCGTCTGGTAGGCCTCCCCATTGAAGTCGGAGGGGTACCCGGCGGCGATGAGGGCGCGGACCTTCTCCTCCTCGACCTTCTTCCAGTTGATGAAGAGCTCGATGTCGGGGTGGTCGATGTCGAGGATCACCATCTTGGCGGCACGCCGCGTCGTTCCTCCGGACTTGATGGCGCCCGCGGCGCGGTCGCCGATCTTGAGGAAAGACATGACCCCAGAGGACCTGCCGCCTCCGGAGAGGGGCTCGTTCTCGGCGCGCAGGTTCGAGAAGTTGGTGCCGGTGCCCGACCCGAACTTGAAGAGGCGGGCTTCCCGCGTCCACAGGTCCATGATCCCGCCCTCGTTCACCAGGTCGTCACCGACGGACTGGATGAAGCAGGCGTGGGGCGCCGGTCGGGTGTACGAATCTTCGGACTCGCGCAGTTCCCCGGTCTCGTCGTCGACGAACCAGAAACCCTGGGACGGGCCGGTGATCCCGTAGGCATGGTTGAGGCCGGTGTTGAACCACTGCGGGCTGTTGGGGGCGGCTATCTGGTGGACCAGCATGTAGGAGAGTTCGTCCTCGAACGCCTGGGCGTCGGCATCGGTGGCGAAGTAGCCGTAGCGCTCACCCCACATCCGCCACGTGGACGAGAGGCGGGTGATCACCTGGCGGGCGCTGCGCTCCGGTCCGAGCACGGGGTGGCCATCGTCGTCGACCACCACGTCGCCGTTGTCGTCGTACTGGGGCACACCGGCCTTACGGAAATACTTCGAAACCATGATGTCGGCGGCGACCTGCGACCAGGTGGCAGGAACCTCGGCGTCCTTCATCTCGAAGACGACCGACCCGTCGGGATTGGCGATGCGGGAGGTGCGGGTGCCCCATTCGGCGGTGTCCATGGGGTCGGATCCGGCGTCCGTGAAGTAGCGATCGATCTTGAGCCCGTCACCCATGAGGACCTCCCTGTCCTGGTTCTCTCCCGGCTTCCACTCCCCAGGGACCGGTCGCCGGGGCGAAGGACCCGGCAGACTTGTCCACAACCACAAGATGTGGTGGTTCGGGGAAGTGGTGACCACTACTTCTTGAGGTGGACACACCACTGTAATTACACCCGTGTCATCCCGTCAAGCAGTCTCCGAGACGCCACGGCAGGGGGGAAGTCGCCCGGGGAAGGGGCGGTCTGCAGGGTTCTACCGCGCGGCCTGCCGGGTGGTCAAACGCAGGGGCTAGGGAGATTTCGCGAAGGAGTCGCTGCCCGTTCCCCGTTACCCGTTGCCCGAGGGTCTACGGATCCAACTCTGGCGCGACCCTCGGGTCCACCGCCGCCTCGTAACCGGAGGCGAGGCGGATCAGGGTTCCTTCGTCGAACGCCCGTCCGAGGAGGTCGAGGCCCACCGGCATCCCTGTTCCATCGAGCCCGGCCGGGACGGCGATGGCCGGGAGACCCGACACCGATGCGGTTCCGCAGTTGTTGCCTTGCTGCTCCACGCCGTTTGGAGCCGAGGTGTTCCGGATCGAGGGGTAGGCGAGCGCGTCGAGGTCGTGCTCGTCCATGAGAGCGGTGATGACGGCAGCCGCCTCGGTCCGGGCAGCGACGGCGTCCCGGTACTCGGTGGTGTCGAGGGTGGCGACGCCGACGGCACGTTGGAGCCGGTCCCGGTTCTCGGGCAGGAACTCCCCACTGGCCAGGACGTCCTCGAGTGTGTCGATCGGGGCACCGGGGTGCGTGGAGAAGTAGTCCTCGGCGGCGAACCGCCACTCGCGGAGGAACACGCTCGTTGCGTTCCCGAGCAGCGAGGATCGGTTGGGGATCTCGACGTTCACCAGGGTGGCGCCCGCGGCCTCCATCCGGTCGAGCGCCGCCCGGGTCGCGGTCGAAACGGGTCCGGGCGCCCCGAAGAGCGAGTCGATGACCCCGATGCGAGCGTTCTCGAGTCCGCTCGGGTCGATGAAGTCGAGATACGAGTCGGGCACCTCGGCGCCGGCCGTGGTCGGGTCGTCGGGGTCGGTGCCCGCAGTGGCGTCGAGCAGGATCGCCAGGTCGACGACCGTCCGGGTCATCGGTCCCACGGTGTCCTCGGAAGGCGACAGCGGAATCACTCCGCTTCGGCTCGACAGGCCGGCGGTCGGCCTGAGCCCGAACAGGCTGTTGTAGGCGCTGGGGACTCTGATCGAGCCGCACGTGTCGGTACCCAGGCCGGCGGCCGCCATCTGGGTGGTGACGGCGACCGCGGTGCCCCCACTCGAGCCGCCGACATTGCGTTCGATCACGTACGGGCTGACGGTTCGTCCGGTGACCGAGGAGTTGGTGTGGACCGAACGGGCCCACTCCTGCATGTTGGCCTTTCCCAGGATGATGGCCCCGGCCTCACGGAGGCGAGCCGCCTGGAACGCGTCGGTCGCCGGCACGAAGTCGGCGAGGAGGGACGATCCTGCGGTCGTCGGCATGTCGAACGTGTCGATGTTGTCCTTCAGTACGACGGGGATGCCGTGGAGCGGACCGCGCGGCCCCGCAGCGGCACGTTCGTCGTCCAGCGCCCGGGCTTCGGCCCGGGCCCCGGGGTCGACGGTGATGAAGGCGTTGAAGGTGTCGTCGTACTCATCGATGCGCCCCAGGTAGAAGTCGACGAGCTCGACGGCGGTGAGGGTCCCGACCGCCATCGCCTGCTGCATCTCGGGGATCGTTGCCCCCTCGGGGTCGAACCGGGGGAGCGAAATCGCCGTAGTCGTCGTCGTACTGGTCGTCGAGGTCGTCGTGGTCGGCGCTGCGGTCGTGGCCGTCGAAGTCCCCGGTGCGGTCGCCGGTGAGGTGGACCCGCCGCAGGCGGTGAGGACGATTGCCAGGACGAGAGCGCGTCTCACGTCGATGAACGGTAGGAAGCTGTACGGCGCCGATTGCGGACCGTCAGCGGTCGAGCTCGGCGGCGCAGGCGAGGGCGGCTTCGAGGAACTCCGGCGGGGGCTCCTCGCGACCCTCGATGACCACGCGGAAGATCTGCTCCTGAGTGAATCGCTCCTGGAGTTCCTCGAGGTAACAGACGCAGTACGACTCGGATTGTTCCTCGGTGCAGCTCTCCATGAGGCTGGCGCGCAAGTCCTGGCCGAACTCCCCATCGTCGCCCCCACACGCCGACACTGCGACGACGAGGGACAGCAGTCCGATCACGATCCTGCGAATCATGTCGAGCGGAGCGTAGTTACGGGCAACGGCAACGCCAGGCGGCTACGCGCCGTAGATCGCCGTGACGATCGCCCAGGCGAGCAGGTCGTGACCGATACGGTTGGGGTGGATGTCCGGGACGGTTTCGAGCATGTGGGTGGTGGCGGCCGTGATGCCCTTCATCGGTGAGAACCCGTCGGCGACGACGATTCCCCGGTCCTCGGCGAGGTCGGCGGCCATGTCGTTGAATGCTGCGACGATCCCGTCGCTCTGCCCCTCGAACTCCGCGCCGAGGCCCAGGCTGAAGGGGTTGTACATGGCGAGGTACACGATCGTGGCCCGCGGAGCGGCGCCGACGAGGCCGTCGAAGATCACTTTCAGGTTCTCCTGTGCCGTGGCCAACGCCGCATCGAGCCGCCGGACACAGGCCGGAGCGCGGATGTCGCTGGCGCAGTCGTCGGATCCGAGGTGCCCCAGCAGGTCGTTGGCGCCGATGTCGACGAGCACGTAGTCGACGTCCGCGCCGACCATGTAGGAGGTGGCCAGGCCGAGTTGCCCTCGCCGTATGAGCGTCCCGGTCGTCTCCCCGGGAATGGAGAAGTTCTGGAGCCCGTATTCGGTCTCGTCGCGCCGTTGTAGCTCGGCGTGGACCCTGGACACGTAGCCGAGACGGGGGGACTCGACCCCCACGTTTGCCGCGAGGGAATCGCCGAGCGCGACCACGACGGGTGACCCTGCGGCCGCCAGCTCGTCGACTTCGCCTGGACCGATCCGAAGCGCTGGAGCCTCGATGTCGCTGCCGATCCCGGCGGCGTGGGCTGCCAGCGCATCGAGGAGGGCCTCGGATGTGACCATGTAGCCGCCGCTCTGGGTGCCTGTGACGATCATCCGATCCCCGCCCAGCGCCACGGACTGGATGTCGGCGTCCAGGCCGCCGAGGGCCTCGTTCAGGTCGGACACCTCGGAGAGAATGTCCTGAACGGCGCGCCGTCCGATGCCGGGCATGTCGAGGTCGCCGAGTTCTAGCTCGAGGACCTCGACCTCGATGGTGCCGGCTTCCAGGCTGAACCCGATGCGCCCGGTGAAGTCGAGGTCGCCACTCTTGAAGATCCCCGAGAACAGCAGCGTCCCCTGATCGCCGGGCGGCCCGTCCTCGATGTCGATGTCGATCCTCCGGATCGGGTTGTTCTCCACATCGCGGAGGCCATCCTGGAGAAAGGCTCCTATCTCGGCTTCCGTCATCTCGATTCGGAACCCGGTGTCATCCGAAGCCTGGCCGATGGCTCGGTTTGCGCCGGCGACCTCCACGGGATCGGCGTCGTCGACCGGACCATCGGTCGTGGAGACCGCCCGGTAGATCGCCAGGGCCTCGGTGACTCCGTAGAAGAGCGTCACTCCGAAGACGCCGACCATCAACAGGGCGATTGCGATCGACGGGCCCCGGGTGAGGCCCAGGGTCGACAGGGCGATGACGAACACCAGGCTGCCGGCGACGAGTCCCCAGGCGGCCGAGCCGACCCGCAGCCAGACGATGGTTCCGAGTAGGAGTGCGCCGGGAACCCCGAACAGCACCGATGCGGCGCGGGCACCGGAACTCTTCGGCTTCCTCTCTTGGATCTCGTAATGGGACATGGGGACAGGCGGGCTTGCCCGCCCTGGGAATCTAGGAGATGAATCTCGCTAGCCGGGTGACTCCTCGCCCTGATCACCGGTCGGCTCGTCCGCGGATGTGTCCGACATCGGTTGCTCGGGCGGTGCGCTCTCCGCAGCCGGCGACTCGACCCTCGGTGGCATGCCGGCTGGCGCGCTCTCCGGGTACGCCTCCTCGTAACTCGGGGCGCTGGCAGTGGGAGCCGAGATGTCGATCCGCCTCGGCCGTGGTCCCTTCGGCTTCTTCGGCGGGGCGAAACTCCCCCACACGGTGCTGACCACCGCGACGATCGCCGGATAGATGATCAGATTCGAGATCGACAAGGGCACGAGCGAGAACGAGATGAGCAGACCGGTCAATCCCACTCCGAACACCAGGCCCCACATCAGTCCACGGATCGGATGACGGTGCAGCGTGGTCTCGCTCGTCATGTCACTCCCTCCATGACAGCGCCGGCCTGGCATTGAACAGGACCCCGGCGAAGCCGGCCAGGGCCAGGGCAGCCGACACCGCTCCGGGTCCCGTGAACAGTGGATTCACCCCGACGAACTGCACCCAGCCCTCACCGATGCAGTTGGGTTCCGGGTACGAGTCCATCTCGGGCAGCTCGGCCGCGCCCCACTCGTCGACCCAGGCGCCGTTGGCATGAACCAGAGCCGTGAACTCGAAGGGGAGCAGGTCGCCGAAGTCGACCGAACCGGCATTGCGGTTCTTGTCGCGGGGGTTGGGGTCACCGCCGTCGTCCTTGAAGATCCCGGCCGCCTGGATGAACCAGCGATGGTTGTGGAAGGTCGCCGGCTGGCTCGATCCGAAGTAGAGCAGCACGCCCCCGGTGTCGACCTTCATCGGGTTCCCCCGAGTCATCGCCTGGTTGCCGTAGATGTCGATGAGCGGGTCGGGGCCGCCGGTGTCGATGATGGCATCGACCGACATGCCGTCGGCGTCGTATGAGATGGCAACACCCTTGCACGGGCCCGTGAGGCTCGATCCCTTGCCCGCCTCCGCGAGTTGCGCGTCGATCGTCTCGTAGGTCTGGTCGTCCACCTCGCCGAAGGCGTCGTCCCAGATGCCGCGAACACCCGTCGGGCCTTCGACCGGGCCATCCACGAAGTCCGGGATGCCGTCGCCGTTGATGTCGTCGAACTGGTGCTGGAACTGCTCGGGGATGAACTCGTCGAAATCGATGACCGGCTCGTCCTCGGATCCGCCGGCCACGGCGAAGGGCGCGAGCGACATGAGGCCGAACAACGCCACGACGAAGGCCATGTTGCGCCATCGCTTCACAGGAGTGCCCCCTGGATCTCGATCACGTCGGGGGCGCAGTCTATTCAGCGACTCGTCCGCGCGTCAGGACCCGTCTTCTTCCGTGTCGTCGTCCTCCATGACCAGATCGAACCGCGACTCGCACATCCCGCACAGGTACGCGACCACGTCGCCCGATTCGTATCCCTCGTCGGGGGGATAGCCCACCCGGTGAGCGGGCTCGGCGCACTCGGGGCAGGTGATCTCGGTGGGCACTTCCATGTCCCCAGGCTACGCGCGCCCCGACGATCAGTCGGCAGGGCTCTGGAGGGCTCGCAGGTAGGCGATCACCGCGTGGATCTCCGCGTCGCTCAGGTCGGGGAGCCCGGCCCGGGGTGGCATCGCGACCCCGCTGGAGTTCTCGGGATCGTTGGCGCCCATCCCTCTGACGATCACCTCGAACAGCTCCTGGTCGGTGCGCGACTGGATGAAGTCGGAATCGACGAGAGGCTCGCCCATCCCCTCGATCCCCTCGCCTCCCACAGCGTGGCATTCGATGCACGCCACCGCGTAGACACTCTCTCCGGCGGCGGCTGTGGGGTCGATCGTGGTGCCCGCGTCGTCCCCGCAACCAGCGAGGAGAGAGCATGAGACGAGAAGCGCAAGAGGAAGGCGCGTCACGGTGCAAGTGTAAAGAGCGGGCGACGGCCGACGGTAACGGGTAACGGGCAACCGCTCTACCCTGACGCCCTGCATGTCCCGACCCATCTCCCTCGTGCTGGCGGCGGCGCTCGCCCTTGCCGGGTGCGCCTACGAGTCGGCAGGCACGACGACCACGACGACGGTGGCCGACGACGAGTCGCCGCCTCCGACGAGCCCCGCTGAGATCGTCGTGGCCGACCAGATGATCGAGGGTTCGTCATTGGTGGTCGAGTCGGTGTCGTTGCCTGCTCCGGGCTTCGTGGTGGTGCGGATGGACGCCGGCGGTTCGCCGGGCGAGGTCATCGGAATGAGCGAGTTGCTCACGACCGGGGTCATCTCCCAGGTGCCGATCCCCTTCTTCGTGCCGCTCACCGAGCCGACCACCGTCCACCTGACGATTCACATCGACATGGACCGGGACGAGCGATTCACCTACGAGCCGCCCGATGGCTTCGTCGATGAGATCGCAGCCCGCGCCAACGGCGAGCCCGCGACGACGACCGCGAGGCTGACATTGCTGGCGCCGATTTCCCCCGCGGACGTCTTCGTGGACCCCCAGACCAACAACGGCGCGACCGTCGAGGTGGCCTCGGCAACCCTTCCGTCGCCGGGATGGGTGGCGATCCATGCCAGTGAAGGTGGGGAGCCCGGCGCGGTGCTTGCGATCTCCGACTTGCTGACTGCGGGCGTCACCAACGATCTCGTGTTCACGATCGATCCGCCGCTCGAATCGACGCAAGGCGTATTCGTCGCAGTGTGGATCGACCGTGACGGAGACGGCGTGTTCGATCCCGAGGCCGGCGCCGATGAGATCGGAGTGCGCGCCGACGGCGCCCTGGCGCTCGAGAATCCGGTCATCACGGTGCTGGCACGAAGCCCGGGTGAGGTCTTCGTCCTCGATCAGGAATCGGACGGAACGGTTGTCTCCATCGACTCGCTTCGACTGCCCTCACCGGGTTTCGTCGAGATCCTCACCGACGACGAGGGATCACCGGGCAATCGCATCGCAGTGTCGATTCCGCTTCCGGCGGGAACTTCGGAGGTGGATATCGACCTGGAGCCGGCGCTCACCGAGACGACGATCCTCTGGGCTCGCCTGTGGATCGACTTCGATCAGGACGGCACGCTCTCCGCCGGTGATGCCACCGTGTTGACCGAACCGGGTGGGGATGTCGTGCAGGCCTCGTTCGAGGTGGAGGTGTAGGGAGAGGGCCTCGCTTCGCTCGGCCAGGCGATTCGCAATTCGCAATTCGCGATTCGCCAGAGCGCGTTGTGTCAGGCCGGCCAGTCGCCCGCCCTGGCGGCCATGGCTGGGGGTCGGTCGTAGCCGAGTTCTCTTGCCAGCCATGAGCCTGTGTCGGTGAGGCTGGGAATGTCGAGGCCGGTCTCGAGGCCCGACCTCTCGAGCATCCAGGCCAGGTCTTCTGTGGCGACGTTGCCTCCCGCCTGGGGCGAGAAGGGGCTTCCACCGAAGCCCCCCACCGAAGCGTCGAGTGCGTCGACTCTCGCGGCAAGCGCGGCGAGGGCGTTGGCGTATCCGGTGTTCCGGGTGTTGTGGAAGTGGCACCGGGTGCGGACCCCGGGTGCGGCCGCCCGTACCAGGTCGAGGAGCAGCCCGACATCCCGGGGCACGGCGACCCCGATGGTGTCGCCGAGGGCGATCTCGTCGGCACCGGCAGCCGCCATGTCACCGGCGATGGAAGCGGTTCGCTCGGGGGCGACCGAACCGTCGATCGGGTCACCGAACGCCACCGAGATCGTCACCGACACCCCGAGTCCCGACTGCTTCGCCCGGGACACGAGTCCGGCCGCCTCGGCGTTGCGGTGGGCGGCGGTGGCTGCGCTGTTCTTCTCGGCGTACCCGTCCGAGGCGTAGGCGACCAGGTTCACCTCGTCGAGGTCGCTCTCGAGAGCCCGGTCGAGGCCCTTGCCGTTGAGTACGAGGCCGATCGCCCGGAACGTCCGCTCCCGGAGCGCGTCACAGATCTCCTCGGCGCCCTCGATCTGGGGCACCAGCCGGGGATCGGCGAACGAGACCGTCTCGATGCGGCCGGCACCGGCTGCTTCGAGACGGCGGATCAATTCGACCCGCGTGGCAACCGGGAGAACCCGGTCCTCGCTCTGCAGGCCGTCCCGGGGGCCGACCTCGACGATCTCGATCAAGCGCGACGAGTGCTCAGAGATTGCCCCGGAGCTCCTGCTCCCGCTCGATCGCTTCGAAGAGGGCCTTGAAGTTGCCCTTGCCGAAGCCGGTCGCGCCGCGTCTCTCGATGAACTCGAAGAACACCGTCGGGCGATCCTGGAGCATTCGGGTGAAGATCTGGAGTAGGTACCCGCCCTCGTCCTGGTCCAGCAGGATTCCGAGTGCTTCGACCCTCTCCCGATCCACGTCGATATCCGGCATTCGCTTCCACACGTCCTCGTAGTACGTGTGCGGCACGCTGAGCGTCTTGAGGCCGCGTGCCGAAGTCTGGGTGACGGTCGACACCAGGTCCGACGTGTGCATGGCGATGTGCTGTACGCCCGGGCTCCTGTAGAATTGGAGGTACTCGTCGATCTGCGACTTCTTGAGTCCCTCGGCGGGTTCGTTGATCGGCAGTTTGATGATCCCGGTGCCGTCCCACATGACCTTCGACATGAGGGCCGTGTACTTGGTGCTGATCGCCTCGTCGTCGAAATGGCGGAGCATGGTGAAGCCGAACACCCGCTCGTAGAACTCGACCCAGTGATTCATCTTGCCGAGTTCGACGTTGGCGACGACGTGATCGACGAACTGCAGCCCGATCGACCGGGCGATGTCGTCGTCCATCGGCTGGAAGTCGGGGATCTCGCCCTCTCGCTCGATGAACGAGTGGATGGTGTCCCCGTAGGCCTGGATGGCCGAAGTGACCATGCGCCCGCGATCCGTCTCGATCACATGGGGCTTGGCGGCAGGCTCGGCGCCGCGCTCGATGGCCATTTCGAAGGCCGCCTCCGAGTCGGGCACGAGGAGCGCCACGTCGTGGACCCCGGGGCCGTGCTCATGGACGTGGGCACTGACCGGGTGGTCCGGGGTCATGGCCCCGGTCACGACGAAGGTGATGTCGCTCTGCCTCAGGAGGTAGGAAGCAGTCTCCCGGGTGCCGGTCTCCGGCCCGCGGTAGCCGACGATGCTGAATCCGAGCACGGAACGGAGGAACTGGGCCGTCTGGAAGGCGTTGCCGACCCACCACTCGAGGTGCGAGAAGCCCTTGAGCGGGAAGTCGTCCTTGGCGGCCATGGCCTTGGCCCTTTCCAGGGTCTCGACGTCGTCCTTGGTCATGGTGTGGCTCCCGGGTCGTGGGGTCCCATTGTCGCGTGTTCGATGGGGCAACGACGCCCACCCGGGGGCTGTGGGCGACTCCGCCGAGCGGATCATGGCTCGCGGTGGTCCCCCTGATCCTGGCGCCAGAGCCCGATCTCGTCGCGGAAGGCCTCGACGACCGGCTCCACGACGGCATCGAGCATCGCCTCGATCTCTGGCCCTTGCGGCGTCGACTCACCAGAGCTCCACGCCGCCAGACGGGAGAGGCCTTGCCCGAGATCGGGGTGGATCTGTGACCAACGTCGGCTCGCCTCCTCACGATCGGTGGTCCAGGTGGCGTCGTGGATGCTGACGAGGCCCGAGACGGCGAACAGGGTCTTTCGAGCCACGCGACGGCCGAGCGTGTCCGACGGGGAGCGAGCGAGCTCGCTCCGCCAGACCCGGAGCCTGGAGGCGATGTCGCCGTTGAAGCCGCGTGCCGCCCGACGGTCGGCCGGAAAGCCGGCGGTCGCCCGGTCTCGATCCGGCCCCGCGAGATGGGCGCAGTAGTGATGTAGGAAGACCCGCCCTCCGTACGCCTGGTCGTCGGGTCCGATGAAATCCTCGTCGGAGCCCGGAGCGAACTGGACGGCCCTGCACTGCTCCGAGAACCGGGATGACAGGCTCCGCGACATCTCCTGCGCCTCGGCGGCGGGGAGCCCGATCGTCAGGATGTCGACGTCGGAGAACGGGATCTGTGCCCGACCGGTGGCCACGGAGCCGTAGACGTACACCGCCACCTCTGGCCGTCCATCCCGGGCGAGGGCGACTGCCGCGTCGACGATGGGACGGTACGGCGGGCGAATCCGATCACGGTCGACCCCCGTCTGGATCGTCCCCTCCGGTGTCACCCCTTCGAGCGGGTCACGCACGCACGGCACCGTAGACCATCACGGAGCCTGACCGAGCGGCGCCTCGCCCTACCCTTCCCCTCATGTCGCTCGAGATCTCGCGCCCCGATGCTCGCCGCGCCGCCCTCGGTGGGCTGATCGACTACGCCGGCCTTTTCCCGCCGACCGAGCTGGACATGGAGTCGGCGGTCGCCGAATACCGAGCGGCACGTTCCGGCGCCGGGGCGTGGATCGTCGACCGGTTCCTCTGCACGGTGACACGACTCGAGGAGTTGGGAGGGGTGCTGACCCGGGCGATGGAGCCCGGCGAGCCGGCGTGGAGGGTTTCGGCGGTCGCAGCCGGCGACCTCGACAGCGAGGTGGGGCTGATCGAAGCGTTCGATGCCGAGATGGGTGGCGCCGCATCCGTCCGCGTGGTGGAGACGAAGGTTCCTCCTGGCGATCTGGCGGTCTGGGCGGCGCGGGCGGTGCGGGCGCTCGACCAGCTCGTCTTCTTCGAGATCCCCTGGCAGGCGGGCGTCGACGTCGCTCTCGATGCACTTGTCGCTGCACGCGAGGACACGCGACATTCCCTCGGCGCCAAGATCCGCACTGGCGGGTTGTCGGCCGACGACTTCCCGCCGCCCGAGGCGGTGGCGGCGTTCATCGCGGCATGTCACGAGCGCTCCCTCCCGATGAAGGCGACCGCGGGGCTCCATCACCCGTTCCGCCACCTCGACCCGGATACCGGATTCACCCGTCATGGGTTTCTGAACCTTCTGGCGGCCGCGGCATTGGCGAACGCCGGCGAATCGCTGGACACTCTGGCCCGGGTGGTCGCCGACGACGATGCCGGGGCGTTCTCCTTCGACCGGTCCGGGCTTCGGTGGCGGGGGCACTCGGTCTCGGCCGCCGACCTCCAGGACACCCGCCGCAGCCTGTTCGTCGCCTACGGGTCGTGCTCGTTCGACGAGCCGGTCGAGGACCTGACCGCCCTCGGCGTTCTGCCGGTGGGATCGTGACGCGGTCGCGGATCCCGGTTCCCGACGGCTCCGACTTCCCTCTCGAGAACCTTCCCTACGGGGTCTTCGACCCGGGCGACGGCACCCGGATCGGTGTGGCCATCGGCTCCCATGTCCTGGACCTCCGCGCTGCCCGGTCACGGCTTCCCGGGGTCGCTGCGGACGCCCTGGCGGCGGCGACGCTCAATCCCTACCTGGCATTGGGTCGGGTCGCGTGGCTCGAGACACGCGAGGCGATCACGCACCTGCTGTCCTCCGACGAGGTCGACCGGTTGCCCGACGGGGCGATCCACGAGATGGGCTCGGTGCGGATGTTGCTGCCGTTCGAGCCGGGGGATTACGTCGACTTCTACTCGTCGATCGAGCACGCCACCAATCTCGGCCGGATGTTCCGCCCGGACTCGGAGCCGCTGCTACCCAACTGGCGGCACCTTCCGGTCGGGTATCACGGCCGCGCCAGCAGCGTGGTGGTGAGCGGGACGCCGATCACCCGGCCCTCCGGCCAGATCAAGCCCGTCGATGGCCCGCCGATCCACTCCCCGACGCGGGCGCTCGACATCGAGTTGGAGGTCGGGTTCGTCACCGGGCCGGGCAACGACCTGGGTCACCCGATTCCGATCTCGGAGGCGCGCGACCACATCTTCGGTCTGGTCCTCGTCAACGACTGGAGCGCCCGCGACATCCAGAGATGGGAGTACCAGCCACTGGGGCCGTTCCTCGGCAAGTCGTTCGCCACGGCCGTGTCGCCCTGGGTGGTGACCCTCGACGCGCTGGCGCCCTACATGGTCGCATCGCCTGCCCAGGATCCGCTCCCGCTCGACTACCTGCGAACCGAGGACGACTGGGGAATCGATCTGGAACTCGAGGTGCTGCTGGCCGCGCAAGGGATGACGGAGCCGGTGCCGATCGCGCGCACCAACTTCTCTGGCATGTACTGGACGATGGCCCAGCAACTCGCTCACGTCACCGTCAATGGGACGAATGTCCGGCCCGGCGATCTGTACGCGTCCGGGACAGTGTCGGGTTCCGAGACCGGCTCGTACGGGAGCCTGATCGAGCTGACCTGGGGCGGGGAGAATCCGATCGCCCTGCCCGACGGCTCGGAGCGCAGGTTCGTGGAGGACGGCGACACCGTCATCCTGCGCGGGTGGTGCCAACGCCCCGGGCTGCCCCGCATCGGTTTTGGCGAGTGCACCGGGACGGTCGTCACGGCACCACGGGTGTGACTCGTGGTGGGGGCATCAGGACGGGTGACGGGCGACGGGAGACACTTCAACAGCCGCGGCACCCCGGCAGGCGCCGCGCGGTACCCTCCAGCCCATGCCCCTCAACTTCGACCTGGGCGGGAAGGTGTACGACCCTGTCACCCGGACGATCACGGCGGAAGAGATCGAGGAATACGCCCGGGCGTCGGGCGACATCAATGCCCGGTATGCCAAGGGGCCCGGGCAGATCGCCTCTCCGATCTTCCCGGTCGTGCCCGGATTCCCCCTGATGGGCACGGTCACCACCGACCCCGAACTGAACGTGGAGAATCCGCTGATGATCCTCCACGGCGAGGAGGAGGTCGTCCATCACCGGCCGATCCGGGCCGGCGACACCCTGGTGTTCACCCCTTCACTCGTGTCGGTCGAGGACAAGGGCCGCAACGGCGCGTACGTCATCCGGGTCGGTGCCGCCACCGAGGACGGTGAGCCGGTGAACGAGCAGTTCGCCACGATCGTCGTCCGCGGAGCCGGCAGCGGCGAGGAGCGGCCCTCGGCACCGAAGGAATCGCCCGGGGAGCCAGGAGCGCCCTCCGTGAGGTTCACCCGCCACGTGCCCGAGGACATGCCCCCGAGGTACGCCAAGGCCTCCGGCGACCACAACCCGATCCACGTCGATGACGACGTGGCCCGCATGGTGGGTCTCCCCGGTGTGATCAACCACGGGCTGGGCACCCTCTCGCTCGTAACCGGGGGCCTGGTCGAGCAGCTCGCGGGCGGGGACCCCGCGGCGGTCCGCCGGGTGAAGGTGCGGTTCACCGACGTCGTGTTCCCGGGCAGTGATCTCGAGACGAGGGTGTGGGAGGCGGGAGACGGCCACAGGTTCGAGACCCTGCGCCCCGATGGGAAGGTTGTCATGCGGGGCGAGTTCGAAGCGACAGGCGGCTGATGGCGCGGCTCCGGCTGTTCGCCAACCTGCGCGAGATCGCCGGCACCGGTTCCGTCGATGTCGAAGGAGCCACCGTCGGCGAGATCCTCGACTCCGCCGTCCAGAGGTTCGGCAAGGACTTCGCGCGCGCCCTCGAGCCGGCTCAGGTGTGGGTCGACGGCGAACGCGCCGGCTCCGACGCGCCGGTGACGGACAGGTCCGAGGTCGCCGCGATTCCACCGGTGTCCGGCGGTGCGATGCTGGTGCGATCCCCGATGGCGATAGAGATCGGGGTCGTCGCCGCCCTCGCCGCCGCGCTGTTCGGGGCCAACGCGGCATCCCTGCAGTGGTTCGCCGTGACCGTGGTTCTGGTGATCGGGGTGTGGGCGTTCGATCTGGCGGCAGCCGCCGAGCGGCGCGACCTCGACGTCGCCTTCTTCCCGGGTGTCGCCGCCGCGTTCGGCGGCGTGCTCGCCACCTACCGGTACGGCGCCTACGGCCTGGCAGCCGCCGCGATCGGCGCCATCATCCTTGCCCTGACCTGGAGCGTCTTCAGCCACCGCCTGCGGCCCATCGAGTCGGTGACCGCCGGCATTGCGATCGCGATGACCGCGGCTCTGGGAGCAGGATCGATGGTGATCCTGCGCCTGCGATCGCGCGACGAGACCCTGGTCTTCCTGGTGGTGGTGTCGGTGGCGGTGTTCGTGTCCTGGCTCTCGGACCGGTCGGAGATGCCGATCCTCGACCCCCTGGTGGCCATGCTGATCGGAGCCGTCGTCGGAGGGGCCGTGGCCGGGGCTCTGTGGGCGCCCGACCTGCTCGTTGCGATAGGCGGGGCGGTTGCGGCGGCGATCGCCCTCGTCGCCGGGCGAAACCTGGGGATGCTGATAAGGGCCGGCGGATTCTTCGCCAGCGGTGACATACCGGGGAGCCTCTCGTATCTCGACGGGGTGGTTCTGGCGGCCGGGGCCTTCTGGGCCCTGGTGGCGGTGTTGAGCTAGTTACCCGGCCGGACTTCGGCGGCTTCGCCGCCGAACAGACGCTGGTCCGGCCTCCTCCGCAACATGGGGCCCCAACCCCATGGCGGCCGTTGCGGGGCGGCCGGCTAGTAGCCCCGAAGGAATCCTCTCCCCTTGCGTCTTGCTCCTGCCGGGAGTCGGGCGACCGGAGCCGGGAGACGATCTATCGGATCCCGTCGAGCGCGTCCACGAACCTCTGGTTCTGATCGGGTGTCCCGGCGGTGATCCTCAGCCAGCCTTCCGGGATGACGGGGCGGACGATGATGCCCTGCTCGAGGAGGGCCTTGGCGACGGATCGGCCCTCGGCGCCGAAATCGACATAGACGAAGTTGGCCTGGCTGTCGGCGACCTCCAGGTCCTGGGATCGCAGCGATTCGGTGAGGTGGCCGACGGCTTCGGCGTTTCGGGCGACTCGCTCCTCGACCCGGTCCTGATGTCTCAGAGCCTCGACCGCGGCGACCTCACCGAGCGTGTTGACCGTGAAAGGAAGTTGGATGCGTCGGACGTGCTCGATGGTGTCCGGGTGGGTGATGGCATATCCGACTCGCAGGCCTGCCAGCCCGTAGACCTTGGAGAAGGTCCGGGTCACCATCACGTTGTCGCGTTCCGCCGCCAGGGGGATCATCGAGCGGAAGTCGTCGGCGGTGGCGAACTCCGCGTATGCCTCGTCCACCAGGACCAGCACGTGACCAGGCAGCGATTCGATGAACCGCTCGAGGTCGTCTCCCGACACATGGGTGCTGGTCGGGTTGTTCGGGTTGCACACGTAGACGACGGTGGTGTCGTCGCGCACGGCCTTCCGCATCGCGACGAGATCATGGCGATGACGACCGTCGAGCGGGACGGCGACATCGTCGGCGAACGCTGCCCGGGAGCCGATCTGATAGAGACCGAACGAGGGCCATCCGTAGACGGCCGAGGTCCCCGGCCCGCCCATCGACAGCGCTGTGATCAAGGTCAGCTCGTTGCTGGCCCCTCCGCACCAGATGCGCTCGCGAGGGACTCCCAGGTGGTCCGAGAGGGCGGCGACGAGCAACGGCTTGGCATTGTCGGGATATCGGTTGAGCTGACCCACATGCCGGGCGATGACCTCCCGGACCTCGGGGAAGGGTTCCTCGGGACTCTCGTTCGAGGCGAGCTTGATCACATCGGTGAGCCCGAACTCGGCGGCGACCTCGGCGATAGGCCGCCCGGGGCGATAGGGGTGGATGCGATCGAGGTCGGGCCGGAAGCGAGGAGGCATGGCCATGACGCTAATGGTGCCGCCCGTTGCCCGTTGCCGTGTCTTTTCCCTTAGAAGGAGTCCCTTCACTCCTACAGCGCCGAATCGAAATCCTGGGTATGAATGGCTCCCGGTCATACGATGCGCCGCGTGACCTCATGGCCACGGCGAGTGGCCACGGCACTCGCCCTTCTCGCTCTGGTGCTCGGCAGCAGCGCACCCGCCTTCTCGATCGACGAGGAGGATGTCGAGCGCGCCCGCCGGGAAGCCGAAGCCGCCGCCCGTGAACGCGCAGCCGCCCTCGACGACCTGAACGCGGCCGTCGCCACCTACGAGGCGATCAACGGGGAGCTCCAAGAGCTGACCTTCCGCATGGATCGGCTCCGGGGCCAACTCGAGGTGTATGAGGACCGGTCTCTCGAACTCCGTGACCAGATCAGGGTTCGTGCCGTGGAGTCGTACGTCGACGGGACGGCCCGCAACGACGCCCTTGCCCGGGTCCACTCACCGGAGGAGGTGCAGCGGAGCATCATCGCGAGGGAGGTGCTTGCGATCGCCGTGGAGGACGGTTCGGCGGACCTCGATGCGCTCGCGGCGACCACTGCGGAAATGGATCGTCTGCGCGCCGAGCTCGAAGCCGACACCGTGCGGGTCGCACAGTTACGCGTCGAGGCCGAGGCCGTCGTAGCCCGGATGAACGAGCTCTTCGACCAGGCTGACGACGCGGCGGAGGAAGCCGAGGAGGTCCTCGAACAGGCCGAGGCGGAGTTGGAGGAGCAGCGGCGACGTGAGCGGGCGCTCGAAGCATTGAGGGCCGCTCTCGGGGCCCCCCCGCTGGGTGTCCCGATGTGGGTGACTCCCGGGTTCGTGTGCCCGATCGACGGACCCAACTGGTTCCTCGACACGTGGGGCGCTCCACGTTCCGGGGGTCGGACGCACAAGGGAACCGACATGTTCGCCGCGCGCGGGACCCCCCTGGTGGCCGTCGGCGACGGCATCGCCCGCAAGTCCTACGGGTCGCTTGGCGGATACATCGTCTGGCTGTACGCCGACCACGGTGTCGACTACTTCTACGCCCACCTCGACTCGTACGCTCCCGGCCTCGCCGACGGCCAGCGCGTGGCCCGGGGCCAGGTGATCGGGTACGTCGGCGACACCGGTAACCCGCCACCGGGCGCCTATCACCTCCATTTCGGGATCTACCCGGGCGGCATCACGGCGGTGAATCCCTATCCCACGGTCCTCGAGACGTGTGGGTGAAGCGGTCGCTCCCCGGTCTTCAAGCCCCCGCTCGACCCCGTTAACCTCACACCCACATGACCGAGTCGCGCCGCCGCATCGATCGCATCCAGGATCCCTCGTTCCTGGCCGATCTCGAGGACCTTCCGATCGACGAGTTGCGCTCGCGCCGGACCATGTGCGACGACCTGGGCGTGGAACTCTCGTACTACCGAAGGATGCTTCACGGCCGTATGGATCTGCTCGCCTTCGAAGCGCGGCGCCGGAGCGGTGAAGAGGAGCAGACGCTCCTCGAGGCCCTTCCGAGGATTCTCTCCGAGGGCGCCTACGCGGCGCACCCGGGCCTGCCCGAGCGCGCGGTGCCGATCGAGATCCCCGACATCCCCACCCCGGGGCGTCGCCTCGTCGACCAGGCGCTGGAGAGCGACTTCCTCGTGAGGCTTCCCTCGATGTCCGACGAGGAGCTCCGTGACACCCAGGCATTCCTGGCCGAGGTGGAGGGAACGGTGTCGCAGCAGCGACGGGCGGTCCACGATGCGCTCGACCGGCTCCAGCAAGAGCTCACCCGGCGCTATAGGGAGGGCCTCGCCGACCCCGGCGAGTTGCTGACCGGCGCTTGATCGTCGGCTCCACCCGGTCGGGACTGGTCGAGGCGGTCCATCCCGTCGTCGTGGCCGCCGTCGACCCGTCGGGCCGCGTCATCGAGATCGAGGGGGACGACGCCGACCGCCCCTTCTTCTATCGCTCCGCGGTCAAACCCATCCAGGCGGCGGTATCACAGCGCCTGGGCGCCGGCCTGGGACCCGAGCAGCTCGCCCTCGCGTCCGCCAGCCACGGGGGCCAGCCGGTCCACGCCGCGATCGCCACAGAGATGCTCTCCGGAGTGGGCCTCGACGAGAGCCACCTCCTGTGTCCTCCCGATCGACCTTCTACCGCCGAAGCCGCGCAGCGGCTCGCGTCACGGGGCGGTGACACCGAGGGCCGCCTCCTTCACAATTGCTCCGGGAAGCACGCGGCGATGCTTCGCGCCAGCGTCACCCGGGGCTGGTCACTGGAGTACACCGATCCCATGCACCCGCTCCAGCAGGAGATCGTCGAATACGCGACCGAGATCGTTGGCGCCCGAGTGACGCCGACGGGGGTCGACGGCTGCGGTGTCCCCACCATGCGCGGTGACATCGTGGGTCTCGCCAGGGCGTTTGCCCGGCTCGCCACGGATCCCGAATTGCGACCGATCGCCGAGAACTCCGCCAGGTTCGCCTCGCTGACGTCCGACGCGGAGCGAGCAGAGGCGGTGCTGTCCCGATGGTTTCCGGCGGCAGTCAAGGGCGGAGCCATGGGATGCATCGGGGTGGCGTGGCTCGACGGTTCGATCGGCTTTGCCGCGAAGTGCTGGACCGGTCAGGGCGCGCCGGCCATGGTCGGCCTCATCGAGATGATCGACAGGATGGGGATGCTTCCGTCACATCCCCGCTCACAACTCATGACCATTGCGGCTCCCCGGGTGCTCGGTGGAGGCGAACCGGTCGGTGCCCTGGAGATCCTGCGGTGAGTGAGTGGTCGTCGCTCCTGGGGGCCGAGGCGCCCCTGGCCCCCCTCGTCGGGCCCTTCCCGGAGGAGCCGTTCGTGGACGTGTGGTGGCGTCACCGGGCCGCGGGTGTCCCGGTCGTCGCCGAGTCGGATGGGTCGGTGCTGGCGTGCGTGCTTGCCGACGGGATGCTGCGCATGGCCGGCGAGGCCGATCTGACCGACTACCACTCGCCGCTCGGCTCGTCGCTGTCCGGCCTCGTTGACCGACTGATCGCTGCAGTACCGCCGGGAACCCGGCTCGTCCTGGACTCGCTGCCCGAGGAGGCGGCGGTGCCTCTCGCTGCAGCCCTCTCGGTCGTCGGTGTCGAAGTCTCTGCCACCGAACACGCTGCCACGATGACGCTCGATCTCCCCGAGAGGATCGATGACCACATGGCAGACCTCGCTGGAAAGCACCGCCATGAGATCAGGCGCAAGCGTCGGCGGTTCGAGGATGCGCTGGGCATGCCGGGACTGCGGAGAGACGATTCGGGGTTCAATGCCTTCGTGGAGATGCATCGCGCCGCTCCGGGGGACAAGGGCCTGTTCATGACCGACGGCATGGCGGGGTTCTTCAGGGACCTGCTCGCCACGCCGGGCTGGGTGCTCGACGCGCTCGTCGGTTCCTCGGGCAAGCCTGTCGCTGCCGCCGTGGGCTTCGAAGACGACCGGGCCTACTACCTCTACAACTCCTCGTTCGACCCGGCCGCCGCCGAGGCTTCACCGGGGATCGTGCTGACCGACGAGCTCATCCGGGCGGCGATCGGTTCGGGCCGCCGCCGTTTCGACTTCCTCAAGGGCCGCGAGTCCTACAAGCGGCGTTTCGGGGCCGTCCCGCGCCCGCTCACCCTTCTCGAGGGGGCGCTCCCGTGATCCGCCGAGTCGCCTTCATCTCCGTGCACTCGTCTCCCCTCGAGGCTCCCGGAGTGGGGGATGCCGGTGGGATGAACGTGTACGTCGACTCCCTCGCCCGGACCCTGGCCCGTCGCGGCATCGCCGTGGACGTGTTCACCCGGCGGATGGACGACGAGTCGCTCGAGGAGACCGACGTGGCTCCCCGGTACCGGGTCGTCCAGGTGACTGCGTCCGGCGAGGAGCGAGCCGACCTGATCAGGTCGTTCGCCGAGGGGATCGAGAAGTGGATCGAACGGGATGGGGCGGAGTACGACGTCCTGCACAGCCATTACTGGCTGTCGGGATGGGCCGGCGTGCTCCTCCAGGAGAGGCTCGGGACGCCGCTGGCGATCTCATTCCACACGCTCGGCCGGGTCAAGGAATGGGCTCGGGCACCCGGTGAGCCCAGGGAGTCGCTGATTCGGATCGCCACCGAGACCGACGTCGTGGCACGGGCCGGTTGTGTGGTGGCATCCACACCCGCAGAGGCCGCCGACCTTCTCGAGCACTACCAGGCGGCCCCCGAGCGAATCTGCGTCTCGTCCCCGGGTGTCGACCACGACGTCTTCATTCCGGGCGACGACATCGAGGCGCGTCGGTGCATGGGCATCGCCACGGAGGGTCGGTGGCTGGCCGTCGTCGGACGGATCCAACCGCTCAAGGGGATCGACATCGCCATTCGCGCGTTGCCCCATCTCTCCGACACCCGCCTGCTCGTCGTCGGCGGGCCCAGCGGCCCCGAGGGGCCGGCCGAGGTGGAGCGGCTTCGAGCGCTGGCCGACGAGGTCGCTCCCGGCCGGGTGGTGTTTCGCCCCCCGGTGATCCACGACGAGGTCGCGTGTGTCTATCGCGCCGCAGATGTGGTGGTGGTTCCCTCCCGCTCCGAGTCCTTTGGACTCGTCGCCGCCGAGGCGCAGGCCTGTGGCACCCCTGTCGTCGCCGCCAAGGTGGGCGGCCTCGTCTACACCGTGTGCGACGCCGAGTCGGGTTTCCTGGTCCCTGGCGAGGATCCCGCCGACTACGTGGCGGCCATATCCCGGATCCTCGACGACCCGGACATCGACGCCCGCCTCTCCGCCGGCGCCCTCGAGCACAGTGCCAAGTTCTCCTGGGATGCGAGCGCGGATCGGATGATGGAGTTGTATCGGGGGATGGTTGACGCCTGACGGCGCGGTTGCCCGTTACCCGTTACCCGTTGCCCGTGCCTGTGACCTGCTGTCCGCCGCTCGTCGGCCTGCCAATCTTGCGGGCGATGACCGAATCGCCGCTCGAACTCTTGGAGCGGGTCACCGCCGCCTGGGTGGATGACCCCGACGGGGACGTCGTCTGGGCCGGCGACCACGAGGGGCGGCATGGGGTGCGAATGCGGCAGAGTGTCCGCGACTTCACCACCGTCTGGTTCAGTCCCGGCGAGCGCACCGTTGCCATCGAGGCTCATGTGCTCCCGGCTCCGCCCGTTCGGCCGGACGAGGTCTACCGACAGGCGCTCGCTCGCAACGCCGGCACCAGACGGATCCACTTCGCCCTCGACCGTGAGGGCGACCTGGTGCTGGTGGGCCGCATCCCCCTCTCCGAGCTGACCGAGGAGGAACTCGAGTTCGCCCTGGGGGAGGTCTACGAGATGGTCGAGGTGTCCTTTCTCGGGCTCGTCGCTGCAGGATTCGATCGCGAAAAAGAAACATGAGGCCCACTTGTCCAGACCGCTTGTGCACAACCCCCTGTGGATGACAGTGGATATGTGGACAAGCCTGCGAGCGGGCGTTCGGTTGCGTGAGATCACGGCCGACCACCCGAGGTACGCGGTCGAAGACGCGAAAACTCCCCTGGGGCGAGAGGCTTGACGGGCACCCTGGCCGATCGTAATTTCGAAGGAGCAAGGCCCAAGGTGCCGATGCGGCGACGACCTCGTTTGGGGAAGTGCGGGGAACGAGCCGTGGAGGTTCCTTGGGCCTTTGCTCGTCGGCCGGCTGGCGCCGGCCTCCCGCGATACGCAGGTCCCGCGGCTCGTGAGGGCGCGCCCTGCAAAGGGTGCCTCCTCCTCCATCAGCGCGCCGCTCGGCGCAATACGCAATGCGACGGAGCGCGACGGTGACCTCGAACTCATTCGGTCGTATTGCGAATTGCGTGTTGCGTATTGCGGCCGAGCGAAGCGAGGCCCCTAAGACCGCGAAAACCGTTCTTCCGCGCGGTTACAGGGCCGCCGCGATGGGGTAGGTTCGGCTCCATGCTGGCGACCGTGCGACTGCCGGTGGACTGGAACGGCCTGGGGTTCCCCGATCCCTTCTCACTCGCCCGGGTCACCATCACCTCCGGCGAGCGGGGTTGGGCCTGGACAGATCGAGCACCCGATCTCGGGGTGCCATCGGTGCCGATCGTGGAGGGCCTGCCGGCTGCGAAGTGGGACATCGACCACGTCGTGCTCCTCGTGCCCGATCTCGATCACGCCGTCGACATCATCGAGTCGTCCGGCCGCGCGGTCCGCCGTCGCGTGGAGATCAAGGGGCGCCGCACCGCCTTCTTCCTCGTCGGGACCCTCCTGGAGGTGATCGAGGAGGAGAGCGTCGATCGGCCGCTTCTGTGGGGCGTCGCCCTCGAGACCGGAACGCCGCTCGCGGATCTCGCCGAGACCTGGCGGGCGTCTGGCCACGACGTCACCGATCCCCGACCGGCCTTCCAGGAGGGCCGGGAGATCATCACTCTCGGGCACGAAGCGGTCGGTGTGGCCGTGATGAGCCCGCGGAAGGTTCAGAGCCGGACGGCGTAGCCGACGGGGCCGGAGGCCCTACACCCCGAACATGACATCGCCCAGCCGTACCCGGTGGACGTCGAATGTGTCGAGATCGAGGCGGAGCGAGCCGAGCCAGAGGCCGCGCATGCCCTCGCCCTGGTTGGTGACC
This sequence comes from Acidimicrobiia bacterium, assembly GCA_035464675.1. GTDB lineage: Bacteria > Actinomycetota > Acidimicrobiia > Spongiisociales > UBA11373 > JAUYIV01. Next base: position 23,945 of record DATHSA010000059.1, read on the forward strand.
ACCTTGAGGGCTCCGTCTTCGTGCTCGAGCACGCCGAGCCCGAGGCACTTCCCGGAGCCATCCTGCAGTCCGACGAGCACTCCGTGGAGGCGAGAGAGGTCGAGTCCTGCGGGGAGCGTCGGCGCGAACACCGTGTTGCGCACCCGCCACCGCTGGAGAGGCTCGGCGAAGGCGGCGGCGAATCCCTTGGCTCGGGCAGCCCGGCGGTCCTCCGGGCTCGACGGGCGGACGTCCGGGTCGATCGGCGCAACCTCCACCTCGGCGGTGAAGAATCGGCGCAGCATCCCGACGAGTGGCTCGATCTCGGCGCCGCGCTCGAAGCCGATGACCACCTCGGGCCGGCACAACTCCATCTTGTGGTACTTGAGCGTCTGGCCGGTCACTCCGGCGACGGTCCCGCTGGTGTCGACGACGACCAGATCAGCCCGCTCTCGCGCCTCGGCGACCAGCACGGCAGTTGCCACCACCTGCTGGAGAATCACTCGCTCGGGGACGATGGCGCCGACGAACTGGATCCTTTCGGCAGCGATGGCACCGTCGAGATCGGCCTCGCTCTCGATCATGGCGAGGCCGGTGCACGCCGGAGGCCCGATCGTCGACTGGTCCGTGTCGGCATCGACGAATGCCACCGACCGCCCGGCGGCAAGGGCGGCGCGGATCAACCGGAGGGCGAACGTGGTCTTCCCGGTGTCGGGTGACCCGATGAGCATGACCACGCCGCGACGACGCACCAGATCGTCGATGAGGCCGGCATGCCCGTCGAAGCTCACCACCGGATCGTACGACATCCCCTGCCACTCGAACAGGTCCGGGGAGTGGCTCTGGTAATGGGTGACGGGCGACGGGCGACGGGCGACCGGCCTGGGGCCCAGCCCGGGTCTGGCTGGCACGTCCTAACCTCGCCGCGTGAGCCGCCCCATATCCTTTCTCAGCGACTTCGGGCACCGTGACGAGTTCGTCGGCGTCGTCCACGGCGTGATCCGCCGAATCGACAGCGACGTCGAGGTCATCGACGTGACCCATGGGATCACTCGCGGCGATGTCAGGTCGGGCGCCCTGGCCCTCACCAGGGCGATCCAGTACCTGCCCAACGGCGTGGTGCTCGCGGTCGTCGATCCCGGTGTGGGCGGCTCGCGCAGGCCGATCGCCGCCGAGACGTCCTGGGGCCACTTCGTCGGCCCGGACAACGGCCTGCTGGCGCCGGCCGTCGCCCTCGTCGGTGGCGCCACCCGGATCGTCTCACTCGAGGCGGAGGAATTCCGACTCCCGTCGCAGGGCTCCACCTTCGACGGGAGGGATGTGTTCGCTCCCGCGGCGGCAGTCCTGGCCACGGGCGAGGCCGGGGTCGAGGACCTCGGGCCCGAGTTGCCGCCGGCATCTCTGACGCCCTTGCTGTTGCCGCTGGTCGAGCAGACCGATACGTCGGTGACCGGGGAGGTGTGGTGGGTGGACCACTTCGGCAATGCCCAGACCAACGTGTCGCCGGAGGACCTCGAGATGATCGGCCTCGCGACCGGTTCGACGGCGAAGGTCCGCGTCGGCCAGGTGGAGCACGAAGTGGTCTGGGCGCGGAGCTACGGCGAAGGCGACGACCCAATCATCCATGTCGACTCGTCGGGGTTGATCGCCATCGCAGTTCCCGGTGGACGCGCCGACCAGACTCTCCGGGTGGAGGAGGGCACCGCTGTGGTGTTCACCAAGCCATGAGTCAGATCGATTGGAGCCGCACCACGAACACGACGGCGGCGATGACGAGTAGTGCCAGCAGCAGCACGATGGTGACGACGGTGCCGGGTCGCATCGCCGGGACGGTACCGGAAGGCGGAGCGTGAGCACCCTCATCTTCCTGACGCGTGATCGTTGCCCCCTCTGCGACGAGGCGTTGCCCTGGGTGGAGGCGCGTGCCGGGCGCCAAGGCCACCTCCTCACCGTGATCGACGTCGACACGGATCCCGGACTGCGCGAGCGCTTCGGAGACCGGGTGCCGGTCGTGTTGCGGGATGGAGAAGAGGTCCTCGCGGGGAGGTTCAGCGAGCGAGAGGTGCGTGGCGCCCTCGGCTGACGGAGCAGATCACGACCGGGTCTATATTGCGCGCTCGTGAAATCCGCCATCCCCAAGGTCACCGTCCAGCGACTACCCGTCTACCTCCGGTGCCTGGAGAGCCTCCCCGCCGGCCAGTCCCGGGTCTCCTCGGACGAGCTCGCTGCGCTCGCCGGGGTCAACGCCGCCAAGGTCCGCAAGGACCTGTCGTATCTCGGCTCGTACGGGGTCCGTGGCGTCGGGTACGACGTGGACAAACTGCGACTCCAGATCGGCCTCGAGCTCGGCCTCGAGGAGGACTGGGCGGTGGTGATCGTCGGCATCGGGAATCTCGGACGGGCGTTGGCGAACTTCGCGGGATTCGAGGAGCGGCGGTTTCGCATCGTCGGGCTTTTCGATGTCGATCCCCGCAAGGTCGGCCGGTCGCTCGACGGGGTCCCGATAGATCCAATGGATCGCCTTCCGGAGGTCGTCGAAGAGCACGGTGCCCGGATCGGCATCGTGACGACTCCGGCGCATGCCGCCCAGCAGGTGGCCGAGCAGCTCGCCGCGGCGGGGGTCGAGTCGATCCTCAACTTCGCACCGACTGTGATCAGGGCCCCCAAGGGCACCGACATCCGGAGGGTGGACCTGTCGACGGAGCTGCAGGTGCTTTCCTTCTATCTGCACAGGAAGGGCTGACGCCTGTCAGACGAGGGCGGAGTCGAGTTCGACGGCTGCAGGCGGCTTCGACTGCCGAGACCGGCTGAGTCGGAGGCTCAGTCGCCTTCGTCCTCCATCCGCGCCATGGCGGCTACGAACATGGCGAAGAGGATCATGGACCCGAGCATCATCGCTCCCGGGAGGATCCTGATCTGGAACGCGTTGAGGCCTTCGATGAGGGTCGGGCGCAGGCCCCGTGGCGCGTAGAGCGTGTAGAGCAGGCCGACGATGGCCAGAAACCCGAAGAACGCCGCACCGGTGACCAGGAACGCCAGGCGACGGCCCAGGTTCGTGTAGTTGATGAGGAACACTGTTCCGGCGAACACGGCCAGCGACCCGACCCCCACGATGATGCCGCGCATCAGGACACCGGGCTTGGGCTCGCCATCGGGTCCGACGTTGTTCTTGCCGACGAGTGTCTCGTAGAACCAATCCAGGCCTGCCCGAAACTGGGGGATCAGGGAGAGCAGCACGAAGACGAGGAGGATCACGCCCAGCCACTCGACCTTGCTGAGTCCGCGGTCATCGGAGTCGATCCGTCGGATCACGGCAGCGCCCTCTCGAATGCGACGATCAGGTCGATCTCCTCCTGGGTCAGCATCGCGCCGAACCCGGGCATCCAACCCCGGCCGATTCCGTTGGCGCCATAGGCGATCGCATTCTCCGAGCCGCGCACGATGAAGTCGAAGTGGTCGGACACGTCGGGGAACTGGATCACGGCCCGATTGTCGAAGAGCGCCGGGCCGAAGGCGCCCGATCCGGCCTCCTGGGTGAAGGCCGGCCCGGCCGAATACCCGGCCGTGTGACATCGAGCGCAATACGCGTTGTACAGCGCGGCGGCCCGCAACGCCTGCTCGGTGTCGCCGTCGAACTCGGCGTCGGCGATGGCGGAGAGGTCGATCGCATACGGGCGGTCCTCCGCCTGATCGGAGAGGAAGGCGAGCCCGGCGCGGGCGTTCGCCAGCAGGGATTCGAGGTTCTCATTGGTGAGGCGGAGGTCGCGGGCGATCGACCTGAATTCGGTCACCATCACCTGTGCCGCCGCGAGGTCGGGCAGCGGCCTCCCCAGTTCGTCGGTCGTCGTGAAAGCATCCGCGGGGTCGAACTCGATCGTCTCGAGCTCGCGGCGCGGGTCGCTTGGCGGGGCCGAACTCACGATCCGATCGAGGAGATCGTTCAACGCCATCTCTGCCTCGTCGGTGATCCCGTCGCGGTCCGAATCGGCCCCGGCCGACCTGCAGGTGGTGGCATAGAGGCTGGCCGATCGCGGCGTACACGTCCCCGGCCTGGTGAGGAGCGTCCTCAACTCGAAGGGCAGCGGGGCCACCGCCTCGTGCTGCTGGGGGATCATCTCGAGGGCGGCGATCTCGTCCTCCTGGTCGGCAATGGCGTCGTCCAGGGCCTGGTCGGCGTTCTCGATCCGCAGGGTCTCCCGGGTCACCGCGCTGCCCGCCTTCGCCAGCACCTCCTGTTGGGGAAGCTGGATGGATCCGATGTAGGCGACCAGTTCGTCGATCTGCTGGCTGTTGAGCGGGCCGCCACCCTCGGTGCCCCACGCCGGCATCGGGGTGCCCGGGCGCCCGTAGACGATCCAGAAGCGGGTCTCCTCCTCGGTGTACCGGTAGAGGATGTCGTTCAGCGAAGGAGCGGCCCAGGTGGTGGCGATCCCGCTCCGCGGCTCGACGAACGGCGCCCCGCCGCCGTTGCCGTCGTCGCCATGGCATCGCCAGCACTCGTACTCCAACCACCACTCGTGACCGCGTTCGACGGCGATCTCCTCGAACCGGTGCTCCGACGACTCCTGGCGATCGGTCTCGTTGAGGAAGTAGATCGGCATGACGACTGCGATCACGGCCGTGCTGAGGAGCGCCGAGACGAGAACCGAGTTGAGCTTCTTGGTCTCCAGCTCGTCGTCGGTCATGTATGGGCTGAGGTTCTGCGGCGGCTTCTCGCGACGGCGTCGCAACCGCGACTGGGTCACCAGATACGCCAGCCAGGCGATGACACCCATGACGGCGAGGGCGAGGATCGTCTGGCCGATGCCCACTAGACGAGCTCCGGGCCGGTCGCGAGCCTCAGATGCATGAGGGCCCTTGCGGATACTCGGTCGTCTTCACCGAGGCACGGGCGGTCTGGAGAACCGTCCCGGTGTCGACGACGAGGTTGCCGGCGTCGTCGACCTCCACCGCGAAGTGGTCGAGGTTGCGTGGAGCCGGGCCATCCTCGTACTCGCCGTGGTAGTTGTACTTCGACCCGTGGCACGGGCACTCGAAGCCCTGTGAGGACTCACACTGAGGCACACGGCAGCCCAGGTGGACACAGCGCTGCCAGAGGGCCATCAGCCCGCCTGCGACCACCGGGAGCCCTTCGAACGACGACCCCTCGAGTTCGCCCTGGAAGGGCACGATGTAGGACTGGGCGGCGGGGACGAACACCGGGCTCACCCTTCCGTCGGACAGGAACACCTGGGTGGCGAGGTCGTCGACCCGGCCGGCGATCACCTTCGATCCGAAACCACCCGCCCGCAGCTTGGGCCACATGAAGGCCAGGGCGGCGAGGCCGAATTGGGCGAGGAAGAGCCCGAAGACTCCGGCTACGCCACGGTTGAAGAACTGGCGCCGCGTGACGCCCATGGTCTCCTCGTCGACTTCCTCGCGTGCCTGGAGGGGATCGACCGGCACCGGCTCTGCGGCGGGCTCGGCCTCGGGCGCCTCTTCGCCGAGCCTCCCCGCGACGCGCTTCTCGCGGGCCTGGTGGTCGCGACGCCTCGTCCTGCGGTCGAGCCGGCCCCGCTCGGGGCGGGCTTCGCCGTCACCGCGCCGGAAGGCGATGGCGAAGATCGCAGCCAGGGCCAGCACGGCGACCGCGGCGAAGGCGAGCACGAGGATCTGGGTGGCGCTCATAGATCGAAGAAGATCCCGTCACGCCAGGGGAACGTGAAGTTGAACCCGGTCCCGCGGTAGAACGAGCCGATGATCGTGAGGATGGCCGATGAGATCACGAAGAACGTGAACATCATGATTGCGAACTTGCGGTCCGAGGGGCGGGTGGAGCGGTTGCGGTCGATGTAGGGGATCGCCGCCAGTCCGGCCAATCCCAGCCCGGGGATGAGCACGCCCGCGATCTGCGGGTCGAAGTAGGACAGCAGCTCCTGGAGGCCAAGGAAGTACCAGGGCGCCTTGGACGGGTTGGGCTGCGCGTTGGGGTTGGCGAGTTCCAGCAACGGAGCGTCCTGGAACACCGAGAAGACGATCAGCAGAGCGGTGACGGCCAGCAGCGCGACGAACTCGATCGCCAGCAGGTGCGGCCAGACGTTGACCTTGTCGGTGGGCTCCTTCTTGACCTGCTGGATCGCCTTTGCCTTGACCACGGTCAGGAGGCGCTGGGTGCGAACTCCCTCGGGGATGGCGGGGGCGGTCCGTGCCGGGGCCGCCGCGGGAGCCTGGGTCGGGGCGGCGGCGGCTGCTTGGGCAGGCGCCGCCGGAGCCTCGCCGCCGGTCATCTCGGCGTAGACCTGCTCGAAGGGCACGCCCGTCGCCTTGGCTTTCGCCTGGGCCGATCGGCGGAGCAGGTGTTCGGGGATGTCTGCCATCGCTGTCTCCTACAGGGGTCCCGAGATGCCGCCGTCCTTGCGGACCCGCCAGAAGTGGACCGCCATGAATATGACGATCAGGAACGGGAACGCCAGGACGTGGAGCACATAGAAGCGGAGCAATGTCGGAGCCCCCACCTGGATCCCTCCGAGGAGCACGAAGGAGACCTGGTCACCGAACACCGGCGTGTACCCGCCCATGTTGGAGCCCACGGTGACGGCCCAGAGGGCGAGCTGGTCCCAGGGGAGCAGGTAGCCCGTGAAGGAGAGGAACAGGGTGAGGAAGAGCAGGATGACTCCGACCACCCAGTTGAACTCTCGCGGGGGCTTGTAGGCGCCGTGATAGAACACGCGGGTCATGTGCAGGAACACGGTGATGACCATCAGGTGGGCGCCCCACCGGTGCATGTTCCGCACCAGCTGGCCGAAGGCCACGTTGGTGGAGAGCGCCTGGGTGTCGACGTAGGCGTCGGGGACCGCCGGCGTGTAATAGAACATCAGGAAGATGCCGGTGATCGTCAGCAGGATGAACAAGAAGAATGAGAGGCCGCCGAGGCACAGGGTGTAGGAGAGCCGGACGCCGTGCCGTTTCACCTTGGTCGGGTGCAGGTGATAGAGCACGTTGTTCATCACCACATAGGAGCGATTGCGGGGGCTGTCGCTGTATCCCTTGCGAAATGGCGAGCCCGGCCGGAAGATCGACTCCCACGCCTCCGAACCGCGGATCTTCGTCCCGACGGACCCGAGCCGCGACCCCAGGGTCTTCCGTCCGTTGCCGTTGCCGCTCGTCATCGCTCGACCCTGCTCCTCGTCCAGCCGCGCCGATTCGTCACACTCTCCGCCCTCGACCCCGTCGCGGTCAAATCACACCCGTCGATCGCCACCGACCGATCCCGCTGTTCTGGCCGGTGGCTGGAGGCTGGTGGCTGGTGGCTCATCTCAGAACCTCATCCCATACGCGTACCCGAGCTTGTGATCCCGCTGCTGTGAGTCGATCTCCCAGGGCGCGGAGATCCCGAGTTCGCTCGCCTGATCGGCGACCGATCCCTCGTATTTGCCGAGCGAGATGACCCCGGTGGGGCACCGATCGATGCACAGTGCGCATCGGGTGCACTCGTCCTCATCGACCACGAAGATCCCGAAGTTGGTCGTGTCCTCGCGGGGGTCGGAGACGTTGGTCGCCTCGGCGATGGCGTCCATCGACAGGTAGTGGATGCACTTCCACGGGCAGATGTCGACGCACCCCTCGCAGAGGATGCACTCGGCCTGGTCGATGTGGAGGAACTGCTTCGGCTTGACCGCGCTCGCGAGGTAGTCGCCCTCCACGAGGGTCAACTGATAGTCGTCACGGAACGGCGGGGTCTCGAACCAGACCTCGGAGCGGGCCATCAGCGCCCACCCCCCTTGACCACCGGACGGCCGTAGACCGACGTCGTCGGCGGCTTGGGTTGGCCACGGCGCTGCATCCGCTCCTGGTACTGGTAGGCGATCACCAGGGCGGCGACCAGCATCGTTGTCGTATACCCGGCGACGAGCAGGTCCTTGAGGGTGCCGTACGAGATGGAGACGTTGTTGTTCAGGACCAGCCACGGTGGGACCTTCACGAACTCCTTCTGTGAGGTCCACTCGAAGGTGCCCTGCATCAAGGCGACCATCTGGTTGGGGACGATGGCGAGGACGACCAGTATCTCCAGGGTGAAGAGGAATGCCCCCACCGTGGCCCGGGCCCAGGTGAGGGGGCGGTCGAAGAGCCAACCGAGGACTATTCCGACGACGATCAACTGGCTCCCCAGGACCGCAGTGGCCTGTCCGACGGTCGGGAGGATCCAGCACGAATTCGGATCGCTCTCGAACGGGGCGCAGCGCGGGATCCAGGAGTAGATGTCGCGCCCCACCGAGTCGCTCACCGGCAGGTTGGTGAAGTGGGCGATCAGCACACCGGCGATCAGCAGGATCGCACCGGCGACCACGCCGATCCATCCCAGACGCCGTCGCCTCTCGCTGGTCAACTGGCACCCCTCCCTGGAAGCGGGCGCATTGTAAGTCGCGCGGTGGGTTCGCAGGCGGTCGCCGGCGGAGTCACGATTGGGAACCTCCTCCCCCGCGCCGCCGGGCACGGAGGAGGTGCCAAGCACATCGGGGAGCGGGGGGAGACGCCGGTGCCGCCCGCTAACCTCCGCCGCGCAGATCGATCGAGATGGAGGGCTCGGGGCAGTGACCTCGACAGACACGAAGTCCCTGCCGGAGGTCACCGACGACTCCGACGACTCCCCCCATTTCGGGACCGGATTCGCGACGCGGGTTGCCGGGCTGGGGGGGATCGGCTTTCTCGTGTTCGGCCTCGCCCTCTACGGGGTCGCCGCCGCGCTGCTTCGCTGGCCGAAGCTGCTCTCCGACCTCGGGCTCACCGCCGGGACCTACTCCTACGGACGCCTCTTGCCGGCGGGCGTGAATGCCCTGCTCTTCGGCTGGCTGACCCTCGCCCTCGCCGCGTTCGTGCTGCATGCGGTCCCGCGGATCGTCGGGGCCCGCCTCTTCTTCCCTCTCGCTGCGGTCGGGGTGGTCGGTCTGATGATCGCCGGCGTCGGGGCCGGCGTCGGGGCAATCCTTCTCGGCGAAGGCGACGGAGGCCGCTTCCTCGAGATGCCATGGTTTGTCGATGCCGCCCTGGTTGCGGCGTACTTCGGCCTGGCCGTCGTCGTCACGGCAACCGCGCGGCGGGCCGAAGACGGCCGGCTTCCTCTCTCCGGGTGGTTCCTGGTCACGGCCCCGTGGATGCTGTTCCTCTCCTTCACCGCCGGGGCGGTCCCGGGCGTCGATGGCGTCCCGGGTGCGATTCAGGGCGCCTTCACCGGTACCGCGGCCACCGGGCTGTGGGTGGCTCTCGCCGGTGTCGGTGCCGGATACCACATCATTTCCCGTGTGGTCCCGGGCGCGGAGTTCCACGAACGTCTCGGGCGGATCGGGTTCTGGTCTCTGCTGGTCACCTGGCCCTGGACCTCGGCCCGGGCCTTCGTCTATGGCCCGGTCGGTGACTGGATGGGGACGCTGGCCGTGTTGTTCGGGGCCGGGGTGGTCGTCGCCGCGATCACGATCATCACCGACTGGGCGTTCGCGCTTCGCACCCGGTGGGGAGCCGTGGCCGGCTCGCCGGCGCTCCAATTGCTGGCGGCCGGGTCGGTGCTCTTTCTCGCCGCGCCGGTCGTCGGCCTGGTGGCGAGCCTGCACTCGGTGTCGGCGATCACGCAGTTCACACCGTGGGAGACCGCGTACGACCAGCTCACGATCATTGGTGCCTTCACCTTCTGGGGACTCGCGGCTCTCGCCTACGCCGTTCCCGCCGAGTCGGGCCGGGCGTGGCGCCCGTGGATGGGAAGGTTGGTCGTGTGGCCTGCCGTGGTCGGCGTCGGCCTGACTGTCGGCAGCCGCCTCGTCGGCGGACTCCAGCAGGGTTATGGCTGGCTGGCCGGAGTCCAGTCGGCTGCCTACTCGAACTTCGGGGACGGATGGATCGAGTCCGCTGCAGCGCGGGCTGGCGCCGACCTCGTTCAGGCTGCGGGCATCGCCGTCCTCGGTCTCGCCGCCCTTGCCGCGGCAGCGTTCTCGGTCCGTTTTCTCTTCGCGCGCGGCGAACCCGTGGGCAGCGGGGAGACGGCGATGATCGCCGGCCGGACGACCGTCGTGGTGCGGCGGGCGATCCTGCTGTTCGGGATCGCCGTGCTCGGGGCATTCATCCTTCCGGCGATCGACGCCGACCGGCCGGCGACGCTGCTCGCGGACACCTCCCGCCTCTATGAGGAGGGGAGCGTGCAGGACCGCGGCCGCGAGCTGTATGTCTCGGAGGGATGCTGGTACTGCCACACCCAACAGGTGAGGGCGATCGTCACAGACGTCGGGCTGGGTCAGGTGTCGAGCGCCGGCGACTACGCCCACGATCCGCCAGGCACACTCGGCGTCCAGAGGGTCGGCCCCGATCTCGCACACGCGGGGCAGCGCGAAGGGACGGGGAGCGCGTCGTTCGTGCTCAATCACCTCATCGACCCGCGGGTGCTCCGCCCCTGGTCCGTGATGCCCTCGTACTCCTACCTGACGCGTGATGAATTGACGGCGCTCGCCGCCTACGTTGCGGGGCTCGAATGAACATCGACGAACTCGTCAGGGCGGCAGCAGCCGCGATGAACATGCCGGAGAGCATGGTTCGCAAGTCGGCGGAGGCTCGCGCAGCCGCTGCCGGGCGACCCGTCGAGGAGATCCTCGGGGAATGGGCCGGTGTCGATCCATCGGCCGAGCCCACCTCCGAGGCCGCTGCTCCTGCCGAGGCCGCTGCTCCTGCCGAGGCCGCTGCTCCCGATGAGGCCCCCGCACCTGCGGATGCCCCTGCGCCGACGACGGCGCCGGCCGCTGTGGACAGCGGGGATTTGCTCGCCAGGGCCGCCGAGGCGCAGGGGATGCCGGAGGCGATGGTGAAGCGGTCGGCAGCCGCCCGTGCCAAGGCCGAGGGGAAGAGCACCGATGAGATCCTCGCCGACTGGGCGGGTGTGGAGCCGCCTCCCGCGGGCGCCGCCCCCGCCGCAGCGGCTGCCACGGCCGCCGAGCCAACCGCCGCCGCCGCACCGGCACCAGCCGAGCCGGAGACCACCGAGATCGAGGTCATCGCCGAGGAGCCCGAGGAGGTCGTCGACGACGGGGAGAAGGAACGGGAGCTGGTGACGCCCTCCGGTGCTCTGCCCCGCTGGTTGGCGGCGCTGTTCGTAGCCGTCCCGCTCTTCGCTGTGGCCTATGCGGGCTTTCTGCCCAATGGGCCCAATTGTGGGGACGCCGGCCAGCTGGCCGTCGATCCGGTGACCGGGGTCGTCGTCGAGTGTGACGGTTCCGAGTACGGCTCGGAGGAGCTCGACTTCCTGGCCATCGGCGCCGAGGTGTTCGGAGCTCGGTGCGCCGTCTGCCACGGCCCGAGCGGTGGGGGCGGTACCGGCCCGGAATTCATCGGTGGCGCCCTGGTATCCACATTCCCCGAGGGCAGCTGCGATCAGCATCAGACGTGGGTGGCTCTTGGATCGAGCGGGTGGCCCGATCCGACCTATGGGGCGACCGGCAAACCCGTGGGCGGCTTCGGCGCGCTCATGCCTGGCTTCGGTGGGACGCTGAGCGAACAGGAGCTGCAATCGGTCGTTCTGTTCGAGCGGGTGCAGTTCGGCGGGCTCTCCCGGGACTCGGCGGAGATCGATTGCGGGTTGGTCGACCCGGAGGACGAAGCAGAGAGCGGCTAGTGGCGGCCATGCCAAGAGGGCGCCCCAGGCCCTCCGCCCTCAGTTCATCAGGGAGGCAATCGACTCGACAGCGCGATCCACATCCTCGCCGGTCACGTCCAGGTGGGTGACCAGGCGGATGCGGCCGGCGAGCGCGATGCCGCGCACCCCTTCGTCGCTCATACGGGCGACAAACGCCTCGAGTGAGTAACCCGGGGGCGGGCGAAAGAAGACCATGTTGGATTCCGGCTCCTCGACCGTGAGGCCGACTTCCGCAAGCCCGGCGGCGAGCCGCCGGGCGTTGTCGTTGTCCAACGCGAACTGGTCCAGGTGGTGGTCGAGTCCGTACAACGCCGCGGCAGCGAGAATCCCCGACTGCCGCATCGCTCCGCCGTACAGGTACTTGAACCGGTTGGCCAGGGCGATGAACTCGGTCGACCCGGCGATGGCTGCACCCCCGGGTGCCCCGAGACCCTTCGAGAAGTCGATCCAGATGGCATCGACCGGACCGGCCCAACGGGGTGCGCCGATCCCGGTGGCTGCAACGGCGTTCAGGAGTCGTGCCCCGTCCGTATAGATCGACGCACCGGCCCGACGGGCGGTGTCGCACACCGCCTCGTACTGCTCGATCGGCCAGACCGTTCCCCCGGCAAAGTTGTGGGTCTGCTCGAGAGAGACCAGCGAGGTGGGCGGCTGGTACAGGCTCCCCTGGTTGAGGACGGCCCGGAGTTGGTCAGGCGTGAAGTGGCCGCGGTCGGTGATGATCGGCTCGAAGATGATCGACGACAACACCGCGGGCCCGCCGCTCTCGAAGCGGTACACGTGGGCGCGGTGGTCGCAGATCACGGCGTCCCCGGGGCGGGTCAGGGCCGAGATGGCGACCTTGTTGCACATCGACCCGGTAGGCATGAAGAGCGCCGCATCGGTGCCCAGCAACTCGGCGACGCGTTCCTGGAGGCGGTTGGTGGTCGGGTCCTCACCGAGTTGCTCGTCGCCGACCTCGGCGGACGCCATCGCCCGCCGCATCCCCTCGGTGGGCAGCGTGTGGGTGTCGGAATGGAGGTCGATCATGGGCTGGACGTTACGCCGGCGGCTCGCAGCACGTCACCTGTCGCCAGTCACCAGTCGCCCGCACCAGTTCACGAGTCCTCCGGGAGACGAGAGACGGCCCCGGACGCGGGTGTTTCGGCGACCGGTACCCTCCCCTGGATGTCTTCACCCGACGTGCTCGTCGTCGGCGGTGGGCCCGCAGGGACGGCTGCGGCCCACTGGCTGGCACGCGCCGGCCATGAGGTGCTGGTCGTGGAGAAGAAGGAGTATCCGCGCGAGAAGACCTGCGGCGACGGACTGACTCCCCGGTCGATCCTGCAGCTCATCGACATGGGGTTCGACTTCTCGATGCCTGAGTTCCACCGAGTCCACGGGCTACGCGCCTACTCGTCGGAGCTGATGATCGAACTGGAGTGGCCGGACCACCCCACGCTCCCCGCTTGGGGTGGGGTGATCCGCCGGTCGGATCTCGACATGCAGGTGGCGGCGCTCGCCGAGAAGCAGGGTGCCGTGGTCCAGCAGCACACCACCGCGTCGCCGGTGGTCGAGGCCGGCCGGATCACCGCCGTCGACCTCGCCGTCAACGGCTCGACCGAGCGGGTCGAGCCCGGGTTCGTGATCGTCGCCGACGGGTCGCTGTCGCGTTTCGGACGAGCTCTGGGCGCAGTCCGCGACAAGGACCGTCCCTATGGGCTCGCCGCCCGCGCGTACTACACGAGCCCGATGGCGCACGACGGCTTCATGGAGAGCCAGTTGGACCTCCGAGACGCCGAGGGAGCGACGGTGCCCGGCTACGGATGGGTGTTCCCGATGGGCGACGGCTCGGTCAACGTCGGCGTCGGGGTTCTCTCCACCTTCCATCGATGGAAGAAGGTCAACACCTCGAACCTGATGGACGCCATGGTCGCCTCCGCCCCCGAGCACTGGGGACTCACCGCCGACTCGAAACTCACCGACCCGCGCGGCGGCAAGCTCCCCATGTCGTTCTCGGTCGGCCCTCTCGTCGGGAGCAACTGGCTTCTGGTCGGCGACGCCGCCGGGGCGATCAACCCCTTCAACGGGGAGGGGATCGCGTATGCCTACGAGACCGGACGGATGGCTGCGGACCACGTGGGGCGGGCCATCGAGAAGGATGATCGCTCCCTCATCTGGGGGTATCGCGACGAGGTCCTCGACGAGTACGACCTCTACTACCGGGTGGCCCGGGCATTCGTCCGCGTCATCGGCCAGCCGGGGACGATGCGGATCCTCACCCGCACCGGCCTTCGCAACAAGACTCTGATGGAGTGGGTGCTGCGCGTGATGGCGAACATCCTCCGCCCCGATGAACGCCACCTCGCCGAGGCCGCCTACCGCATGGTCGAGCGGGTGGTCACGGTCGGGCCGGAGCCCTGGTAGTCGACAGCCGATCGTCCTGGACGACCAGGCCCTGGACGTAGATCGCCACCGGTGCGGCGAGTGCCCGGAAGAACATGTTGATGAGCCACACGTTCTGCTTCGTGGTGTTCCAGACCACACCGGGCGTATGTCGTCGATCCGATCAGCATGGTGCCGACCACGATCCCACCGGACACCAGGGCGTGCTCGATGTCGTCGAGCAGGAGCGACGAGTACGAGATGCCCAGGTTGAACACCAATGAGTAGATCGCGGTACCGACCAGCCTGTCGGTCGGGGGCATGCCCGAGCCCATCGACTGGCCCGTCGCCTTCGACCAGGCCTTGCCGAACAGGGGGCCGTATCACAGGAATCCGAGCACCGTGACGGCCACGGTTCCGATGACACACTGCCACCCAGTCGAGGTCTCCGAGAGTCACTGAACGTCACGGGTCTTCCCTCCTGGTATCCCGCGGCGGCGAAGCCACCTGGCGCCGTCGCGGCGGGCATGGCCCGGGGGGCTGGAAGTGCCAGGAAGGTCGGTCCGCGCCCGCCCAGAGCCGTTGGTGCCGAGCGGGCAACCGCTCGTTTTCTGCCCCCTCGCCCACTCTCCTAATCTCGGGCCGACCGCGACCCAGAGAGGGACCATGACGCTGAGCGCCTACCTCCCCATCGCCCTGATGTTCCTTCTCGTCGTCGGGTTCGCAGTGGTCTCGATGGTGCTCAGCAGGTCGCTCGCCCCCCACAACCCGACTCCTGAGAAGCTCGATCCCTACGAGTGCGGCATCGTCCCGCTCCAGGAGCCGGTGCAGCGGTTCCCCGTCAAGTTCTATCTGGTGGCGATGCTCTTCGTGGTGTTCGACATCGAGATCGTCTTCCTGTTCGCCTGGGGCGCCCGTTTCGTGGACCTCGGGTGGTACGGCGTCGCCGCCGTCGGGATCTTCACGCTGCTACTCATCGAGACGCTCGTCTACGTGTGGAAGCGCGGCGCCCTCGACTGGAACGTCCAGCACCGGGCCCGCTACCGCCGGGTCGTCGTCAGCGAGGTCACGAAGGAAGCCGCCTGATGGCTCGCCCCTCGGCACCGCCCAACATCCTCACCGCGGTGCTGGGGAGGGCAGTCGGCTGGGCACGCACCCGTTCGATGTGGCCGGCGTCGTTCGGTCTCGCGTGCTGTGCGATCGAGATGATGGCCACCGGGGCGGCCCACAACGACCTCGCCCGGTTCGGGATGGAGGTGTTCCGGGCATCGCCCCGCCAGGCCGATCTGATGATCGTGGCGGGACGCGTGTCCCAGAAGATGGCCCCGGTGCTTCGCCAGGTGTACGACCAGATGGCCGAGCCCAAATGGGTCATCTCCATGGGGGCGTGCGCCTCCACCGGCGGCATGTTCAACAACTACGCCCTGGTGCAGGGGGTGGACCAGGTGGTGCCGGTCGACGTCTATGTGCCGGGCTGCCCTCCCGGCCCGCAGGGTCTGATCCACGGCATCCTGACACTCCAGAACCGGATCAGCGCCGGGGAGTACGCGGTCAGATGACGGCGGACGCGGCACTCTCCCATGATGGTCTCGCCGAGCGATTCCCTTCGGCCGAGTTCGGCGAGTCGTTCGGGCAGCGCACGGTCCGGGTGCCGCGCGACGCTCTGGTCGAGTTCGTCACGGCGGCGCGCGATGCCGGGTTCCGGATGTTCATCGACCTCTGCGCCGTCGACTACCTCCGACGAGATCCCCGCTTCGAGGTCGTCATCGAACTGCTCTCCCTGGAGCCGCCGAGCCGGCTCCGCATCCTCGTCGGGGTCCCCGGCGCGGAACCCGCGGTGCCGTCGATCACCGGAGTGTTCGCCGGCGCCGACTTCTACGAGCGGGAGACGTACGACTTGTTCGGCATCGTCTTCGAGGGCCACCCCGACCTGACCCGCATCCTCCTCCCCGACGACTGGGAGGGGCACCCGCTTCGCAAGGACGCACCGGTGGGCGCGGTGCCCGTCCAGTTCAAGGGATCGAACCAGGCGACATGAGCAACCCCCCCGACATCGTCACCGGCGAGACCGAGACCTACCCCCAGATGGGGGAGACCGAGGCGCCGCCGACGCCGCCGGAGAAGGCACCCCCCTCGAAGCGCCGGACCCTCCACGACATGTGGGTGAGCGGGACCGAGGCTCCTGTAGACACCGGGCGCTTCACCGACGAGGGCGCCCAGGAGATGCTCGCCGACGAGGACCCCGAGGTGCTCGCCGGGCAGCGCGGCACCCTCGTCGTCGACGACTACGACGAGGCCGAGGTCTCCGACGAGGAGACCCAGATCGTCAACATGGGCCCGCAGCACCCGGCCACGCACGGAGTGCTCCGGCTCCAACTCGAACTGGAAGGCGAGACGATCCGCCGGGTCAAACCGATCATTGGCTACCTCCATACCGGGATCGAGCGGACCGCCGAGACGCTCACCTTCATGCAGGGGCCGACTGCGGTGACCCGGATGGACTACCTCTCTCCGTTCTTCAACGAGTTGGCGTTCTCGATGGCGGTCGAGCGCCTCCTCGACCTCGAGGTCCCGCCCCGGGCACGGGCGATCCGGATCCTGATGACCGAGTTGAACCGGGTGTCCAGCCATCTTCTGTGGGCGGCGACCACGGGGCTCGACATCGGGGCCCTCTCGATGATGATCTACGGGTGGCGCGAGCGCGAGGCGGTTCTCGGGTTCTTCGAGAAGACCACCGGGCTGCGGATGAACCACAACTACATCCGTCCGGGCGGCGTCTCGGCCGACTTGCCGGACGGGTGGGAGGAGGACATCGCCGCCATCGAAAAGACGGTCCTCGAAGGGCTCGCCGACTACGAGGGTCTGCTGATGGAGAACCCGATCTTCTTGGAGCGCACCCAGGGGGTGGGGGTGCTCACCCCGGAGGAGTGTCTTGCATACGGCGTGACCGGCGTCCTCGCCAGGGCCTCGGGCATCGACTTCGACCTGCGCAAGGCCTTTCCCTATTCGGGAATCGATCAATACGAGTTCGACGTGCCCGTTGCCGAGCACGGTGACGTCTATGACCGTTTCGTTCTCCGCTTCGAGGAGATCCGCCAGTCGTTGCGCATCGTGCGCCAGGTCGTCGACGCGATGCCGCGGGGGGACTACCGCTCCGAGGACCGCAAGGTGACCCCGCCGCCGCGGGCCCGTATCGATCAGTCGATGGAGGCGCTGATCCATCACTTCAAGATCTTCACCGAGGGCTACAAGGTGCCCGCGGGCGAGGTGTATCAGGCGGTCGAGTCGCCGCGGGGCGAACTCGGCGTCTACCTGGTCTCCAGCGGTGGCGCCAAGCCGTGGCGGGTCCACGTGCGAGGCCCGTCCTTCGCCCATGTTCAGGCGCTTCCCGCAATGCTCACGGACTCTCTGATCGCGGACACGATCGCGGCGCTGGCGTCCGCGGATCCGGTGATGGGGGATGTGGATCGATGAAGATCGTTGCCCGTTACCCGAAGAGGAGCATTGATCGGATCGCCCTGGGACGAAGTCTCGCCTGGCCTGCCAGCCGAGACTTCGTGGGTGCCGCGACCGATCAATGCTCCTCTTTGCCCGTTACCCGAACAGAGAAGCTGAGGGCGACGGGCGACGACTCCGGAGGTCGCCGATGACGTATTGGAGCGCGGAGACCTCGAAACGCGCCGACGAGATCGTGGCGCGCTACCCGGAGCGCCGGTCCGCGGTGATGCCTCTGCTCTATCTCGCCATGCGAGAGGAGGGACGGCTCACCGATGCGGGGATGCAGGAGGTGGCCGAGCGCACCGGGATCACCGCGGCGCAGGTGCTGGCGGTGGCGTCCTTCTACACGATGTTCAAACGGGAGGTCGGGCGGCACGTCGTGTCGGTGTGCCGTTCGATCGCCTGCCACCTGCTCGACTCCGAGGCGGTCGTCGACGCCATCGCCGACGAGTCGGGGGTGCCCGCCGGGGAGACCGCCGACGACGGGGCGCTCACCGTGGAGACCGTCGAGTGCATCGGAGCCTGTGGCGGGGCCCCGGCGATCCAGGTCGACTACGAGATGGTGGAGGGCCTCACCCCGGAGAAGGGCCGCGAACTGGTCCGCTGGCTCCTCGACGAACGGCCCGAGCTGATCCGCTCCGACGATCTGCAAGAACGGTTCGGGGGGCGGCGGTCCTTCGATTGGGGCCCCGACGATCCGACCGGTGCCGTCGGCCCCTACCCGGCCTTCGCCCCCTACGGGACCGGCGGAGGCGGGTCATGACCGAGCAGATCCTCACCACCCGGATGGAGGCGCACCCCACCGACTCGCACACCATCGCGCGCTACGAGGAGACCGGCGGGTACCAGCCGCTCCGCAAGGCGCTGGGGATGAAGCCCGAGGACATCGCCGCCGAGGTCAAGGCCTCCAACATCGCCGGACGCGGTGGTGCCGGGTTCCCCACCGGGGTCAAGTGGGGCTTCCTCGCCGACTCGACGCCGCGGTATCTGGTGATCAACGCCGACGAGTCCGAGCCGGGCACCTTCAAGGACCGCCAGTTGCTGGAGCGTGATCCCCACCAATTGGTCGAGGGCATCGTGATCTCCGCCTACGCCCTGGGCGCCACTCGGGCGTTCGTCTACGTGCGGGGCGAGTATCCGCGGCCCGCACGCCGCGTCCATGCCGCGATCGAAGAGGCTCGGGACGCGGGATACATCGGTGACGACATCCTGGGCAGCGGCTTCTCGCTCGAGGTGACCGTCCACCTCGGGGCGGGCGCCTACATCTGCGGAGAGGAGACCGCTCTCCTCAACTCCCTGGAGGGCCTTCGCGGCGAGCCCCGCATCAAGCCGCCGTTCCCGGCTGTCGAAGGCCTCTACGCCAGGCCGACGATCGTCAACAACGTCGAGACGATCTCCAACATCCCGTGGATCGTCACCCATGGCGGAGCCGCCTACGACGCCATCGGGCCGGAGGGCTCGAAGGGCACCCGCCTCTTCTCTGTGTCGGGCCATGTCGAGAGGCCGGGCAACTACGAGATCGTCATGGGGATGACGTGGCGCAACCTCATCTACGACCTCGGCGGCGGAGTGCGCCACGGCCACGACCTCAAGGCGTGGATCCCCGGCGGTGCTTCGGCGCCCTGGCTCACGCCGGAGCACCTCGACGAGCCGATCACCATCCAGGCGTGCGCCCGCCTCGGCACCATGCTCGGCTCGGGGGGGATCGTCGTCATGGACGAGACCACCAACGTGGTCGCGGCCGCCCTCAGCCTGGTGCGCTTCTTCGCCCACGAGTCGTGCGGACAGTGCACGCCGTGCCGGGAGGGCGCCACCTGGCTGGAGCGGATCCTCGAGCGCATCCTCCACGGCGAGGGCCGACCCTCCGACATGGACCTGCTCCTCGACGTCAGCGACAACATCAGCCCCGGGCTGCGCTGGCCCCCGGCGATGACCACGATCTGCCCGCTCGGCCCGTCGGCGGTGTCCCCGATCACCTCGATCATGACCCACTTCCGCGACGAGGTGGCGGCGATGATCGCCGGGGAGGTGCCGGCCGGTGTCTGAGATGGTCAAGGTCACGATCGACGGCAAGGAGGTCGAGGTCCCGGCGGGCGAGCTGATCATCAAGGCCGCCCAGGACCACGGCACCTACATCCCCCGATTCTGCTGGCACCCTCGCATGGAGCCGGTGGGGATGTGCCGCATGTGCCTGGTCGAGGTGGAGACCCCGCGCGGCAAGGGCCTGGTCACCTCGTGCACGCAGCGGTGTGCCGAGGGCACGATCGTCGACACGAAGTCGGACGTCGTGAAGAAGGCCCAGGAGGGCGTCCTCGAATTCCTCCTCATCAACCATCCCCTCGACTGCCCGGTGTGCGACCGGGGCGGCGAGTGCCCGCTCCAGGACCAGACGCTCAGCCACGGACCCGGTGAGAGCCGCTTTGTCGAGGAGAAGCGCCACTTCGAAAAGCCGATCCCGATCAGCGACCTGGTGATGCTCGACAGGGAGCGGTGCATCCTCTGCGCCCGGTGCACCCGATTCAGTGACGAGATCTCCGGCGATCCGCTGATCGAGTTCCTCGACCGGGGCAACTACACCCAGGTCAACACCTTCCCCGACGAGCCATTCGCCTCCTACTTCTCGGGCAACACCGTCCAGATATGCCCGGTCGGAGCGCTCACCGCCACGCCGTACCGGTTTCGGGCCCGTCCCTGGGACCTGGAGGCGGTGGAGAGCACCTGCACCATGTGCTCGGTCGGCTGTCGGGTGTCGATCCAGGCCAGCCAGAACGAGGTGCTCCGCCTTCTTGGTGTCGACTCCGAGCCGGTGAGTCACGGCTGGCTGTGCGACAAGGGACGCTTCGGGTACGAGTACCTGCGCTCGCCCGGCCGCCTGGCCACACCGCTGGTGCGCGGCGAGGACGGCGAGCTGCGCGAGGCGACCTGGGGCGACGCCCTCGCCCGGGCGGGCGAAGGCCTCTCGGAGATCATCGAGAAGCATGGGCCATCTGCGGTCGCCGGCATCGGTGGCGCCCGCAGCACCAACGAGGAGGCCTATGCCTTCGGCAAGCTGCTCCGCTCCGTGATCGGTACCGGAAACCTCGATGCGCGTGTCGGCGACTCGGTCGATGCGGCGCTGCTGACCGCCGGCGGCCCGCATGCGCTGATCGGCGACCTGGAGAAGGCGAAGACGGTGCTGGTGTGGGGCCCCGACCTCAAGGAGGAGCTGCCCGTGCTCTACCTGCGGGTCCGCCGCGCCGCCACCGCCCTCGGCGCCACGCTGATCGTCGTCCACCCGCGGGCCACGGGGCTCGACCCGGAGGCCGACCACGTGGTCCGGTACCGGCCAGGGGAGGGCGGCGCCCTTCTCGAGCGGCTCGCCCGAGGGGACGGCGACCTCGCCGACGTTCGGGCGGCGCTCGACCAGGGACCTGTGGTGGCAATCGTCGGCCGGGCCGGCGCCACCGAGCCGCCCCAGCTCGCCTCCGCGGTGGCCGTCTTCGCGGAAGGGCTCCCCGACGCCGGGGTGCTTCCGGTGGGTCGTCGCGGCAACCTGCTCGGGGCGATCGACATGGGCATGGCGCCCGATGTCCTACCGGGCCGGGTCGCCAACGACGACGCCGGTCGGAAGGCCCTCTCGGAGGCCTGGGGAACCGCGGTCCCCGGGCCCGGCCTGGACGCCGACGGGATCATCGATGCCCTCGACGCCGGCTCCGTCCGGGCCCTGCTCCTGCTCGGCGCGGATCCCGCCGCCGACCACCCGGATCGTTCCCGCGCCGCCGCCGCGCTCGGCCGGGCCGAATTCGTGGTGGCGCTCGACCTCTTCGTCACCGACTCGAATCGCGGTGCCGACGTGATCCTCCCCGTCGACGGGTTCTCGGAGGTCGAGGGAACCGTGACCAATGTCGAAGGGCGGGTGCAGAAGGTCAACCGGATCGCCCCCGGGACCGGCCAGTCGCGCCCCGCCTCCGAGGTCATTGCCGATCTGGCGGAGCAGGTGGGGGGTTCGATCGGCGGGCCCGCCGAGACGCTCGCCAAGGAGATCGCCGCCGTGGCTCCTGCCTACGCCGACATCACCTGGCACGGCCTCGACTGGGGAGAGGGCCGCGATGGCGTGGTGGTCAACGGGTCCGAGGGACTCCCCCCGGCTCCCTCCGGCTTCGACGCACCGGCTGAGGGGTTCGCCCTCCACCTGGGTCGGGTGCTCTACGACACCGGCACGATGGTGACCTCGGGCCCCTCGCTGGCGAAGCTGACTCCGTCACCCGCGGCTCACCTTCATCCGGACGACGCCGCCTCGCTCGGCGTGAACGAGGGCGACGCGGTGACGATCGCCACCGGGAACGGGTCGGTCGTCCTCCCGGTGGAGCTCGACGGATCGCTGGCATCGAAGACCGTGTACGTGCCGTTCAACTTCGGGCTCGGTCTCGGCGGCTCCGGCGACGTCACCGTGACCGCGGGAGGCCACGGATGACCGGCTTCCTCGAGGACCTCTTTGCGGACACCTTCTGGTCGGCGGCGATCAAGGTCGTGCTGGCCTTCGGCATCCTCGTGGTCAACACACTGCTGCTCGTGTGGTTCGAGCGCCGGGTGGTGGCCTTCATGCAGAACCGCATCGGCCCCAACCGCGCCGGCCCGTTCGGGATCCTCCAGACGCTCGCCGACGGGCTGAAGCTGTTCTTCAAGGAGCAGATCACACCGCGCAAGGTGGAACTGGGGATGTACCTGCTGGCGCCGGTGGCGGCGATGCTGCCGGCGTTCCTGATCTTCCTGGTGATCCCGTTCGGGGCGCCGTTCACGATCGGCGACACGGTGGTGACCCTTCAGGGCACCGACCTCAACGTCGGGATCTTGTTCATCCTGGCCATGTCGTCGCTCGCCGTGTACTCGATCGTCCTCGCCGGATGGGCGTCGGGCTCCAAGTACCCCCTGCTCGGCGGGGTGCGGGCCACCGCCCAGATGATCTCCTACGAGGCGGCGATGGGGATCGCCCTCATCCCGGTGGTCGTCCTCGCCGCGGTCAACCTCGGGGAGGGTGGCATCGGCGCCATGTCGCTGGAGCGGATCGTCGACCTGCAGACCGGATCGTTCCGTGGCCCGATCCCCGGCTGGTTCGTCTTCTGGCTGCTGCCCTCGTTCGCGATCTTCTTCATCTCGGCGGTCGCCGAGACGAACCGGGCCCCCTTCGACCTTGTCGAGGCCGAGTCGGAGATCGTCGGCGGCTATCACACCGAGTACTCGGGGATCCGCTTCGCCCTGTTCTTCCTCGCCGAGTACATCAACATGTTCAACGTCTCGGCGATTGCGGTGACCCTCTTCTTCGGCGGATGGCTCGGCCCCGATCTCGGGCTCCCGTCGGGCATCGCCTGGGTGATGCCGATCTTCTGGTTCTTCCTCAAGACCTACGCCCTGCTGTTCGTCTTCGTATGGCTGCGGGCGACCCTGCCCAGGATGCGGTACGACCAGTTGATGCAGTTCGGCTGGAAGCGGATGATCCCGATCAGCCTCGTCTGGCTGGTGATGTTCTCGGTCTTCATGGCTCTCAACCAGTTCGGTTGGCCGATGGACGTACCGGAGTGGTTCCCATGGGCGTGAAGAACCGTTGCCCGTTGCCCGTTGCCCGTTACCCGTCATCGGATCGCGGTAGAGGTCGTCGGACGAATGGACTCCGTCTTGCGAATCGCTTATCGCGAATCGCGAATCGCGGCCGAGCAAAGCGAGGCCCTTCATGAGCGCGCTCGGCGGCTTCTGGATCACTCTCAAGCAGATCTTCAAGCCGAAGGTGACCACGCAGTACCCGAAGCAGAAGCGCGTGAAGCCGCAGCGGTTCCACGGGCGGCACGTTCTCAACCGTTACCCGGACGGGATGGAGAAGTGCATCGGGTGCGAGCTGTGCGCCGGGGTGTGTCCGGCCCGCTGCATCTATGTGCGCGGAAAGGACAACCCGCCGGACAACCCGATCAGCCCGGGAGAGCGGTACGGGTTCGTCTACGAGATCAACATGCTGCGGTGCATTTTCTGCGCCCTCTGTGTGGAGGCGTGCCCCACCGAGGCGATCACGATGAGTCAGCTGTTCGAGATGTCGGTGACCAACCGACAGGACGCCATCTACACCCGGAGCGAGCTGCTGATGGAGCCCGACGGCACCGTCCCCCATCCCGAGCCCGACAGCATCTTGATCGACAAGGGCGAGCTGAAGCTCGCCGACGGCTGGGTGCGCGCCACCGCCCCCTCCGGTCGTGCCGCCTACGAGGGCGTCGTGGCCTGGACCCCCACGGCCGGCGTCGGATTGAGGCCGCCTGAGCGAGGGCAGTCGGAAGAGGGCCGCCCGGGCGACGATTCCTCAAACGAAGGCACGGGCAACGGGCAACGGGCAACGGGCAACGACTCCCCGGGCAACGGGCAACGGGCAACGGGCAACGGGCAACGGGCAACGGGCAACGATTCCGAAAGCAGCGACCACTGATGGTGGAACTGGCCCTCTTCATCGCGTTCGGCACCGCTGCCCTGTTCGGCGCGGTCACCATGGTGTGGGCTCGCAACCCCGTCTACTCGGCGATGGGGTTGATGCTCACGATGTTCTCGATCGCAGTGTTCTACGTCTCCAACGCCGCCCACTTCATCGCGGTCGTGCAGGTGATCATCTACGCCGGGGCGGTGATGACCCTGTTCCTCTTCGTGATCATGATGATCGGGGTCGACAAGTCGGAGAGTCGCCGGGAAGACATCCCGTTCCAGCGCCCGCTGGCCCTCGGCGTGCTCGCCCTGTTCGGCGCCGGGGTCGTCGTCGCCGGTCGCCTCGCCTGGGTGACCGGGCCTTCCGCTCCCGGCGAGCCCATTACGGGAACCGTCGAGGCCATCGGCGAGGAGCTGTTCCGCCGCTGGGTGCTCCCCTTCGAGGTGACCGCGCTCCTGCTGATCATCGCCGCCGTCGGTGCGGTCGGCCTCGCCCTGTTCAAGCGAGAGGTGGCGGAATGACCGTCACCCCCGGCTGGTACATCGCGCTGGCCGCGGCGCTGTTCGTCATCGGCGCCGCCGGGATCCTGCTCCGCCGCAACGCCCTGATCATGTTCATGTCGGTCGAGCTGATGCTGAACGCGGTGAACCTGACCTTCGTCGCCGCCGGGCGCGAGCTCAACGTGATCGACGGCCAGATCTCGGTGCTGTTCGTGATGGTGGTGGCTGCCGCAGAGGTCGTCGTGGGGCTGGCGATCATCGTGGCGGTGTTCCGCCGCAGACAGACCGCCTCGGTGGACGAGCTGGCGGAGTTGAAGGGCTGATGGAGACCCTGATCACGCTTGCGCTGCTCCTCCCGCTCGGGGGCACGGTGCTGCTCGTGCTGATCGGTCGGCGCCTCCCCGAGCCCTTTGCCGGCGTCATCGGCACCCTCACGGTGGCGGGATCCTTCGCCTGCGTCGCCGTCGCCTCCGCGGACTTCTTCACCGGCACCGGCGAACCGGTGGCGACCTCGTGGTTCGAGTGGTTCCCAGCCTTCGGCGTCGATGCGGCGTTCCGATTCGACCAGCTCTCGGCCCTGATGACGCTGGTGGTCACCGGGGTCGGCGCCCTCATCCACCTCTACTCGATCGGGTACATGCACGGCGATCCGCGGTTCGGGCGTTTCTTCACCTACCTGAACCTCTTCATCGTCTCGATGCTGATCCTGGTGCTCGCCGACAACTTCGCGGTGCTGTTCGTCGGTTGGGAGCTGGTGGGCCTGTGCTCCTACCTGTTGATCTCGTTCTGGTTCGAGCGGGAGACCGCGGCGGCGGCGGGCAAAAAGGCATTCGTGGTCAACCGGGTCGGCGACGTCGGGTTCATCGTCGCCCTCATGCTGGTGTTCTCAGCTTTCGGGACCTTCGAGTTCGGCGAGGTCTTCGAGGCTGCGCCGTCGGTCCTCGGCACGGGAACCGCGACGGCGATCGCCCTGCTCCTCATGGTGGGCGCCGCAGGCAAGTCGGCGCAGTTGCCCCTGTACGTCTGGCTCCCCGACGCCATGGAGGGCCCGACGCCGGTGTCGGCGCTGATCCACGCCGCCACCATGGTCACGGCCGGCGTATACCTGGTGGCGCGCACCGGGGTGATCTTCGAGCTGGCCCCGGTCGCCGCCGGGGTGGTGGCCATCGTCGGCGCAGCGACGGCGCTGTTTGCGGCGACCATCGCCGTCGCCCAGACCGACATCAAGCGGGTCCTCGCCTACTCGACGATCAGCCAGCTGGGGTACATGTTCATGGGCGTCGGCGCTGCCGCCCACGTCGCCGGGCTGTTCCACCTGATGACCCACGCCTTCTTCAAGGCGCTGCTGTTCCTCGGCGCCGGCGCGGTGATCCACGGGATGCACGACGAGCAGGACATGCGGAAGATGGGCGGGCTGGCCCGGAAGATGCCGGTGACGTTCGTCACGATGGCGATCGCCTGGCTGGCGATCTCGGGGATTCCGCCCCTGGCCGGGTACTGGTCGAAGGACGAGATCCTCGGCACCGTGTTCGAACGCGGGGGCCTGTGGACCGTGCTCTGGGGCGTCGGCATCGTGACCGCGCTGATCACCGCGTTCTACATGACCCGGATGATGTGGCTCACCTTCTTCGGCTCCCCGCGCTGGGAGGAGGGGGTGCAGCCCCACGAGTCGCCCCGGGTGATGACGGTGCCCCTCATGGCGCTCGCCGGCCTCTCGATCGTCGGCGGGCTGGTGAACACTCCCTTCCGCCTGGCGCTGGAGCACTTCCTGGAGCCGGCGTTCCACGGGGTCTCGCTGGCGCACCCGCCCGAGGGGACGACTCTCTGGGTCCTCGCCGGTGCCTCGGTGGTCGCGGCGCTCGCCGGGATCGCCCTCGCCGCCAGGAGGTACCGCGACCCGGTGCCCGCCGAGGAGGGGATGGGATGGCGGGTCCTGGGCCGCGGCTATTACGTCGACGACCTCTACGGCCAGGTGTTCGCCCGTACCGGCAAACTCGGCGCCGCCTGGCTCGCCTTCCGTTTCGACTCGAGGGGCATCGATGGCGCCGTGGAGGGTGTGGGCGCACTGACCCGCAGGGTGGGTTCCTGGCTGCGCCCCCTCCAGACCGGGTTCGTGAGGTCCTACGGGGTGGCGATCGTGTTCGGCGCGGTCGCGCTGCTGGCGTGGTTCCTGTCGAGGGGGGCGCTGTGATGGTTGGTCGCTGTCGTCTCGCGTACGGAATCGTTACCTGTTACCCGGAGAGGAGCATTGATCGGATCGCCCCGGGACA
>DATHSA010000060.1:0-23926 GCA_035464675.1 Acidimicrobiia bacterium
GCTCCAGATCGGAGCCGGGCTCGCCATCCTCCTCGCCGGGACCAGCCTCGTGCTGTTCTGGGTGTTCGGCTCGGGCGAGTCCACGGCCGCGGCTACCTCGACCACGATCTCGATCGGGAGCACGACTCTTCCCCTGGAGACCACCACGACCGGCGAGACCTCCACGACCGGGGCCACCACCAGCACCACCACGACGACCCTGGTGCCGCTCCACGAGTGGGTCGACCGCCGCACCGTCGGCCAGCCCTGGGGCACCGAGGTGGAGGGCCTTATCACATTCCGGGGGAACCCGACCAACACCTATTACGGGGAGGGGCCGGTGCCGGAGACGCCGACGCAGGCGTGGCGCTACCCCGAATCCCCGATGTGCAGCCAGTCCACCGACCTGGGCGTGACCACTACCTGGTGCGGAAACGGATGGACCGGCCAGCCGATCGTGTACGAGCGCGAAGACGGCGTGACGGAGATGATCTTCGGGGCCTACGACCGCAGGCTCCACTTCGTCGACGCCGACACGGGGATCAAGACCCGGTCGGCGTTCGCCACCGGCGACATCATCAAGGGGACGCCCACACTCGACCCCGATGGCTACCCCATCGTCTACTTCGGGAGCCGGGACAACAAGATCCGGGCCCTGGCCCTCGACAGGGGCGAACCGGCCGAGATCTGGTCCTTCGAGGTCTGCATCCGTGGCGATGCGTGCCCGCCCGCGTCAGACACGGTGCACAACGAGGGACAGTGGAACGACGACTGGGATGCCAGCCCGCGCATCGTCAACGACATCATGTTCGAGGGCGCCGAGAACGGCTGGTTCTACATCTGGAAGCTCAACCGCGGGTACGACGCCGTGGGCCTCGTCACGATCGAACCGGAGCTCCTCTTCTCGATGCAGACCTACGACGACGAACTTCTCGCCCGGATCGCACCTTCCGGCTACCCCGCCATCAGTGTGGAGAACACCGCGGCCATCTACGAGGGCCGGGTGTACTTCGCCAACTCGGCCGGACGGGTCGTCGGGCTCGACATCACCAACATCGAGAACGGTGAGGCACCGATCGTGTTCGACTACTGGGTTGGCGACGACACCGACGCCTCGATCGTCATCGACGCCGACGGGTACATCTACGTGTCGGTGGAATACGAACGCTACTTCCAGCGGGCCCAGGACCTCGGCCAGCTCATGAAGCTCGACCCGTACGACAGGGACGGCGACGGCGAGCCCTGGGTGTGGGGGATGTACTCGCTGACCACGCCGCCGGCCAAGGGGGGCCTGTGGTCGACCCCGGCGCTGGGTGACGGAGTCCTCTACGCGGTGACGAACAAGGGCTTCCTCGTCGTCGTCGACCAGGAGACGGGGGAAGAGGTGACGGTCATCCAGCTGGCCCCGGGGTCGTGGTCGTCACCGGCCGTGGTCGACGACGCCCTGGTGGTCGCCGCCCAGGACGGCGCCCTCCGCAAGTTCGACATCAGCGACCCCCGCAACCCTCGCCTCGACTGGACCTGGGTCATCGGCAGCCACCTCGAGTCCACGCCGGCCGTCTGGAAGGGCATGATCTACGTCGGCAGCCGCGACGGCTTCATGTACGCGATCGGAGATCAATGAGCGCCTCAGGCGCCCATTGATCGTTAACGAGGCTCTGGCAAGACCACTTCTTGGCGACAACTAACCTCCGCCTCCGCATGCACGACTACACCACCGTCACCCCCGAGTCCGTCACCCAGGCCGTCGAGGACGCCATCGCCCGGGGCGAGGAGCTGATCGCCTCGATCGTCGACCACGAAGGTCCCCGTACCTGGGCGAACACGATGGCGCCGTTCGACGAGCTGGGCGATGTGATGGTGCGTGCGTACGGGGTCGGCCCATTCATGGCCCGGGTCCATCCCGACAAGACCGTGCGCGACGCGGCCCAGTCCGCCGAGGAGCGCCAGCAGAAGTGGAACTCCGACCTGGTGTTCCGTCGCCCTCTCTACGAGGCGATCGAGGAATTCGCCGCGACAGAAGAGGCGGCAGCCCTCGAAGGTGAGGACGAGCGGCTGTTCGACTTCACCCGGCGCGACTTCCGCCGCGCCGGCCACGCCCTGAGCCAGGAGGAGCGCAACGAGGTGCAGAAGCTGCGCACCCGGCTGGTCGAGCTGGGTGTCGCCTTCAACCGGAACATCGATGAGTACCAGGACGGCATCGACATGACCCGGGAGCAACTGACCGGGCTCCCCGACGACTACGTCGAACGCCTGTCCGAGGGCTCCGAAGAGGGCACGTATCGGGTGTCGCTCGACTATCCCGACTACTACCCGTTCATGGACTCGGCCGAGGACCGCGACCTGCGGAGGCAACTCCAGTTCAAGTTCTACAACAAGGCCGTGGAGGAGAATCTCCCCCTTCTCGAGGAGACCGTTCGCATCCGCCACCGCATCGCCGAGATCTTCGGGATGCCCTCCTGGGCGCATTACGCCATGGAGGAGAAGATGGCGAAGGAGCCCAAGGTCGTCGAGGAGATGTACGCGGGGATCGTTCCCATCCTCACCGAGAAGGGCAGGGAGGAGATCGCCGACCTCGCCGCGGCCCTTGGCGACGGACGCCCAGAGGGGTGGGATCACCGATACCTCCACACGAAGATCCGCAAGGACCGGTTCGGAGTCGACCCCAACGAGGTGGCGGCGTACTTCCCGCTACAGCAGGTCCTCGACGGGATGTTCGACATCACCGGCGAGGTGTTGGGGCTGAAGTACCGACGGCATGAGGACATCGCTCCGTGGCACCCGGATGTAGTCGCCTACGACATCCTCGACTCCGCGTCGGGAGAGCTCCAGGCGACCTTCTACATGGACCTGTTCCCTCGTGAGGGGAAGTTCGGGCACGCCGCCGCCTTCGACCTGATCTCGGGCCATGGCGACCAGACCCCGGTGACGGCGATCGTCGCCAACGTCACCAAGCCCACGAAGGACACTCCCTCACTGCTGCAGCACCACGAGGTCGTGACGATGTTCCACGAGTTCGGCCACGTGCTCCACAACAGCCTGGGCCGGGCGAAGCACATCCGCTTCGCCGGGTACAACACCGAGTGGGACTTCGTCGAGGCCCCGTCACAGATCATGGAGCACTGGTGCTGGAACGCCGATGTGCTCCGGCGCTTCGCTCGCCACCACAAGACGGGCGAGCCGATCCCCGACGCCGTCGTCGACCAGTTGGTGGCGGCGCGCAACCTCCACATCGCCCTGGCGACGCTTCGTCAGGTCGCGTACGGCAAACTCGACCTGGGGTTTCATGGACCGGGAGCCGAAAAGGATCTGCACGCCGTCACCAGGGAGACGACCGAGTTGGCGCTCTTCCCCTTCCACGAGGGAACGTTCTACGCGGCGTCGTTCGGCCACCTGTTCGGCTACGACGCCGGCTACTACGGCTACCTCTGGGCCAAGGTGTTCGGCGACGACATGTTCAGCCGATTCGAGGAAGAGGGCGTGCTCTCACCGGAGGTCGGCCGCGACTACCGGGAGAAGGTGCTCGGCCCGGGCGGCTCCAAGGACCCGATGGACATGCTTCGCGACTTCCTCGGCCGCGAGCCCAACCAGGAGGCATTCCTGAGGCACCTGGGGATCGGATAGGGCCTCGCTTCGCTCGGCCGCAATTGGCAATTGGCTCGGGTGTCGGGCAACGGGCAACGGGCAACGGGCAACGGGCCACGGGCAACGGCTTTCTACAGATCGCCTGGCCGCACCGGCAGGCCTTCGCCTTCGGTGATCAGCGCCCTCACGAGATCTGGCTCGATCGCCCCTTCGGCCGCGGTGACCGAGAGGCCGCCGTTCGCGGTCACCAGGTAGCCCGGGATCGGGTCCTGCTCCCAGACCTCCTGGCGCAGGAACACCCGCGGCTTCACCCGGAATGGCTCGCCCCGCTCGGGGCAGAAGGTGGTGCAGTTCCCGCAGTCGTTGCAGAGTTCAGCGAGGCACAGGTACTGCCATCGCTCCCCCAGGCCGAGGTCCTCGGGGGTGGCGACGTGGAACATCGCATCGTTCGGGCAGACCGTGACGCAGAGGTTGCACGACACGCAGTCGAACGCACCCAGGTCGCGATCGACCTCCCGGAGCCGCTTCTCCGGGGCTCCAACGCCATACCGCCGCACTCCCTCCTCACCGCCGAGCCGACCGGCAAGTGCAGCGACCGCGTCCCGGTGCCCGGCCGCGACCGCCTCGTCCTCTCGGTGATCGATCCACGACTGGACGTCGGGGCAGCCCGACTCGTGCATGTCGTTGGTGAGCGCCCGGAGCATCCCGGATAGGTTTCCGTAGCCGCCCGGTTTGAGGAGGTTGGTGCAGACCGTGACCGGAACCAGGCCGAGCCCGACTGCGTCGGAGACGTTGTCCCGATCGATGCCGGCGCTGAACGACACCTGGACCGGCCCCGGATCGCGACCCACGCCGAGCACTCCCGGCAGATCGGCGACGAGCCGGTCGAGCAGAGAGATGGCGAGGACGTGGAGCGGGCGGCCGGACAGATACATCGTGTCGCCAGGCAGCAGTCCCCGGTGGTTGCCGACCACCAGGGTGTTCGTCAGTTTGATCCCGAAGTGGAGGCCCCGTTCTTCCGCGGCCTCCTGAAGGGAGGCGATCATCTCCAGGGCCCGTTCGTACCGGAGGTCGGAGCGGAAGGCTTCCTCGTCCAGCAGCACGTCGTCGTACCCCAGCCTCGCCAGGGTCGTGGCCACCGTCCGGTGGCCGAGCAGCGTGGGGTTGAGCTTGACGACGACATCGAGCCCGTACTCGTCCATGCGGTGGCGGGCGATCGCCTCGATCTCGTCGGGGGGACAGCCGTGGAAGGTGGAGAGGGTTGCCCCGTCGACCAGCCGCGGTGGCAGTGCGACGTCGCCCGGGAACGGGTCGGGGATCTCGGAGCGGTGGCGCTCGATCACCTCGCCGGCGTCGAGGAGGCCCTCGATGAAACGTCGCATCGGTGGGGAGGAGATCCCGGCGAGGTCGTAACCCACCGACATGTCGAACACGTGAGGCCCGGGATCTCCGATGAGCGGCCGCAGGGGCTCCCATTCGCGGAGCAGATGCACCATCACCCATGCCTTGACGTATTCCTCGAGCGACTGGGCGATCCGCAACTCCTGACTCCACTCCACGTTGTACCCCACCGACTCCATGTCGATGCAGGGGCGAGGGATCTCCAGTTCGTCGAGGATCTGGACGGTCTTCAGCTCGAACGACCGAGCTCCCCCGAGCCAGCCCAATGCGATGTTCTGGGCCATCTGGGTATGCGGCCCGGCCGCAGGCCCGATCGGCGTCGCCGCCGGGCGTCTCCCCACGAGCACCGAGAGGTCGGTGGCCGGATCGGCGCGATGGAACCGGCCGCTGGGCATGTCGAAGATGCGGTGGCGGCTCTCCCACTCCTCGACGACGCGGCCGAGCAACACCCGGAGCGGATAGGGGACGAGAGCCGGGTTCATCACTCCTCCAACTTCGCGAACAGCCGCTGAGCCTGCTCGGCGGCGCGCGCCCTGATCTCGTCGGGATCGACCAGCGTCGGTGCGCCGTCCGCGTAGACGACCCGCCCGTCGACGACCACCTCCTGCGGCCGCACGCCCGTGGTATAGGCGAGCCGCCACGGATCCATGGGCGAGTAGGACCAGGTGACTCGATCCTGTGCGGCCTCGGGCACGAGGCGCCATCCGTTCTCCAACCATGACCACGCGGTGCCGGGAGTGGCGGTGACGTCGACGGACCGGTGAAGGGCGTAGGCGAGCCGGAACTCCTCGAGCATGTCGGCGCCGATCCCGTCGGTTCCCAATGCCACCGGGTTCTGGAATCGGGCCGGCCGGGCATACCCGACGGCGTTGTTGAGGTTCGAGCGCGGGTTGTGAGCGATCGTCCCTGGAAGGTCGTGCTCCAGGTGAACGCCATGGGCGAGCAACCAGCGCTCGCCGGCGATGTCCTTCAGCCTCGCCGGAGCATCGGCATCGATCCGGTCCTCGCAGACGTGGATGTGAACACCGACGCCGTATTCTTCGGCGAGAGCGGCGCCGGCCTCCAGACTGTCGTCCGAGCAGGTGAAGGCGGCGTGGACGCCCACCATTCCCCTGCCCCCACCGGCGAGGAACCGCCGGTTCTCCTCGAGACCGCGCCGGGCGCCCTCGGAACCGTGGCGGTCGGTCAGTCCGTAGGCGCAGACCACCCGCACCCCGACCTCGGCGCACGCCGCGGCGATCACGTCCAGCGAGCCTTCGATCGCGTTGGGCGACTCGTGATGGTCGACGATGGCGGTGGTTCCCGACTCCAGCGCCTGCAGCGCGCCGAGCATGGCCGACCATCGGATCATCTCGAGGTCCAGGACCGCGTCGAGGCGCCACCACACCAGTTCGAGGATCTCGGGAAAACTCCTCGGCAGCCGCGCCGGAGCAGGCATCCCACGCGCCAGCGTCGAGTAGAGATGATGGTGGGAGCACACCAGGCCGGGGGTGACCTCGCCCGGATCTCGGCCACCCGTCACGAGCTGGCTGCCCTGGCGTTGAACTCCACGATCAACCTGTCGATGTCGGCCACCCCTTCCTGGATGCGAGTCCAGTAGCCGGGGTCGTCCCACTGGGCGTCGAGTTCCTCGACCGCCTTTCCCTGCTGCTCCACCCACGTGTAGTACTTGAGGTTGTGGATGCGCCGGCGGCCGGTGTCGTCGAGGACGGCCATGTTCGAAGTGTCCTGCCCGACCAGGGCTCGTTCGTACGCTGCGTCCACCGCCTTCCGACCGAAGGGGCCCTCGTCCTCCCTGAGTTCCTGGAGACGGCTGCGATAGAGGTCGACGGAGTCGGTCAGGACCGTGAGCACCACCTCGTCGGCGCCCAGCCCGTGCATCCGGGCGAACTTGATCGACGCCTGGAGATTGGCGATCCCGCTGATGCCGAAGAGCGGAAGCATTGTCAGGAACTCGCTGGGCACGCCGGCGTCGGCGAGTCTCTTCCGGCCGGCGCGTTCGTTGAACAGCCTGAGGCCCGCCATCGTGTCGGTGTCGTCGACGGCTATCACGTCGTCGGTGTTGCGGACGTTGTGGATCCAGGGGATGTGCTTGTCACCGATGCCCTCGATGCGATGCGAGCCGTAGCCGTTGAGCAGCATCGTCGGGCACTGCAACGCCTCCGCCGCGGCGATCCGGGCCGACGGGTGATGCTGCTTGATGTGGTCGCCCGAGGCGATCGTCCCCGCGGAGCCGGTCGCCAGCACGAGCCCGGCGATGGGCACTCCCGGAGCCGCCTCCGCCGCGGCCTCGAGCAACGCGGGACCCGTCACCGCGTAGTGCCAGAGGTAGTTCCCCGGCTCGTCGAACTGGTTGAAGATCACGACGTCCTCGCCCGAGGCGCGCAATTCGTGGCACTTGTCGAAGATCTCCTTGACGTTGCTCTCCGACCCCGGCGTCTTGATCACCTCGCCGGCGATCGACGACAACCAGTCGAATCGCTCCTGACTCATCCCCTCCGGGAGGATTGCCACCGACTCGCACGCGAGGAGGTGCGAGTCGAAGGCGCCGCCGCGGCAGTAGTTGCCGGTCGAGGGCCACACGGCCTTCTGCGTCGTGGGGTCGAAGCCTCCGGTCACCAGACGGGGCACGAGGCAGCCGAACGCCGCGCCGACCTTGTGGGCACCCGTGGGGAACCACTTGCCGACCAGCGCCACGATGCGGGCGTCGACCCCGCTGAGGGACGGGGGGACCTCCAGCCAGTTGACGGACCCGAATCCGCCGCCCTCGGCGACCGGTTGGTTGTGCCACGTGATGCGGAAGAGATTCAGGGGGTCGAGGTCCCACAGTCCGATCCGGCGCAGGCGGCGGGCGATCACGTCCGGGACCTGGCCGGATGGGTCGATCATCTGGGCGAACGTGGGAATCACCACCCCCCGCTCGGCCGCCCGTGCGGCCGCCCGGCGGAGAACCTCCTCGTCCACGTCGATCACCGGTTCACCTCCAGTGCCTCCATCGCCATCTCGAGACCATCACTCCCCGAAGGAACGGGCATCACCCGGGAACCGACGGCGTCGGCGGCACGCTCTGCTGCGGCGGCGTCCTTGAGGCCGCTCCCAGTGCTCAGGACCACGACGCGGTCCGTTCTCTCCAGCAGTCCGGCGACGCCCGCCTGCTTGGCCCCCGCCCATGCCGCCGCGGCCGCCGGCTCTCCGAACACCCCCGAGCCGCGCGCCATATGGGGGATCGCCTCGAGGATCTCGTCGTCGGAGGCGGTCACAAAGGCGCCCTGCGTCTCCCGGACGGCCGCCATCGCCTTGAGGCGGTCCCGCGGAAGGCCCGCAGAGATGCTGTCGGCGATGGTCGACGGGGTGATCGCCGGCTTGTTCAGTGGGTCCTCGCCGTTGCGCCATGCCTCCGCCAGGTACGCGCTGCCCTCTGCCTGGACGCCGATCAGCCGGGGCATCCGCTCGATCCACCCCAGAGCCAGGAGATCCCTGAACCCCTTGTGGAGGCCCCCGATGATGCAGCCGTCGCCCACGCTCACGGTGACGACGTCCGGTGCGTTCCACCCGAGCGACTCGCAGATCTCGAATGCCGCCGTCTTCTTGCCCTCGCTCATGTAGGGGTTGAATCCGGTGTTGCGGTTGTACCAGCCGGTGCGCCGGGCGGCCTCCATCGACATCTCGAATGCCTGGTCGTAGGTGCCCTCGACGGCGATGATGCTCGCTCCGTAGGCGAGCAATTGAGCGATCTTGCCCCGCGGGGCGTCCCGGGGCACGAAGATCACGGCCCGCGCACCAGCGGCGGCGCACATCCCGGCCAGGGCCGCCGCAGCGTTCCCGGTGCTCGCAGTGGTGATCGTGCCGGTGCCGCCCTCGGAGGCCTTCACCACCGCCATCGCCGAGGCCCTGTCCTTGAGGGAGCCGGTCGGCTGACGGCCCTCGTCCTTCACCCACACCTGGCCCACGCCGAGATCCGCGGCGAGGCGCGGCGCCGCCACCATCGGCGTGGCGCCGACGAGCAGTGGCGGAGGAACCGAGTCGCGCTCGACGGGGAGCAGCGCCCGATAGCGCCACATTCCCGGCTCCGAGCCTGGCCGCACCCGGGTCACCCGGCTGCGGATCAGCTCGTAGTCATACTCGATGTCCACGATGCCGTCGGTGCCGTGCTCGGGGCACACGAAGTCGATCTGTTTCGGGTGGTAGACGCGCCCGCATACGAGGCAGCGGAGTCCGGTCACGTGGTCCACGGTCGGCTCCTCACATCGTCAGCGCCATCACGGCCTTCTGGACATGGAGACGGTTCTCCGCCTCGTCGAACACGACGCTTTGGGGTCCATCGATGACCGCGTCGGCCACCTCGATCCCCCGGTCGGCGGGGAGACAGTGCATATAGATGGCATCGTCGGCTGCGGTCGCCATGCGACGCTCGTCGGCGATCCAGTCCGAGTAGCCGCCCGCGATCTCGGCGGACCTCTCGGGGTCCTCGGTCTCGAGCATGCAGCCCCAGCTCTTCGGATAGACCACGTCTGCGCCTGCGAGCCCTGCGCCGAAGTCCTCGAG
Source organism: Acidimicrobiia bacterium (assembly GCA_035464675.1). GTDB lineage: Bacteria > Actinomycetota > Acidimicrobiia > Spongiisociales > UBA11373 > JAUYIV01. The sequence goes on from DATHSA010000060.1 coordinate 9,511, forward strand.
AACCTCCAGCGATCCGCCTGTCCTTCTGGCGTTGTCGGCCGCCTGCTCCACGAACTCGGGAACCAGACGAAACTCGGGGGGACGGCTCAGCCTGACATTCGCCCCGAAGCGCGTCAGGAGCAGGATCAGGCTGATGGGGACACTCATCGGCTTCTGGTAGCTCGAGGCGTATGCCCAGCTGACGTCGATCGTCAGGCCCCGCGGGTCGCCCTTCTCCTCGATGATCGTGAGCAGGTCGGCCAGGGCCTGGAACGGATGGAACAGGTCGCACTGCATGTTGAGCACGGGCACCCGCGACGCCGCGGCGACGTCGCGGATGTACCCGTTGCCCACGCCCCAGTCGACCTGGCGAATCGCGATCCCGTCGTTGTAGCGGCCCAAGATCTCCCCGATCTCCGTAGCGGTGTCGCCGTGGGCTATCTGGGTCGTCTTGCTCTCGATGAACTGGGCGTGGCCCCCGAGCTGGGCCATCCCGGCCTCGAACGACGCCCGTGTGCGAGTGCTCGAGAAGAAGAAGAGCATCGCCAGCACCTTGTCCTCGAGAAGGGCGTGGGGCTGGCCGAGCGCCCGGCGGCGCTTGAGATCGAGCGCCACCTCGATCACCGAGTCGATCTCGCCCTTCGTCCATTCCTGGGTGGTGATCAGGTCCCGTCCGCGGAGTCCGGTCCTCATGGCTTCACTCCGTCGCGCCCATGACCAGGGCGAGCAGGGCCATGCGCATGACCACCCCGTTGAACGCCTCCTCCCAGTACCGGGCGTGCCGGGTGGCGTCGACGTCTTCGGGCAGCTCGTCCATGCGGGGCAGGGAGTGAAGGATGATCGCGTCGCTCTTCGCCTTGGCGAGGACGTCGCGGGTCACGCGGTAGTTCTCGGGGGTGCGGCCCTTGTCGCCCGACTGCTCCTCGCGGCTCTTCGTGTAGTCCGCCTGTACGACGGGCTCCATGTAGATCACATCCGCTCCGGCGATGGCGTCGGCAACGTGATCGGCCTCCCGGAACTGGAGGCCCCGGGCCGTGAGCTCTGCCTTGAACTCGTCGGTGAGGGACATCTCGGGCGGCGCGATGAACACCGCCTCGGCATCGAACTGGGAGAGGGCGTACCCCAGCGAGTGCATGGTCCGCATCCTCATGTCTCCGACGCAGAGGAAGGTCAGCCCGTCGACACTCCCCTTCTCCCGGTCCACCGTGTACAGGTCGGTGAGCACCTGGGTGGGATGCTCTCCCCAGCCGTCCCCGGCATTGATCACCGGGACGCTGGCCCATCGAGCAGCCTCGGCGGGAGCGCCCTGCTCGAAGTGGCGCATCACGATGGCGTCGCCGTAGTACTCGAGCATGTGGACCGTGTCCTTTATCGACTCCTGGTAGAAATCGCCGGCCCTGGTCATGCGCGGATCCGAGAAACCGACTACATGGCCGCCGAGTCGATGCATCGCCGCCTCGTGCGCCAGTCGGGTCCGAGTGGATGGCTGATAGAAGGCGGTGACCAGCGTCTTCTCGGCCAGGATGTCGGTGTTGCGGCGCGCCCGGGCGATCGGATCCATCGATCGCGCCACCTCGAAGACCTGCATGAACTCGGCGTGCTCAAAGTCGCGGAGCGACAGGATGTCGCGCCCGACGAAGCTTCGCATCGGGAGACCTCCAGCTCGGTGTGGGGATATCGTCCGCCGCTCGAGACCATCGCGACCACGGCCGGATGTCGGGGAGTCGGTGACGAAGGACCCGGACCCTGCACGGGCCCCCCGGCATACATTGATGCAGATGTCGCTGGAGCACGTCGCGGCGTTCACCCGCCCGGCGACCCTCGCCGAGGCGTTCCAACTGGTCGCTGACGGCGCCATCCCGGTCTCGGGGGGCACCGACGTGATCCTTCGCCGCCGCCTCGGCGAGGCCGTGCTGGCAGATCTGACCGGACTCCCCCTCGCCGGCATCGTCGTGGGCTACGACGCCGTCGTCATCGGCGGCACCACCACCCTCACCGAGATGTTGGAGCACGAGGCCCTGGAGGCCCTGGCCGGTGGCGTGCTGGTGACGATGCTGCGCCGTGTCGGCTCGCCGCTCCTCCGCAATGTCGCCACGATCGGCGGGCACCTCGCCCGGGGGCGGCTCTCCGACATCGTCCCCGTGCTCCTCGCGCTCGATGCCTCAATCCAGTACCACGACGGCGAGGACCGCACCGACACCCTCGAGTCGTTCTACGCGGACGGCAAGAACGTTCATCCCTTCATCGTCACCGGCCTGACGATCCCCGTCCCCCGGGATTCCTCGGCTTCGGCCTTCCGCAAGTTCTCCCGGACCGGGTTCGACCTCGCCATCCTCAACGCCGCCTGCCACATCGACCTGGAGGGCAACAGGGTGTCGACGGCGCGCGTCGTGGTCGGCGAGACCCCGGCGCTGGGCGCCCGGGTGCCGGCCGCCGAGGAGGAGCTCCTCGGAGAGCCGCTGGACGCGAGGACGATCGACCGGGCGGCGGCCACCGCCGCGTCGGCCATCCCTGCGGGCGACGACGACCGCGGCTCGGCGGGATACCGGCGAGCCCTGGCCGAGGTCCTGGTGCGACGGTGCCTGTTGGAGATCCAGGAGAGACTGCCATGAGGGTCGATCTCACGATCGACGGCGATACCCAGATGGTCGAGGTCGGCCCGGGCGAGAGCCTGATGGACGTCCTCCGAAGGCTCGGGCACACGAGCGTCAAGAACGGCTGCGATCGCGGCGACTGCGGGTCGTGTGCCGTGCTGCTCGACGGACTCGCCGTCAACGCCTGCCTGGTGTTCGCCGCAAAGGCGGACGGCCGCACGATCGAAACCGTCGCAGGGCTGACCACTCCCGCGATCCGGCGGCTGCAGAGCGCCGCCCTCGACGCCGGGGCGGTGCAGTGCGGCTTCTGCACGCCGGGGATGCTCCTCACCGCGTTGGATCTCCTGGGGCGGTCGCGCCGGCCGACGAGGGATGAGATCCGGGAGGCCCTCGCCGGGAACTTCTGCCGATGCACCGGGTACGTGAAGCCGATCGAAGCGATCCTCGCCGCGGCCCAGGAGGGATCGGGATGAAGCGGTCCGTCGTCGGGCGATCGGAATGGCGGGTCGACGGGCGGGCGCTCGTCACTGGAGCCCCGGTCTTCACCGCCGACATGGCTCCTGTCGACACCCTTCACCTGGTCCTGGTCACCAGCCCCCGGCCCCACGCCCGCATCGCCGCGATCGACACGGCGGCGGCCGAGGCGACGGAGGGGGTGGTGTGTGTGCTCACCCACGAGAACACGCCCGCCACCCGGTACACGACGGCCGGTCAGGGCCATCCCGAGCCCAGCCCCTACGACACCCGGATGTTCGACTCGAAGGTGCGATTCGTCGGTGACCGCGTCGCTGCGGTCGCTGCCGAGACTGCAGCGGTGGCACGAGGCGCCGCCGCCCTCATCTCCGTCGAGTACGAGGATCTCCCGCCGGTGCTCTCGATCGACCAGGCCGTCGCCGCGGGCGCGCCCGTGATCCACGACGAGGACGACGCCCTCGACATCTTCGACGCCCGCAGCAATGTGGCCGCGGCGGTCGCCGCCCGGGTCGGCGACCCCGACTCCGCCTTCGCCACGGCCGAGACGGTCGTCGAGACGCTGGTGGAGACCCAGTACGCCCAGCACGCCCCCCTCGAGCCCCACGTCGCCTTCTCGTACCTCGACCCGGACGGGCGGATCGTGATCGTAAGCAGCACCCAGGTGCCGTTCCATGCCCGCCGCATCGTCGCCCGGCTCCTCGACATCCCGATCCACCGGCTACGGGTGATCAAGCCGCGGCTCGGAGGCGGATTCGGTGCCAAGCAAGAAGTGATCGTCGAGGACCTCGTGGCGATGGTCACCCAGAGAACTCGAAGGCCGGCCCTGATCGAGCTCACCCGGGAGCAGGAGTTCGTCTCCTCCCGCACCCGCCACCCGATGCGCATCGAGATGCGCCTCGGAGCCGATGCCGACGGGGTCGTCGACGCCATCGCCATGGACGTGATCTCCAACACCGGGGCCTACGGCGCCCACGCTCTCACGGTGCTGTCGAATGCCGGCTCGAAGACGCTGCCCCTCTATAACCACGCCTCCGCCATCTCGTTCGACGGGAGGGCCGTCTACACGAACCTCCCGGTGGCCGGCGCCTACAGGGGCTACGGGGCCAGCCAGGGATCGTTCGCCCTGGAGACCGCCATGGACATGCTCGCCGACGAGCTGGGGCTCGACCCCGTCGAGCTGCGTTCCCGCAATCACATCCGTGCCGGCGAGACCTCTCCGATCTTCGAAGAACTCGGCGAGGGGCGGAAGGGTGTCCCGTACCCGATCACTTCCTGTGCTCTCGACGACTGCCTCCGCATCGGTGCCGAGCAGTTCGGTTGGGCCGAGAAGCGCTCCCGGCCCCGGGACGCCGGGCCGCTGAGGCGCGGCGTGGGGATGGCCGCTCACATGCAGGGCTCCGGGATCCCGCTGGTCGACATGGGAGCGGCGACGATCGTGATGAACGACGACGGGAGCTTCCACCTCTTCGTGGGCGCCACCGATCTGGGGACGGGATCGGACACGATCCTCGCCCAGATCGCCGCCGAAGTGCTGGGCGTGCCGCTCGACGCCGTGGTCGTGACCGCCTCGGACACCGACCTCACACCGTTCGACGCCGGGGCCTACGCATCCTCGACCACCTACGTGTCGGGGCGAGCCGTCGAAGAGGCGGCCGAGGCGGTTCGCCGCAAGATCATCGACGTGGCCGCCGGTGTCCTCGAGGTCGACGCCGGCGGCCTCGACCTCGCCGACCGCAAGGTCGCCACCCGGGACGGGTCGGCATCGATCGAACTGGCCGCCATCGGTCGTCGGAGCTACTACGGACCCGATCCCGGCCAGATAGCAGCGACGGCGTCGTTCGTCCCGGAGGGCTCGCCACCACCGTTCACGGCATCGTTCGTCGAGGTCGAGGTCGACATCGAGACCGGCTTCGTCAACCTGCTCGACTACGTCTGCGCCGTGGACTGCGGGGTCGCCATCAATCCGGCGCTCGCCGAAGGGCAGGTTGAGGGGGCGATCGCCAACGGGATCGGATATGCCCTCACCGAGGAGATGGAGTTCACCGACACCGGTCGCACCAGGAACCCCGACCTGGCCCGGTATCAGATCCCGGGAGCCCTCGATCTGCCGCCGATCCGGGTGTTCCTGGTCGACTCGAACGACCCCACCGGGCCGATGGGCGCCAAGTCGGTAGCCGAGATCGGGATCAATGGACCGCTCCCGGCGATCGCCAACGCCATCCACCACGCGGTCGGGATCAGGATGACCAAGCCCCCGTTCACACCGGAGAGAATGTGGAGGGCGCTGCGGGAGGCGGAGGTGGCGGCGGGCGCGATTTCGTAGGGGCGGCGTCCTCCTCCGTGCCCCCGCTGGCCGGGGAGACGTTCGTCTGGGCCGAGGGGCGACGGGCGACGGGCGACGGGCCTACGCGAGCACCGTGGTGTCCGCCAGTGCGATCGGGTCGCGGTCGATCGAGAAGAACCCCATGGGAGCCTCGGTGTCCCACTCGTCGGCCGGCGCTCCGGTGAGGTCCCGGGCGATCATCGAGCCGACGGCAGGCGACTCCTTGAACCCGTGGCCGGAGAAGCCGTTGGCGACGATGAAGCCCTCGATACTCGTGGGGCCGACGATCGGGTGGACGTCTTCGACGTTCATCGTGTACATCCCGGCGAGGCCGGTGATCTGACCCCGATGGGGCAACGACGGGATGCGGTGGTGGAGTGCGTGGATCTTGGTGTCCCGGAACCAGGCGTCGAGATTGTTGTTGAACGAGTCCGGGTCCTCGACCACCTCCTGCTCGTCTTCGTGGAGCACCGAGCCGAGGAGGATCTGCTGCCCACTGGCCTCGGGACGGAGGTAGATCCCCGACGAGGAGTCGCCCACCACAGGCAGGGGGCCGGGAACGACGTCCCGCGGCCACTCGCGGTAGATCACCTGGGCCCGGATCGGCCTGATCGTCCACTTCCACTCCAGGCCGGCCATCTCGGCCACCCGCGGGGCCCAGGGGCCGGCGGCGTTCACGACCACCGGTGCATCAATGGACGACCCGTCGGCCAGATCCACCCCCTCGACCCGACCACCCGCGGTCCGGATGGCAGCCACCTTCGTGTTGAACCGGATGTCGACCCCCGCCCGCCGCACCGCCTCTCGCACGTCCTGAGCGGCGCTGACCGGGTCGAAGAACCCACTGTCGGCCTCGTAGAGGAACGAGTCGTGCTCGACGCACTCGTGCCCGGTCTCCCCGGTCAGATCGAAGGGCTCGTTGCAGGTCGACAGCGCGGGGAACTCCCGATGGACGTCGTCGGCGTCGAACCGGGCGGCGTCGATGCCGAGCGAGATCATGCGGTCGCGATCGTGCTCCACCTTCTCCCGGGTCTCGGCCATCATCCAGAGGACTCCGGAGCGGTCGAACTCGGCCCGGGGCTCTTCGAGTCCCGTGTACGCCGCCCAGTCGCGGTGGCAGCGGAGCCCGTCCCGGGCGACGAGGATCGCCTCCGTGTGGGTGTAACGCTGGCGCAGGATCGCCGACGAGGCACCGGTCGACCCCTCGGCGACGTTCGGAGCCTTCTCCAGGATCACGATCGGACGTGAATCCCTCCGGCTGATCTGGTGGGCGATCGACAGGCCGACGATGCCCGCACCGATGATCACGACATCGGCCGTGTCGCTCATGGGTGGGGAGTGTACGGAAGTCTCCCCCCAGGTCCCGTCCCCTCAAGCAAACACTTTGCGCATCCGATGAACACTCACCGTGTTTACACGTCGCATCCTCGCCACCCTGGTCTTTGGACTCGCCGTGAGCCCGGTGGTCGCCGCGCCGGCCGATGCGATCGTCATCCTCCCGCATGAGATCACCATCGAGGGAGACCCGACCCTCGAGGAGACGACGGCCATCCTCGAGGACTGGGCGTGGATCACCGGCGCGTTCCCGGGGACGGCGGACTGCGTGGAGCCGGTCACCGTGGTCGTCGTCGACGCCAACGCGTGGGGCGGTGGCATTGCGGCCTACTACCGCCCCTCACAGGACACCGTCTACATCAAGCATGGCAAGGTTCGGAGCGAGCACCTGATCCACGAGTTCGCCCACCATCTCGACTTTTCCTGCGGCTTCGGCTCCTCCGAACGGGGCTCGGCGTTCCGCACCGCGCAGGGCTTCGAATCCGATCACGAGTGGGCTCGCGGCTCGTCGTGGCGAGAGGTCCCGGCCGAGCATTTCGCCGAGGCGGTCGTCGGCTACCTGGGCATCGACTCGGTCGACCTCCCGGTGAGCGACGGCGCCTACCGCCAGGTCCACCACTTCGCCATGGGCTGGAGCGAGGTCCGGAGCTCGGGCCCGGTCGGCCCCACCGTCGTCATCTAGGCGATCACGCGAAACGCCCCCGGGTGGTACCCGGGGGCGCCTCGAAGGTTCGGACTATCGGTCGACTAGGCGACCATCACCCTCCGACGCTCGTCGGCGAGGACGATCAGACCCGAGCCGAGCAGCAGCAACCCGATACCGGCCAGCAGCACGGCGATCATGTTGCCGGTGCCACCGGTGTTGGGGAGGCAGTCCTCCTCAGCCGGATCGCATGGCCCCGCCACGGTCGTCGTGGTCTGCGCCAACGTGGTGGTGGTCGTAGGCCCGGCAACGACGCTCGTCGTCGTGGTGTCCGGGACCGTCGTCGTCGTCGTCGACGTCGACGTCGTGGTGGTCGTAGGCCCGGCCACGGTGGTCGTAGTGGTCGACGTGGTCGTCGTCGACGTCGTGGTCGACGTCGTCGTGGTCGGCGCGGTCGTGGTGGTGGTCGGAGGCGTACCGCACGGCTCCGGGTTCCCGACCTCCTTGACCTTCTCGATGTACCAGGTCACGACTTCCCAATCCGGATGGAGCGTCGGGTCCGGCCCCTGGGTGGCACTCGGGTTGTCCGAGTAGTACCCCACGTCGCCCTGGTTCACCGACCAGCTGTCCGAGCAGGACAGGTGCAGCACCATGTTGACATTCGGAGTGCCGTCCCAGTCCGTCCCGTTGACGAACACGGTCAGCTCGTTGGTCTCACTGACCCCACCGGGTCCCACACTCCCGGACAACACCGAATAGGTGCCATCGCTCGGGTGATAGAACTGGAAGTAGTAGTTGACGGTCTGCTGCGGCGCGTCGGCCAGCGCCACGCCCGTCGGCACCGCCGCGAACGCAATGATCATCGCCATCGTGATGAGGACCGAGCCCAGGACCGCGAGCCCGCCGCCCGCTCTCGCCCTCGGCGTCGACCTCCACGAGGAAGTCTTCGTCGTACCCATTTCGATCCGAACCTTTCACTAGATCACCCGGATACCCCGGGCCGTGTGCAAGGCCACTCCCACAGCGACCAGCAATACGAACCTTACTACGCAGCGTGGCCGCCGTGTACCTGAAATCCTGGGACTTGAGGGGGGTTCTGGAATGGTCCTTCTGACTAGTCACGATGGCCGGGTCGGACCACACCGAATACCACTAAGGGTGTTCAGGGCCTACGCTCCGATGCCGAACTAGGTGACACGATGGTCGCACAGCACACGACGACATCGCGAAGAGTGGGCTCACCCGGCGGCCCGACGCCGGTCGCCATGGCGTCCGACTACGAAGCGAGGACGCCGGCGCCGCCGGTAGTCTGGCGCCGTGCCCGATCGACGCGAGCCCACCACCGGGACGGCCCTGCTGACCTTCGAGCCCGTCGTCGACATCGGGATCTTTGACGGGCGGATCATGGCGACCACCACCACCTCCCGTTCGCGGTCGAAGAAGGCCTCCGCCGACCAGCCGCGCCCGGAGAAGAAGAAGCGTCGATTCCTCCGCTCGAGGTACGAGTGGCTCTCCGCCGCGGGACTGTTGATCCTCGGGGTCGGCGTCGGCCTGGTCGTCTACGTGGTGACGCAGACCGTCGGAACCAACATCATCGCAAGCCGCCATCAGTCGTCGCTCGAAGCCTCCTTCGCCGAACGACAAGCGAACCCGACGATCGCGGAACCCACGGAGTGGGTGACCGACGCGATCGATCTCGCCGACTTCGGAGGCTCCGACGACGTGCCGGTCGTGGCCGCCCCGGCGCGCGAGTACCGGCCGGTCGTTCCCCCGATCGCCGAGTGGGCCCACGAGACGCCGCCGGCACAGGGTGAGCCTGTCGGGCGTCTCGTCATACCCCAGATCGGAGTCGACTGGATCTTTGTGGAGGGCGTGAGCGTCGCCGACCTACGCAAGGGACCGGGCCACATGCCCGGGACCGCGATGCCCGGTCAGTATGGGAACGCCGTCATCAGTGGCCATCGCACCACCTACGGCGCACCGTTCAATCGCCTCGACGAGCTGGCCCCCGGCGATCGGTTCACGGTCGAGACGCTCATCGGGGTGCACACGTACGAAGTGGTGCGGCTCACGATCATCCAGCCATCCGACTACTGGGTGACTGAACATCGTGATGGGGCGTGGCTCACCTTCACCACCTGCAACCCCAAGGGCTCGGCCCGGGAGCGGCTCATCGTGTTCTCGAAGCTGGTCGACGGCCCCAATGCCGACGCCGTCCAGCAGCTGTACCGCCCGGTCTACGACCCTCCGTACCCGCCCGGATACCAGCCACCCGCGTCCTGATTTCGATTCAAGCCGGATAGCGGCAGGTTCGGGGAGCGTCCGGCACTCCCCCCGGCGGCTCCTCGACCGACACTCCTGAGCCCCGGTACGAGCACGACTCGCCGAATGGAACCCCTGCGGTGCCGAGTGAGGTCTCCCCCTGATTCCCGGACACGACCCACACCGATCCCGATCGTGTGGTCAGGTCCTGGACGAAGAACAACCGCAGCACCTCGTCCTGGGCCACCCACGAGAGCCACGACTCGGTGAATCCCACGCCGGGCGCCGCCACCACCTCTCCCTCCGACACGAGCGTCACCTCCACCCCCCCGGGACCCGCGCTGAACTCTGCGTGGCCGTCGAGGTGGCTGCGAACATCGCCCGTCCCCGGATACGAGTCGTCAGAGTCGATTCCCACGATCAGCGGGACGTCCTCGGCGACGGGTTCGGAGCTGAACCACACCGTGATCTCGACCGATCCGTCGTCGCCGCGACCGGTGACCACGGCCAACACCGAGGGACCCTCCGGCCGTCCGGTCGTGGTCGTCGTCGCGGCACCTGTGGTGGGCGCCGACGATGCGGGCGAAGCGGTCGTCGTCGTGGCGGCGCCGTCGCCGCCGCATCCGGCGAGCAGGAGGATGGCCACCAGGAGTGGAGCCGTGTGGAGCCTCACCGCGGGAACGCTACAACGGCCCCGGCCCTGGCGGGTCACCGGGCGAGCCGTCAACCGAGGGCTCCCTCACAATTCAGCGCCTCGAGACGCGCTCCGCGCCTCGTAGAGTCCCTCACCATGAACGACGATCTCAAAGCCGCAATCGGCGCGATGTTGCCCGGCCTCCGTGAGGATCTCGAGGCGTTGATCCGCATCCCTTCGGTGAGCGCCCCCGACTTCGACGCCACAGATGTGCGGAGATCCGCCGAGGCCACCGCCGAATTGCTCGTCGATGGCGGTTACCCAGAGGTTCGACTGCTCGAACACGGCGACGCCCATCCCGCCGTGTTCGCCGAGATCCCTGGCCCGGAGGGTGCTCCGACGGTCTTGCTCTACGCGCACCACGATGTCCAGCCCCCCGGCGAGGACGACGGGTGGACATCCGATCCTTTCACCCCCGTGGAGCGCGACGGCCGTCTATTCGCGCGAGGAGCGTCGGACGACAAGTGCGGGGTGGTCGCCCATGCCGCCATGGCCGAGGTGTTCGGGGGCAAGCCCCCGGTTGGGATCAAGGTCTTCATCGAAGGCGAGGAGGAGATCGGTTCCCCCAACCTCCCGGGGTTCCTCGCCGAGCACAGCGACCTGCTGGCCTCTGATGCAATCGTGATCGCCGACTCGGCGAACTGGCGGGTCGGAGTGCCAGCCCTCACCACCTCCCTCCGCGGCCTCGTGTCGGCGAAGGTGGAGGTCCGAGTGTTGGAGGCGGGGATCCATTCCGGCCAGTTCGGCGGTGCCATCCCAGACGCCCTCACCATCCTCTGTCGGATCCTGGCGTCACTCCACGACGCCGATGGAGAGGTCGCCATCCCGGGGCTGATGTCGGGCGAGACCGATCCCCTCGACCTCACCGAGCAGGAGCTGCGCGCCCAGGCGGGCGTCGTCCCCGGGGTGGAGCTCATCGGCGACGGCACGCTCACCTCCCGGCTGTGGACCAAGCCGGCGGCGGCGGTGCTGGCCATCGACGCGCCGCCCGTCTCCAAGGCGATCAACCAGCTGATCCCGAAGGCGACCGCAAAGGTGAGCGTGCGGATCGCCCCGGGCGACGACCCCCAGCGGGCCATGGACTCACTCGTCGCCCATCTCGAGGCACAGCCGGCATGGGGGGCGAAGGTCACCGTCACCCCCCGGGAGAAGGGGGCTCCGTTCGCGCTCGGTGCCGAGGATCCCCGGGTCGGCGCGTTCCGAACCGCATTCGCCGAGGCGTGGGGACGGGAGGCCGTGGATATCGGAGTCGGCGGGTCGATCCCCTTCGTGGCGGCGTTCTCGGAGGCCTACCCGGAGGCGGCGATCCTCCTGACCGGAGCCGCCGACCCGACCAGCCGCGCCCACGGGCCCGACGAGAGTCTCCACCTGGAGGACTGGCGGAAGTCGATGGTCGCCCAGGCGATCGCGTTGCGGCTCCTCGGCGAGTCCTGACCGCCCGCGCACGCCGTTCCGGTCAACGGGCAACGTAGGCTGCCTCAATGGACCTCCACGCCCCCCTGCCTCCGCTCGGAACCGTCGGCGTCTTCTCGTGGGGGGTGGTGACGCGGCCCGTGGCCGAAGTGCGCTCTGCCGCAAAGGCGATCGAAGACATGGGCTACGGCGCGATCTGGTTCCCCGAGAGCCGGGGGCGGGAGGCCCTCACCGCAGCCTCCCTCGTCCTGGAGGCGACCGAGACGATCGTGGTCGCGACCGGCATCGCCAGCATCTGGGCGCGGGACGCGATGGCGGCTGCCCTGGGGGCGTACGGGCTGGCCGAGGCACATCCGGGTCGGTTCGTCCTCGGACTCGGGGTCAGTCATGCCCCATCGGTGGCGCGCCGGGGACACGACTACGACAACCCCCTGGCCCGCATGACCGCATATCTCGATGCCCTGGAGGCGGCCTCCAACCCGCTCGATGGCGATGACCCTCCTGTCGTCCTCGCCGCGCTCGGGCCACAGATGTTGTCGCTGGCGGCGGAGCGCACCTCGGGGGCCCACCCCTACTTCGTGCCTGTCTCGCACACTGCGTTCGCCCGTGAGCGTGTCGGACCCGGGCGATTGGTGGCGCCGGAGCAGGCGGTGGTCATCGATCCCGACCCGTCGTCGGCGCGGGCCACCGCCCGCGGCCACATGGAGAGGTACCTCCTGCTCGACAACTACCGCCGCAATCTCCTTCGCCTTGGCTGGCAGGAGTCGGATGTGGACGACGGCGGCTCGGACGCGCTCGTCGACGCCGTCGTGGGATGGGGCGACGCCGATACGGTCGCCGCCCGGATCAGGGAGCACCTGGACGCCGGAGCAGATCATGTGAGCATCCAGCCACTCGGCGACCCCTGGGGGCTCGATCAGTTGGACGCGATGGCAGGCCTGCTGCTCTGAGCGGCCTACAGGTCGCAGAATCTGCCGCCGACGATCGCCGTGATCTCGGCGTCGGTGTCGGTGGGTCCGGAGGCGCCCGGCGCCAGAGCGCGCAGCCACGTGTCCGCCCCCGGCGGGGAGGTGACGAAGACATCGCTCCCGCCTTCGAGCCCCACGCCGATGCCGGCGTCGGGGTGGCCCGTGAGAACGTCCGCAATGGTGGACCCCGGGCCCACGCCCTGATCGGTCGCGAGGGGGAACACTCCGGCCGCGACGCGGTAGCCGACGAAATGCCTCACACCCTGGGCGTGCCACTGCGTGGCGCGATCGCTGAAGTACAGGACGAGGTTGTCGATCGTCACCACCCGCACCTCGCTGACGTCGGCGCGACACACGCCGTACTCGTTGGCGGCGGGGTCGATCGGCACCCACCCGGTGTCGATCGCCGGCGAGGCGTCGGGCAACGACTGGCGCACCAGGGCGATCGCCGCGTCGGCCTCACTGCCGAAGTCGACGACCTCGAGCCCGTCCGATCCCAATACGATCGGGATGGCCGCCCCTCCCTCACAGACAGCCGCGGACCTCGTGAAGTCGAAGGCCAGATCGACCGGCTCGGTCGCATCCGGATCGTCGAGGTAGACCGCGGCGGTGCCGGTGACCCGGTCGTCGATCGCGACTTCGAGGTCCATCAGGAATCCGTAGTAGCCGGGTGAACCGTCGCGGTTGATGAACTCGACGGCGGCTCCGATCCCTCCGTGGCCGGCGGCGTAGGACCCGGGCGCCCCCTCGGCCACCACCAGATACCCCGATCCCGTCTCGGCCACGTACGCCCGATCGCCCGTCGTGTCGAGGCAGACGTCGATGACCGCCTCCTCGAGTTCGTCGACCGCGACGGTGTCGGGGTCGGCGGGCGTGACGCCGTCCTCGGGAGGCTCGAGGGTCTTGGCCGTCAACACGTAGGTGGTCGCGTCACCGACCGCCGACACGATGATCACATGATCCTGGCTCTCCGAGAGGTCCAGCCCCCAGGCAGAAATCGATGCCGGCCCGATGGCGCCCCCGTCGGCGGCGCGCACGTCGACTCGTGCTCCTCCGGTCGACGAGTCGAGGACCACCGCCAGCCGGTCGCCATCCTCGGCCTCGAGGAAGTACGTGTCGGGATCGGAGCTCGACACGTTCCCCACGGCCACGGCCTGCCCATCATCGAGGGTCAGACGGCGAGTCTCCGAGCACGCTCGAGACAGGAGCGCCAGGGTGAAGTCGTCGGGCGCTCCGGTGACCTCGCGACCCAGGTCCTCCTGCATCGCCTCCACGGCGCTCGCCGTGGCGGGACCAAAGGCGCCGTCGACGTCGAGCGGTCCGTAGCCGGCGCAATTCATCAGAAACTGGAGTGCGACAACGGTTTCGTTGCGATCGCCCTCCTCGGCGATCGGCGGGCCATTGACGACGGGCGGCTCCGTCGTCGTGGTCGTCGACGAGGACGTGGTCGTGGCGAGTGTGCTGCCCGTCGTGGTGGTGGTCGATCCGGTGCCGCCACCGCACGACGCCGCCACGAGTGCGGCCACCAGGAGGGCCGGGATGCTTCGAATCCGTCTCGGCATCGTCCATCGAGGCTAGCGATGGGATTCGCGAGGCGCGGGGCGCGACGCCAGACACCCGATGCCAGCCAACGGGCGACCGGAGACGGGCAACGGGCAACGGGCAACGGGCAACGGGCAACGGGCAACGGGCAACGGGGCCCCGCCCGGGTCTGGCCAACACGGCCAGGCA
>DATHSA010000061.1:0-21930 GCA_035464675.1 Acidimicrobiia bacterium
GGTCGAGACCGACGGCCCCGATCCCGGCCTGGTCGACCGGGCCCGAGAAGAGTTCGGGGACGTCGTCAAGGTGCGCGCCGAGTACGAGCGTTCCGGCACGGTGCGTGCCGAGGTGGCAGGCCGGCCGTGGAGAGACCTCTACGCCGAGTACCACGAGGAAGCCCACCATGAGCCCGCTTCCGGGGAGTTGCTCGAGTTGTTTGCAGAGATCCGCGAGGAGGTCGTGGATGCGGCCCCTTGAACTCGAGTTACGCGGGTTCCGTTCCTACGCCGACGACACCGCGATCGGCTTCGAAGGACGCACCCTGGTCGGGATCGTCGGCCCGATCGGATCGGGAAAATCGTCCCTTCTCGACGCGATCTCGTTCGCCCTCTTCGGGAAGACGCCCAAGGTCGAGCGTGACACCAAGTCGCTGATAAATCAGCGACGCGACACCCTTCATGTCTCCCTGATGTTCGAGGTGGGGGGCACCCGGTGGAAGGCAGTGCGGTCCCTGCGGCGCGGCGGTGCATCCGCGCACGCGCTGTACCGCGTGGACGACGGCGTCGAGCACGAGGTCACCGACAAGGCGCGGGAGATGGGCGAAGAGGTCGAGACGATCCTCGGCATGGACTTCGCCGCCTTCCGGCGATCGGTCCTCCTGGCACAGAACCAGTTCTCGGCGTTCCTCGAGGCGACCGGCACCGAGCGCAACCAGGTGCTGAAGGGCGTCTTCGGTTTCGATCGGCTCGATGCGATGCGCGACGCCGCCAGGGTCAGGCTCGACGGGCTCGGGGCGGTCCTTCAGGTGCTGTCGTCGCGCAGAGCGACCGCCGACGCCGATCGCAAGGAGCTGGAGGTCAAGCGGAAGGAGCTCGTGGTCGCCGAAGAGCGCGCCGCGACCCTGGAGGCCCTTCGCACGTCGGTGGATCAAGCCGACGGAGTCCTCAAGGAGGCAGAGAAGAAGGTGGCCGATGCCATCGCCGACCTGACCATGCTGGAGGCCATCAGCGGTGACGTCCCCGGTCGGGAGGATGTGGAGGAGGTCCTCGCCGCAGCTCGCGACTCGGAGACCGCCGTGGTCGAGACCGAGAAGGCCCTTGCTGGAGCGGCCGAGGCGCACGCCGCGGCCTCCCGAACGCTCGAGAAGGCGGTGCAGGCGGCCGGGGGACGTGATGCCCTGCAGGAGGTCGGTGAACTCGTCGCCCGCTGGCAGGCGGCGGCGGCGACGTTGGAGAAGGAACGGGAGCGCTTGGCGGCGGCCGACGCCGGCATCGAGGAGTTGGAGAAGGCGACGCTCGAGGCCCGGAAGGCAGCGCACGAAGCCGAGGAGAGGCTGGACAAGGCGAATGCCCGGACCCAGGCGGCGGTCACGGCAGAGGAAGCTGCTCGTGCGGCGCTCCACGCCGCCCACGATGCCGACCGGGCCCACTCACTCCGCCAGACCCTCGCCGAAGGCGAGCCCTGCCCGGTCTGCGCCCAGGTCGTGTCCTCGCTGCCTCCTCCGGCGGAGGCCGGCGAGGTGGATGAGGCCGAGGAGCGGCTCCGTGTCGCACTCGATGACCTCGAGTCCGCTCGGACTGCGGCGACTGCCGCGGCGACGCTGCGAGCGGAGGCGGTCACGAGGGTGGAGTCCGCCGACAAGGAGCTCGCCGGCGCCAGGCGCACCCGGGAGTCGATACAGAAGGGGGTCGAGAGCACGGCGAGCGCGGCCAGCGACATGGAGTCGACGCTTCAGGGACGCCTGGGGGAGGGAGACCCTGTCGAACGGCTGGAGCACATGCGGCGCCGGGTGTCCGCCGCCGAAGAGGCGGATCAGGAGGCGCGCATGGCGGAGGTGGAGGCACGCAAGGCCCGGGATGCCGCAGTGGCGGCCCGGGACAAGGCGCGGAAGGGTCTCGACGATGTTCGCACCACCATCGTGAAGATCGCGACCCGGCTCGAGATCGATGTCGCCGCGCCCGAGGACGCCTCCGGCATCGAGACCGCCCTCACCGAGTTGCGGAAGGAGGTGCTCGAGCGGCACGCCGCCGCCACCCAGCGCAAGGAGGCGGCGGCCCATGAAGTGGAGGCGGCCCGGGCGGCACGCACCGATCTGTTCGAGAAGGCGGGGATGGCCGCGGCCGACGACATCGTCGAGATCGCCCAGAAGGCCGGGCGTGAGGCCACAGAGATCGGTATCAAGGTGTCGATCCTCGAGAAGAACCTTGCAACCCTCGACGAGCTGGGCGCTCAGGAGAAACAGGCTCTCGCCGACCAGGCGTTGCTCCAGCGGCTCCACGGCGATCTGGCGCCCTCGAGGTTCCTCGAGTTCCTGCTCGATGAGCGGCGCCGGGTGCTGGCCGATCTCGCCTCGGTCCACCTCGAAGTCCTGACCGCGGGGCGGTACCGCTTCACCGAAGACGGCGAGTTCAACATGATCGATCTGGCGGCCGCCGACATGGTCCGCTCGCCTGTGTCCCTGAGCGGGGGCGAGACCTTTCTCGCCTCCCTTGCCCTGGCCCTCGCTCTCTCCGAGATCGTGGCCCGCGAAGGTGGGCGCCTCGACGCCTTCTTCCTGGACGAGGGTTTCGGGAGTCTCGACCCGGAGCACCTCGACCTGGCGATGGACGGTGTCGAACGGTTGGTGGCCTCGGGTGCCGATCGCCTGGTGGTCATCGTCAGCCACGTGCCGGCCTTGAGGGAGCGCATCGAGGACCTGATCGTGCTCGACCGCGATCCGGTCACCGGGGTGACGGCGGTTCGGTCGGGGGCGGGGCCGCAGACGTGAGCGGCCCCCTCGCGAGCGTGCGCGTCGTCGAGGTCGGATCGATCGGGCCGGGCCCCTTCGCGGCGATGGTGCTGGCCGACCTCGGGGCTGCGGTCACCCGGGTGGAGCGCAAGGGCGGCGGCAGCGTCCCGGTCGCTCATGACGTCATGTTGCGCGGCCGGTCGGACTCGTTGGCTCTCGACCTGAAGGAACCGGCGGGACTCGAGGTCCTGCTCCGACTGGTCGAGGAGTCGGACATCCTCATCGAGGGGTTTCGGCCCGGCGTGATGGAGAGGCTCGGCGCCGGTCCGCAAGCCTGCCTCGAGCGAAATCCCGGTCTCGTCTACGGCCGGATCACCGGATGGGGCCAGGACGGACCGCGCGCAATGGAGGCAGGGCATGACATCGACTACATCGCGCTGGCCGGTGCCCTTCATCCGATCGGCGAGCCCGACTCGCCGCCACCCCCGCCGCTCAACCTGATCGCAGACTTCGGCGGCGGCGGGATGCTGCTCGTCGCCGGGGTGCTGGCGGCCCTCGTCGAGCGAGAGACGTCCGGGAAGGGGCAGGTGGTCGACGCTGCCATGGTGGACGGCTCGGCGCTTCTCACCACGATGTTCCACGGCCTCGCGGCTTCGGGGCTGTGGGCGGAGGACCGCAGCAGCAACCTCCTCGACGGCGGCGCCCCCTTCTACCGGTGTTACCGGACGGCCGACGACCGATTCGTTGCCGTCGGGGCTCTGGAACCACAGTTCTATGCGGCGCTGCTCGACGGGTTGGGCCTGGGCGGGGAGGATCTCCCTTCTCAGTACGACCGATCCGGGTGGACCGTGCTCGAGGGGCGGCTCGCGGAGGTGTTCGGCTCACGGACCCGAGACGAGTGGGCGGAGGCCTTCGCGGGCACCGATGCCTGTGTGGCCCCGGTGCTCACGCTCTCCGAGGCCGCTTCCGACACCCATGCTGCCGCCCGGACAGCCTTCGTCGAGGTCGGCGGAGTCGTGCAACCCGCCCCTGCGCCGAGATTCTCCCGCAGCGCGGTCGGCATGCCGAGCGCTCCGCGTCCATCAGGGGGAGATGCCGGCGGCGTGCTTGCCCGGCTCGGCTACGACGACGTCGAGATCGAGGCGTTGCTGGAAGGCCCGGTCGGGTGATCGTCGAGGACGCCGACAGCTCCCCGGCGGCGCTCGAAGCCGGCCTGATGGTCGTCCTCGGCTGTGGGTGCCACGGTCGAGGATTCGCCGAGGCGAGAGATCGGCGTGGTCGATGGCGAGGAGGTTCGCGAAGCGTCTGGTGAGGCCGGAGTTCGAGCACCTGGCTCCAGGGAGAGGCTGCGGAGGAGGTTGCCGGTACCATCGCCCATCCGTGGCCCGTCTCTCGCTCATCGGCCTCCCCAACGTCGGCAAGACGACGCTGTTCAACGCGCTCACCGGTCTCGACGCGCCGACCGCGGCTCATCCGTTCTCGACCATCGAGCCGAACATCGGTGTTGCCCGAATCCCGGACGAGCGTCTCGAACAGGCCGCCGAGGCCGAGGGCTCGGCAAAGGTGGTCCACGCGACGCTCGATCTGCTCGATCTCCCGGCGGTGTCCCCGGGATCCGCCTCGTTCAGCGCACAGTTCCTCGGACGGTTGCGAGAGATGGACGCCCTCGCTGCGGTGGTCAGGGCCTTCGAGGACGAGGCGGTGCCTGACGCCGAGTCCGGCACGGATCCCGTCGCCCAGGCCGAGGTACTGCTGCTGGACCTGGTGCTCGCCGACTCGGAGGTCTTCGAACGTCGTGCCGCGAAGGCGGCAAAGGAGGCGACCGGGGACCAGTCGAAGCGCGCGCCGGCGGCGGCGATCGCCCGCGCCGCCGAGCTGCTCGCCGCGGGGACGCCCCTCCGCTCTGCCTCCTGGGACGACGCCGAGCTGGCCGCGTTTCGCGACCTCGCGCCGGTGACCCTCAAGCCGTGTGTGTGGGTCATCAATGTCGGCGAGGACGAGTCGGATCCGGACCGTCTGCAAGCCGCGGTCGAGGCGGTCGTCCCCGATGGTGATGCCGTCGTCGTCGTGAGTGCTGCGCTCGAGGCGGAGGCCGCCCGCGTCGACCCGGCCGACCGCGACGAGCTCTATGAGGGGCTCGGCCTCGGGGAAGGCGCTCTGGCCCGGATGGTCCACGCCACCTACGAGGCGCTCGGGCTGCTGTCGTTCTTCACCGTGGGCCCCAAGGAAGCGCACGCCTGGACGGTGCGATCGGGGGCTCCGGCGCGGGAGGCCGCCGGGAAGATTCACTCCGACCTCGAACGCGGGTTCATCCGCGCCGAGGTGACGTCGATCGAGACCGTGATCGAAGCCGGGGGATGGGATGCCGCCAAGGCCGCCGGGAAGGTGCGCCTCGAGGGCAAGGAATACCCCGTGGCCGAGGGGGATGTGATCGTGGTCCGGTTCTCCGTCTAGGTGTCGCGTCGATCGCTCCGCGTCCGCGTCCGTCCATCCAGACAACGGGAAACGGGTGACCGGCACCGCCACTCGGCCATAATGTCACGACCCGCGCGGGCGGGCCGTCGTACCAGGGAGGCGTGTTGAGGGCGATCGTCGTCGGCGCTCGCGGTGCAACCCGGGACCTGTTGAGGCGCCTCAGCGAGCGCTGGAGCGTCACGGTCGTCGACTCCGATCCAGATCTCCTTGCCCGCGCCCAGGCGGTGCGCGACATCGAAACGATCCAGGGCGACGGGTCGAGCCGCGTCGTCCTTGAGAAGGCGCGCTACGCCGAGGCCGATGCCATCGTGGCGGCCGCCGGCGACGACGAGGTGAATCTCGAGGTGTGCCGTCTGGCCCTCGATGCGGGGATGGTCCGGTTGGTCGCCGTCGCCGCCGACCCCGAGCACATCCAGCGGTACCGGGACCTCGGGGTGCCGGTGTTCTCTCCCGACTCGCTCACGGCACGCCAGCTGGAGATCAGCCTGGAGCCCCGCCGGATCTCATCCACCGCGTTCGCCGCAGGGAGGGCGGAGGCGCTCGAGTTCCTCGTCGCAGAGGACAGCCCGGTGCGGGGTATGGCGTTGCGAGATCTTCACTCAGAGTCCTGGCTGGTGGCGACCATCCTGCGCGGCGACACCCTCATCGTCCCCCACGGGTCGACGACGATCCAGACCGGCGACCTCGTGACCGTGGTCGGGGCGACGTCGGACTTTCCCCTCATCGTTCGGACCTTCACCGCCGGCGAGGCTCGCTTCCCGCTCGACTTCGGCAAGGGTGTGCTCGTCGCTTTCGGGTCGGTGGGCCAGGCGTCGGAGGTCCTCGCCGAGGCCATGGAGTTGACCCGCAACAGCCCCGCGGAGGCACTCGTCGTGGCTCACCCCGATCCCGGCTCGATCCGTGAGGAGAGCGAGGCCACGGAGGTCCAGGCAATGCTGGAGGAGATCCGGGGCTCCGCCGAGGGCGTCGACGTTCGGTTCCATCCCGTGTCCGGCGATCCGACTCGTCGCATCAAGTCCGTCGTCGAGGACGAGAGCATCGGGCTGGTCGTCGTGCCCGGACCCGGCCGGTCGTTCCTGGGCCGATTCAGGGCCATCCGCATGCTGCGGCGTGCTGCAGATTGGGATAGGCCGGTGCTCTTCGCTCGGGGCTCTCATCCCTATCAGCGGATCGTCACGCCGGCCCGCGAGACCTCCTCAGGAACCGCCGCGGCGCGCGCCGCCATCGATCTCGCCGGCGACGGGCGTGCCGCAGTCACCGCGGTGGCGGTCGTCCCTCCGACGTTCATCACCGGGAGCGATGGACGCGAGGCGGCGGTCCGGGCCCTGGCGCGGGTGCGCGAGGAGGCCGCCGTGCTGGATGTGAGTGTTCGGCGCCTGCTTCGTCAGGGCAACCCGGTCCGCATCATCGAGTCGGCCGTCACCGGTGCCGATCTGCTCGTGCTGGGCATGTCCGCACGGAGGCCGACCATCTTCTCGCCGGGGATCGTCGGTCATCTGCTTCAACGCGTCGACGTGAGCACGCTCGTCGTCCCGAGCGCGCAGTGACGGTCGCTGCCGTCGTCGCCGGCGTCGAAGGAGTCAACGGTTCGACCCCCCACGGGATCGCCACCCCGATCTCGCTCATTGCAATCGCCGCCGCGGCGTTCCTGATCCCGCTGGTAGCCGGCCGGATTCGGGTGCCGGCCATCGTGCTCGAGATCGTGTTCGGGATCCTGGTCGGGCCGGTCTTTGGAGTCATCGAGGCGGGCGAACCGCTCCTCGACTTCCTGGCCGAGTTCGGCCTGTTCCTGCTCATGTTCCTGGCCGGATTCGAGATCGACTTCACCCGCCTCGAGCGGCAGGGCCCTGCGCAGTTGCTGACCGGGTTGGTGCTCTTCGGAGGCTTTGCGGTTGCTTCCTATGTCGGGGCGGGGTTCCTGGAGCACGAGTCGATCGAGCAGCGACTGTTCCTGACCTTCCTCATGTCGGCGGCGGCACTCGGCCTCGTGGTGCCTGCTCTGCGCGATACGAGGCGTTCGGGCACGCGAACGGGCCAGACGATCCTGATCACGGCGGTGTTCGCCGAGGTGCTGAGCCTGGTCGGCATCGTGGTGCTCAGCGTGGTCGTGGAGAAGGGGGTGGGCCTGGACCTGCTCTCGATCCCCGCACTTCTCGCTGCGATGCTCGTGGTCCTCATCGTCCTGCGACGAGCCGCGTGGTGGTACCCCGAGCGCTTCGAGCGTCTCTTCCGCTCCGACGATCCGGCGGAGATGGGGACACGGGCGACGCTCGCGCTGCTCTTCGTGTTCGTCGGTCTGTCGACCCTCCTCGAAATCGAGGCCATCCTCGGGGCGTTCCTCGCCGGGGCCGTCTTCACGTTCGTGTTCCGCGACCCTGGAGGGCTCGAAGAGCAGCTGAATGGCTTTGCGTTCGGATTCTTCATCCCGATCTTCTTCATCAACGTCGGTATCGCATTCCCCCTCGACGAGCTGGAGGACCCGCAGATACTGGGCCAGGCGCTGGCTCTCGTCGCGATCGCATTCGTGGTGAAGATCGTCCCGTCCGTGCTGCTGGTGCTGCGGAGGTTCTCGGGCAGGGAGGCGATAGCCGCCGGGTTCATCCTCGCCGGCCAGCTGTCGGTGATCATCGCGCTGGCCGACCTGGGTCTCGACCTGGGCCTGCTGACCACCGGCCTCCGCGCCGGAGCCATCATGCTGGTGGCGGTCTCGGCGGTGGTCAGCCCGGTGATGTTCCGGGTACTGGCGCCGCCCATCGTCGAGGCCGATCGTCATCACAGCCTGAGGAGCAGGCTCCTCGGCAGGGGATGAGCGGGGGAGCGCGGTCCTAGGCTCGTTGAATCGTGAGAGCAGTGGTCCAGCGTGTGTCCCGAGCGCGTGTGATGGTCGGTGGCGACGTGGTTGGAGAGATCGGTGATGGTCTGCTCGTCCTCGTGGGCGTGGCGACAGGCGACACCGAGTCGGACGCCGACGTATTGGCCGCCAAGGTCGCCGGACTGAGGATCCTCCCGGATGGCGAAGGAAGGATGAACCGGTCTGTCGCCGAAGCCCGGGGCGCCGTGCTGGTCGTCAGCCAGTTCACGCTGCTGGCCGATGTCGCCCGGGGACGGCGACCCTCGTTCACCGGTGCCGCCGACCCGTCCGTTGCCGAGCCGCTCGTCGCGAGGGTCACCGCGGGCCTCGAGGAGGCCGGGCTCGCCGTCGCGCGGGGCAGGTTCGGCGCCCACATGCTCGTCGAGTCGGTCAACGACGGGCCGGTGACGATTCTGCTCGAGGCTGCGGAGGGGCGGATCCGCTAGCCCCGCACCGGGGAGTGCGGCTCAGGGGCGGAGAAGCGTTCGGTGAGGTCGCCGACGAACTTGGGGATGGTCAGCACGCACACGCCGATGGAGAACCAGACCAGGGTGTCGTCCGCCGCGATGCCCCAGGCGGTGGACCACTTCTCGGACGCCCACAACATGCTCAGCCCCAAGAAGGCGATGAGCCCGGCGATGGCTCCTACGGCAGCGCGATACGCGACCGCGCCGAGGGCCACGGTGGGAAGGACCAACGCGAGGCCAAGCGGCCAGATCACGATCGCGGCGCCGGCGGTCACACCGAGTCCCTTGCCACCGTGAAATCCGAACCAGGGATTGAGCACCTGTCCGGCGATGGCCGCGACGGCGGCGGCGGTACCGGTGGCGTCTCCTGCGATCCCGAGACCGAACGCGGCCGCCGCCGCGCCCTTGAGGAGATCGATCACGAGGATGGTGGTCGCCGCGCCCCGCCCGATCACGCGGAGCGCGTTCGCGGTTCCGGGATTTCCGCTGCCTGCCCTCCGGAGGTCGACGCCCCTCAACCGGCCGATCATGTCGGCGGCGGGCAGCGTTCCGACCACGAATCCGACGACCAGCGCGAGTGTCATCGGTTGGCCTCCAGCCACGCCGTGCCCGCCTCGCAGAACCGGGCGAAATCGCATATCCGGCAGGCCGCCGATGGTGTCGGGTCATACGGCCCCTCCGCAGCAAGGGCGGCCAGCTCGGCGAGGCGGATCCTGGCGGCGTCGAGCCAGGAGCGATCGACCTCCTCGGTCTGCTCGACGAGTTCGTCGGCTCCCAGATAGGCGAAGGTCACGCGGGTTCGCTCTGGAGCCTCTCCCGAGGCGAGTCCCGCTTCGTCGACGGCGACGGCATAGGCCTGGAGCTGGACCCGGCGCGTCGGATCGTCACTGAAGCGGCCGGACTTGAAGTCGACGACCTCCCACGAGCCAGGTTCGTCCTCGTAGATGGCATCGATGCGCCCCGAGACCCTGACATCTCCCGCGAGCAGGTCGAAGGGCGCCTCGACAAGGATCGGGCGACGTCGTGCGAAGCGAGAGGCGGAGAACCGACCGAACGCGCTCGTCACAGGGGCCGGCGAGTCGTCGACGGCGTCGTAGAAGGTGTCGTCGGCCTCATCGAATGCCAGGGCACCGCGGTTGTGCAGCTCGATGCGGCGATGGATCTCGACGCCCCGGCGAGCCGCTGCCGTCGGCCGGCGGGGGAGCCGCTCGATGTCCGACCAGTAGTACCGGAGAGGGCACCCGGCGAGGGTCACCAGGCCGGTCACCGATGTGCGGAACGGCTCCTCGTCGGTGTGCGCCTCGCCCGACTCCGGGAGGTCCTCGAGCATGATGCGCAGCTGCTCCACCTGGTCATCGTACGCCCGGGTGATCTCGGCCCGAGCGGCGAGGTCGGCCGGGTCGACCTCGCCGGTGGCAGACGCCGCAAGGGCGGCACGCCATCCCCCGGCGAACAGCGGGTCGGGCTCGGGAGCACGGTCTTCTTCGAACCGGAGGGTCGCCGGGGGATCGCCGGAGTCGAGGACCCTTTCCTCGACGCGCTCTGCGGCCGAGTCGATCAGCTCGAACAGCTCGCCAGGGCGCTTGGCCTGCTTGTCCGTGTACCAGTGGGCGCCGCTGGCGATCAGTACGTCCCTGGCCCGGGTGACCGCGACGTACGCGGTGCGCCATTCCTGGTCGTCATGCGAGGCCCGGAGCGCCGCCTTGCGTTCATCAGCGTCCTCGGGAAGAGCCTGGTTGTCGTCGGCGTCGAGGCGCATCTGGGGGGGCATGACCTCGGGTCGCGTGTTGGGATCGGGATAGGTCTGGATCCCCGAAGGGAACGTGCCTTTGCACAGGGCGGGCAGGAACACGATGGGCCACTCGAGTCCCTTGGCGCGGTGGACCGTGATGAGGACGACGGCGTCCTCGCCGCTCACGCGGGCGCTGTCGAGCTCGTCGGAAGCGCCCTCGTCCTGGAGGACCTCGAGATGCTCCAGGAAGGCCTGGAGAGACGGGCTGCTCTCCAGCGGACTCCACTCTTCGGCGAGATCGAGGAACCGGTACAGGTTGAGACGCGCAGAGAGGCGGGCGGCGTCGTCGAGCGCGTCGACCTCGGGCCATGCTCCGATGCGGTCGAGGATGCGGCGGCACAGCTCGACGAGGCTGACACCCTGGGCGATCGCCAACAGCTCGCGATAGAGGACACGGAAACGTTCCAGGCGGGCGTGGGCCTCGGAGGCGATGCCCTCGATGTCCTCGAGCGCGTCGATCGCCTCGAGAAGCGCCCATCCGACGGCGACATCCTCGTCGGCTCGGGTCCGCGCTCGCACCCACGCCGCCAGGGGCCCGAGGTCGGCCAATCCGAGGCGGTATGAGGAGCCGAGAAGGATCCGCATGAGCGCCGGCGCATCGTCGGGCCTGCCGAGGATCCGGAGCCAGGCGTGAAGGTCGGCCACCTCGGGCACGTCGAGCAGGCCTCCCAGCGAGGCGACCTCGACGGGGATGCCGCGGCGCTCCAGGGCCTCTCGCACCAGACCCATCTGACGATGTTTTCGAAAGAGGATCGCGATGTCCCCCCAGCTGCAGCCGTCCTCCTGGAGTCGCTCTGCCTGATCGGCTATCCAGCGTGCCTCGTCGACCGACGAATGGAGCCAGTGGGTTCGCACTGTCCCCGCGGGGGCGTCAGGGCGCTCTCGGAGACGGTCGAGCGGGCTGCGGCTGCCGATCTTCCCTCGGACCCGATTGGCGACGTCGACGATCGCGACCGCCGAACGCCAATTGGTGGAAAGGTCGAGAGACCGCGAGGGCTTCCCGTCCGCAAGCGGGAAGTGCTCCGGGAAGCGATCGAAGTTGGCGGGCGACGCCCCCCGCCACTCATAGATCGTCTGGTCGGAGTCGCCTACCGCGGTGACCGGGAATCCGTCCCCGAAGAGCGCCCGGAGCATCTCGCGCTGCCCGGGGTTGGTGTCCTGATACTCGTCCAGCAGCACCACCCGGTAGCGGTCGCGAATCCGCCCGGCGACACCGGGAAACCCGGTGAGGAGGCGATGCGCCAGGGTCACCAGATCGGCGTAGTCGACGATGCCGAGGCGCTTCTTCCGCTCGCGGTAGCCCGCAATGACAGCCGCCATCTCCGCACGGGCCTCGTCCACCTCGTCATTCCCCGAGGGGTGCTCATGCAGCGTCTCCGGGGTGGCGAGGTGGTCGCCCAGGGCCGACGACAGCCGCACCAGCTCGTCGGTGCGCCGACCGGGGACCGTCAGGTCCAGCCGGGACCGCACCTCGGCGCCGAGTTCGTCGCGGAGCAGCTGGCGCACGTATCCGGGCGTGATGATCTGCACGTCCCGGGGTATCCCCAGCATCGGTCCGAACTCACGGAGGATGCCGTGGGCGAAGCCGTGATAGGTGGCGACCTCGACCTCCCGCCCTTCTGCCGACAGATGGGGCAGGTATTCGCGGAGCCGGGAGGACAGTTCCCCCGCGGCCTTGTTGGTGAAGGTGATGCCGAGTGCCTGCTCGGGCTCCAGGTGGTGCGCCTCGACGAGGTGGGCGAGGCGCAGGGCCATTGTCGTGGTCTTCCCCGTACCGGCGCCTGCAGTGATCCGGACCGGCTCCAGCGGGTGCTCGATGATGGCTCGCTGCTCGGGGGTGGGGTCGATGCGCATCATGACGAGAACGCCTCCCTGCCCTCTGGCCACTCAGGACACACCGATCGGACCGCGCAGCGATCGCACGCCGGTCCGGGCCGCGGTGTCCAGTCCTCGGAGAACACCCCCTGCTGCGCCGCGACCATGGCTGTCCGGACGTCGTCGAGGTTGTCGAGATCGAACTCCCTCGTCGTGACGCTCTTCGTCCTCGTTGCGGGGAACCACAGCTCGGCGCCGGCCACCGGGTCCTCGGGCGAGCCTGCAGCGAGGACGTAGAACCCCAGTTGAAGGGAGCGCGCCGCCTCGGCGACGGAGGGAGCGCTTCTCCCGGTCTTGTAGTCGACGATCCAACGCCCCTCCGGGCGCCGCTCGACACGATCGATGCGACCAGACCACGCGATGCCGTCGATGTCCGCAGTGACCCTCCGTTCGAGCGCCTCGGCACGGCCCACTCCCGGCCAGTTGTCGTAGAGATGCTCCGTGATCTCGACGGCGCGCGCCTTCCAGGCCGCGGCCCAGGCGTCGCCTCGGAAGGCGGTTCCGTCGAACTCGTCGTCGAGGATCTCGAGAGCGGTCTCGAGATCGGCGTGGTCTGCGCCCGCCTCCATCGCCTGCGCCTCGGCCCGTTCCCATACCCGGTGGAGCAATGATCCGAGTTCCTGGTAGACGGAACCGCCCTCGTCGACGCGAAGGAGCCGCGTGAACACGTACTGGCGGGGGCAGGAGTCGTAGGCATCGGCGGCGCTCGGCGAGAGGCTCATGGCCCGGTCGACGAGTCCGTCGTCGCGGCCGCGTCGCAGGATCCCGGCGAACTCGGCCACCGGACGCGGGTGCCAGGGCGCGTCGTCGACGAGCGTCGCCAACGCCGCGAGTCGATCGGCGGCTGGGAGTGCGGGGTCGCGGAGCCGCCGGCGCAGCCACGCCTCGGCTTCGAGCGGGGTGGTCGGGTCGGTCCAGGGCGTCGGCGGCCGGGCCGCTTCCTCCATCGGCTTCCCCGTGGCCAGGGGCAGGACACGGCTCGGAGTGCCCACCGAGCCTTCGGCGGGGGCCACGGTGCAGGTGAAGACGACGCGGAGGCGCGCCCGGCAGATCGCGGTATACACGAGACGCATTTCCTCCTGCAGCCGGAATCGGGCGTAGGAGGCGTCGTCGGCGTCGGCCGACGGCGACAGATGGCGGGCGCCGAGGAGAGAGTCGCGGGTGCGGAGGTCCGGGAGCACGCCCTCGCGAGCGTCGGCGATCACCACGACGTCGAATTCGAGGCCCTTCGCCTGATGAAGCGTGGTCAGGGCCACCCGATCGACGTCATGGTCGCGGTACTCGAGGAGGGGCTGGGCCTCGAAGTCCTCGGCTGCGACGACCTCGGCGTAGTCGGCGAGCGTGGCGTCGGGGTCGCGCTCGCGCAGCCGGTCGAGCGCCTGGGCGAACGAGGCGAGAGCGGCCCGCGCCTCCGAGGACCGCTGGGTGACCACCCGCGAGAAGTGGGGGAGGCTGGTCCAGAGGCTCCAGAAGCCATCGGCGGCGGGCACGTCCTGCGCCCATCCCCTGTCGTCGACGAACGGCAGCAGCGCCTCGGCAGGTCCGCTCTGTCCCAGTGCCTGCCGCCAACCGACGCCGGCAGCCGATCGTTCGAGATCCCGGGCCGCCGAGAGGGTCAGTCCAACC
The DNA here is from genome assembly GCA_035464675.1 of Acidimicrobiia bacterium. Classification (GTDB taxonomy): domain Bacteria; phylum Actinomycetota; class Acidimicrobiia; order Spongiisociales; family UBA11373; genus JAUYIV01. The sequence goes on from DATHSA010000061.1 coordinate 13,798, forward strand.
ATCGGACCGAGCAGCACTCGCCGCAGCGCCGCCGATCGTTCGGGCTCTCCGCTGGTGACCGCGGTCACCAGATCCAGCACCGGGCGGACGGCAGGATGATCGACGAGTCGGGCATCGGGCGGGTCGTGCGGTATGTGCCGCCGGTCCAGCGCCCGCGACAGCTCGGGGAGGAACCGCCGCTTGGACCGTACGACCACGGCCATGCGACGGTAGGGGATGCCGTCGCGCAGGTGGACTCTCTGCAGCTCCGATGCGATCCACTCGGCCTCATTGGATGCCTGGCCGAAACAGTAGGTCTCGACAGAGCCTTCACCCGGCGCCGGAACCACGGGGCCGGCGGCTCCCGGGAGGCCGATGCCGGCGGTGACGCGTACGGCGGCATCGAGGATGGCCCTGGGCACGCGGAACGAGGTGGTGAGCACCAGCCGGCGGGCGGGCTCGCCGGCAGCATCGCGGAACCGCTCGGGGAACGTGGCCACGTTCGACAGCTCGGCACCACGGAACGAGTAGATCGACTGGTACGGGTCCCCGGCGGCGGTGACATTGCGGTGAGGCTCGGAGACCCGCTCGACGATCCGTGCCTGGGCCACGGTGGTGTCCTGATACTCGTCGACCAGCACGTACCGAAATGCAGAGGCGATCGTCGATCGAACATCGGGCTCGTCGAGCAGGCGGACCGCCTCACCCTGGAGCGATCCGTAGTCGATGCGGTTCCGCTCGACGAGGGTCGCGCGATAACGAGCGAGGAAGCCGGGGAGGCCGCGCCAGTCGGCCCGGTCGCTGGCGGCGATCTCCTGGGGGCCCAGGAGCCGCTCTGCAGCCCGTTGCATGAAGTCGGTCACCTCTTCGGCGAAGCTTCGGCTGGTGAGGCCAGGCCGGAAGGGCAGGGGCCAGTCCCCGGGATCCTCGGCGGCGAGGAGCTCTGCGACGAGGGCGACGTGCTCCGGTCCCGTGAGGATCGCGGGAGGTTGAGGCCAGTCGCCGGCACCGCCGTGCCTCTCGACGATTCGGGCCGCCAGCGCATGGAACGTGAGCGCCGGGATGACGGTGAACGACCTCTCCGGCGTCACGCGGGATCGCAACTCGGCGGCACCCCGTCGCGAGAAGGAGAGGAGCAGGATCTCCTCGGGGGGTATGCCGCGTTCCGTTATCAGATGGCGCGCCCGACGGGCGAGGAACTCGGTCTTCCCCGTGCCGGGCCCGGCCACGACGAGTTGCGGCCCGTCGACATCGGCGACGGCCGCCTCCCACCCATCAGGATCTACATGGAGCTCGCGCACGGTGTGAAGGTACCGGGTGGGTGTGACAGGAAGCCGACCCGGAGGGCTCGGCCGAGATCGGCGACCGGAGATCGGGGCGCCCGAGGCTGGTCACAATGCCTCGTCGGGCTGGTTGGCCGCCTGCGCGTCGACCTATCTGCCGGGCGGTGGATCGGTCGAGAGCAGCGAGTACAGATGGTGGTCGTGCCAGGCGCCGTCGCGCCAGTACTGGGCTCGGATCGTCCCTTCTCTCGTGAATCCGAGCCTTTCGAGAAGAGCGGTCGAGCGGTCGTTGTCGACGTGGACGAATGCCTCGATGCGGTGGACCCCGAGTGCGCCGAATGCGTGGTCGAGCGCGACCTTCAGGGCCTCCCGCATCAGACCTTCGCCCCACCGCCTCGGCGACAGGTCGTACCCGACTTCGATCTTGCGGTTCGACTCGTCGTGAGAGTGCAGGCCGACGGTGCCGACGCTCTCGCCGGATGACCTGTCGACGAGAACCCATCGGTTGCGGTGGAGCCGCTCCGGGTCGGCATAGAACTCGACGATCTCCTGAGCCTGGTCCTCGGTGGTCACGGGATCGGTGTCGACGAGGTATCGATGGACCTCGGGATCGCTGAAGTGAGCGAGGACGAATGGCAGATCCGCGGCGGTGAGGTTGCGAAGGGTGAGCCGTGTCGTCTCCAGGGTCGGTGAGAACATGGAGGTCAGCGTATCGATCAGGCCCCGAAGAGAGGATCCTGGTGGGGCTGCACGGTTCCGTCGTGACGAAGGTGGGCGACCGACACGCCCCTGTCCACCAGCTCCGGGGCGATCATCGTGGCGCGGTGGCAGCGTCCGGGGTCTTCTTCCGAGCACAGCATGGCGATCGGGCCGTCGGCGGCGAGTTCGACGAGGATGCCGAGGTCTGCGGCGAAGCCCGGTGTCGCCGCGATGAGCAACGGGTCTGGTTCACCTTCCGGGGTGAGCAGCTCGGGGGCGGTCGGACGCCCGCCCAGATGCCGTCCCAGGTACCGGTAGCCGATACCGGCCGCGGCGCACGCCTCGTCCAGTTCGGGGCGGGAGAAGTGGGGGGCTCGCCGGCTGACAGGACTCGACCGTACGTCGACCAGCGTGCTCACGCCGACTGCGTCGAGCAGCCGCTGGATCTCGGGGAACGCGGCACGACCGTGGCCGATCGTGTAGATCGTCTCGGGCACGGCAGGCCTCCAGATGGGTGTCGGCACACGATACGAGGCGCGCGCCTCATCCCGTTAGATTGGGCGCCCGTGCCGACATGAGAGGCGGGATGGAGCAGAAGTTCGTCGGCGAGGGCCTGCGTGAGTGGGAATCGCCGCTCTATCAGGAGTCTCTCCAGCAGTTCAACCGGGTCGCCGACCTGATCGGCCTCGACGAGAACGTGGCAGAGCGGCTCCGGGTCCCGCAGCGCTCGATCGTCGTCACCTTCCCGTATCGCAAGGACGACTACTCCGAGGTCGAGAGCCTGTTCGGGTACCGGGTCCAGCACCTCCTCACCATGGGCCCGACCAAGGGCGGCATTCGCTACGCACCCGACGTCAATCTCGGCGAGGTCGCCGCCCTGGCCATGCTGATGACCTGGAAGTGCGCGATCGTCGGCCTGCCTTTCGGCGGCGCCAAGGGAGGGGTCCGAGTCGACCCCCTCGCACTCTCGCGATCCGAGAAGCAGCGGGTGACCCGCCGCTACACGGCCGAGATCATCAACTTCATAGGACCGAACAAGGACATCCCTGCCCCCGACATGGGCACCGACGAGCAGGTGATGGCATGGATCATGGACACGTACAGCCAGCAGGTCGGGCACTCGGAGCCTGCCGTGGTCACCGGAAAGCCCCCGGCCCTGGGCGGGTCGGTGGCTCGCCGCGAGGCGACCGGACGGGGATTGGTCAGCCTTCTCCCGATGGCGGCGCAGCGGGCGAAGCTCTCGGTCGAGGGTGCCTGTGTGTCCGTCCACGGGTTCGGGAACGTCGGGCGATATGCGGCCCTCGCGGCGGAGCAGCTGGGTGCCCGCGTCGTTGCGATCTCGGACATCTCCGGCGGCGTCTACAACGGCAAAGGCCTCGACATCGAAGACGCCATGGCGTATGTCGACAAGCACCGCACGCTCGAGGGCTTCACCGGCGGCGGTGACCGGATCACGAATGAGGAGCTTCTCGCCGTCGACTGCGACGTGCTGATGCCATGTGCCACAGGCGGGGTGATCACCGCCGACAACGCCGAAGACATCAAGGCAAAGCTGATCATGGAGGGCGCAAACGGGCCCACGACCCTCAAGGCCGACGAGATCCTGGCCGACAGGGGCGTGCTCGTCGTCCCTGACATCCTGGCCAATGCCGGAGGCGTCACGGTCTCGTACTTCGAGTGGGTGCAGGACCTCCAGAACTACTTCTGGTCCGAGTCCGAGATCGTCGGCCGCCTCCGCGAGATCATGAGCCGGGCATTCGACGAAGTGGTGTCGGTGGCGAACAGGCACGACACCGATCTCCGCACCGCGGCCCTCATCCGCGGCATCCGCCGCGTCGCCGACGCCAAGCTGGCTCGCGGCGTGTTTCCGTAGGGTCGGCCGACTGAGTCGGCCTCCCGCAATTGGCAATTGGCCAGAAGTCCTGAGGTCTCGGACGTGTTCTGTCGTATTGCGAATTGCGAATTGCGGGTCGGGCGAAGCCCGACCCTACGACACTGTCGCCAGGGTCTCGGCGGCGACATCGGTGTCGGCCCAGGCCGGGCAGATCGACTGGAACGAACACCAGTCGCACAGCCTGCTGACCCGTGGAGGGAACCGCTCCTGGTCGATGGCGGCATCGATGGCCCGCCACAGTGCCCGCAATTGGCGATCCATGGCGTCCAGCTGGGCGTCGTTGACCGTGATCCTGTAGACGGTGGGCCCGTTCAGGTAGATCAGTTGGATCTCATCGGGCGTGCGTCCCGTCCGGCGCCGGATCAGCAGCGCGTAGATCTTCAGGGCGAAGAATGCAGGGAGGGCGTACCGCTCCGGCGGCGCCTTTCCGGTCTTGTAGTCGGTGATGACGAGGCGTCCGTCGGGGGTCTCCTCCATCCGGTCGAGGATGCCGCGGATCGTGATTCCCTCGAGATCCTCGAGCATGTCGAGCTCGCGGTCGAGCGGGTCGAACGCCGTCGGGTCCTCGATCGAGAAGTAGTTGGCCAGCAGTTGCAGGCTCTCGATCCCCCAGGCGCGCTCGTCCTCCACGGACTCGAAGAGGCCCTCGAACTCCTCGATTCGCACCTCGGCCCAGGCCTCGCGGAACAGGTCGAACAGCGCCTCGGGCGTGCGTTCCGAGGCGGGTCGGTCGAAGAGCCGCTGGAGCGCGAGGTGTGCCGTGGTGCCCCGCGCCTGATACACGGTGGACGGCTCGGGCAGCTTGTCGATCGCCCGGAATTTGAAGAGCTGGGGGCAGGTCTTGAAATCGCTCGCCCGGCTCGGACTCAGGGTCTCCAGTCCCATGCCTCCGGACTATACGTCACCCGAGTGACACGCGTGTAGTTCGCGTGCGCCTGCGGGGGCCTGCATCGCCCTCCCAGAGGCTGAACACGATCGATCCCGCGACCACCCAGCCCGCAGCGACCAGGAACATCGCCGAGTAGCCGAACCAGGTGATCAGCGTGCCGAGCACCGGCCCACCGATCAGGGTGCCGATGTCGAAGAGGCCCGTGAAGATCGCCGACGCCGAACCGCGATCCGTCGTCTGCGCCCTGCCGAACGACATCGCGTACAGGATCGGGAAGACATAGGCGTGGCCGAAACCACAGAGACCGCCGGCGACGGCGACGGCGAGCGATGTCGAGGCGGTCGCGAGGACGACGAAGCCCGCGGCAAAGATCACCAGGGACGGGTACAGGACTCGCTTCGAGCCGAGCCGGTCCGGTACCCATCCTCCGATGATGCGGACCGCGATCGCCGTGCCGGCGTATGCGGCGAAGAACCCGCCCACCGTTCCGATCCCGGACTCGTCCACGAATGTGCGCAGGAAGGTGAAGTACGCATTGAGCGACAGCGTGAAGACGACGGTGATCCACCAGAGGGGCAGGAGATCGCGCTGGAGTAGCGGCCGCAGGAACGACACCTCGCCTCTCCTGCCCACCGGGGTGCTCGACTCGGGCAGGGTGAACGACAGCGCCAGCGCCAATGCCCCCAGGGCCAGGGACGTATAGAAGAGACCGTCGAAGCTCCAACGCGCCAGCACGAAGTCGCCGAGGACGCCGCCGAGCGCGATCGGGAGGAGGCCGGACACGCCGAAGAGAGCGAGGCCCTGGGTGCGCTTGTCGGCGGGCACCAGATCGGCGGCGTAGGTGAAGATCGCCGTGAAGGACAGCGCGACACCGAATCCCTGGCCGATCCGGATGGCGTAGAGCCAGAGACCCAGCGACCCGACGGTGGGGTACAGCGCCAGCACGATCACGTTGACGAGGCCCCCGAGCAGCAGGATGGGCCGTCGACCCCGGCGGTCCAGGTCCCGGCCCAGATGGGGCCGGACGGCAATGGCGCTGAGGGCCGTCGAGCCCACGATCAGGCCGATCTCCACCTCGGAGGCGCCCAGGCTCTCGAGGAACCTCGGGAAGTGGACGAAGAGGAAGTACGACAGCCCGGCCAGCAGGCTGACCATCCACGCGGACACGAATCGGGGGTTGAGGAGCGAGCGCATCGGGCGGACGCAGCATAGGGGCGGAGTGGCTCTGGAACCCGCGCGAAAAACCCGACTGAGGCGCGAAAACCAGGTATCGATTTCGCTTGACCCCATGCCCCATCAGGTCGTACTGTGTCGCCACTTCCTCCTCAGGATCCGAAAGGAACCAGGGGAGGCGGCCCCGGGGAACACCCCGCAAGGGGCCGCCGGATAGGGCCTTCGGGCTTCGTTCGGCGCCACCGGGGCCACGGCCCACCGCCGGGCTTCGGCCAGGCAGGAGGGTGCCGGACGGTGGCGACACCGTACGGTTCCCCCCGGGGAGCGGCCCGCAAGGGTTCGCTCGACGGGGGGACATGGAGCCCCGAGAGGGCTGCGGCTTCGGCCAAAGCTTTCTCGGGGTTCCGCCTGTTCGGGGTGCGTTTCGGTGGCTCGGGCCGCGGGGGCAGGCCGCTCCCGGGGCGACAGGTGCCCCGGGAGCGGCAACCGCTCAGCCGGAGTACACGATCTGGCCGATCATCCCCGCTTCGTAGTGGCCCGGTATCAGGCACACGAAGTGGGTCAGCTCGGAGGGATCGTCCGGGAAGGTGACGGTGAGAGTCATCGTCTCACCGGGCGGGACGACGAGCATCGGATGCTCGTCCATTTCGCCCATGTCGCCGTTCGACATGTCGCCCGTTCCCTCGTCGTGCTCATCGGCCATGTCGCCCATCTCGTCGTCGCCCTCGTGCTCTTCGTGGCCACCTTCGATGTGAGCGTCGATCTCGGCCTGATCGGTCAGCCGGAACTCGTGCTCGACGGCGCCGGAGTTGGTGACCACGAACTCGACCGTCTCACCCGCCACGACCGATGCGAGATCCGGATCGAACGCGAACTCGGTCATTTCGATCTCGATCCGCTTCGGTCCATCGGCAGGGGCGGCATCCCCATCGTCGCCACATGCCGGGACCACGAGCATGGCTGCTGCGACTACAACAGCGATTCTTCGATAGATCATCTGTATTCCTCCTCGTGAGAATCGATCTGGTCTCCCACGCGGCGGATCAGAGCCTCAGGACGGGTCCCACTCTCGGGGGGTGCCTCGAGGCCATGGCGCCCCGATCGATCTCGCCGACCGCGTCCCGCGCCACCGACGAGACAGGCGGGACCGGCGACGCGAGCAGTGCGCAGATCACGGATCCCACGAGCGCGGCGGCGATGGCGACCAGGCAGGTGGCGCAGCCCGCGTCGGGGACGTGGTGCAGACCCATCACCACGCCGTGGACCAGCAGCAGCAGGACGACTGCCAGGAGCACCGCCATCACGAAGGTCGTCGACCGACGCCGGGAGGCCGGCGAACGAGCCGCCATGGGGAGATTCTACCTCCACGGTCCGTCGGTGATCGACCGATGGGCAGGGGAGAGCCGCGAAAACTCTCTCTGGAACGCGAAAACCAGATAGCGATCTGGCTTGACCCGGGCGTGGGCCACGTCGTATTGTGCTCATTGTCACCGCAGCGATGCGGGGATGCCAAAGGCCGGTAACGGCTGGAGGCGGCTACCGACCCAGCTCCTTCGGGAGGGTCGCACCGGCCGAAAGGTACAGTGCGGTCGCCGGGCCAGCTTTGACACACGGATTCGTTCCGAGGTCAGGGACAGGAGTGTTTCGCAAGGATCGCTTCGACCGGAAACACCCCGAGAGGGTTGAGGCTTCGGCCAAGACTCCCTCGGGGTTTTCCGCGTCCGGGGCCCGCGGTCCCTACGATCCGAGCCATGTCGAACCGCTCGATGCCCCTGGGGACGATCATCCCCTGCCTCTCATATCCCGACGTCGCCGAGGCGGTGGAGTGGCTGGAGTCCGCGTTCGGATTCCGGGAGCGTCTTCGCGTCGGAGACCACCGCTCGCAGATGGTGCTCGGGGACGGCTCGATCGTGGTGGTCGCCGGAACGGCCGAGAGCCCCGCCGGCCATTCCGTCATGGTGCGCGTCGACGACGTGGCGGCCATTCATCGACGCGCCGCCGACCACGGAGCAAGGGTCATCGAACCACCCACCGATCACGCCTACGGCGAGCGGCAGTGCACCGTGGTGGATCCCGGCGGCCACGTCTGGACCTTCTCCGAATCGATAGCCGACGTCGATCCTGCCGACTGGGGTGGGATGCTGCGCGACGGGTGAGCCGCCGCACCCCCGAGCCCTCGTGGCGCCTACCCTTCGCGAATGTCCTATCCCGAGAAA
>DATHSA010000062.1:0-21024 GCA_035464675.1 Acidimicrobiia bacterium
GAAAAGGACCCGGCGAACCTGCCCTGGAAGGAGCTGGCGGTCGATTTCGTGGTCGAGTCGACGGGCATCTTCCGCAGCCTCGAGGGCTGCAAGAAGCACCTGGACGCGGTCGCCGGCAAGGTCCTGCTGACGGTCCCCGCCAAGGACGAGATCGATGCCACGGTGGTGATGGGGGTCAACGAGGATGTGCTGAAGGCGGAGCATCGGATCCTCTCCAATGCCTCCTGCACCACGAACTGCCTGGCGCCGGTGGCGAAGGTGCTGCTCGACTCGTTCGGCATCGACCACCTGATGATGACCACCATCCACGCCTACACCAGCAGCCAGGCGCTTGTCGACACGCCGATGCGCAAGCGGCGCCGTGGCCGTGCGGCGGCGCTGTCCATAGTCCCGTCGACGACCGGAGCGACCAGGGCGACGGAACGAGTGATCCCTGAGCTGGCGGGGCGGATGGATGGCATGGCGTTCCGCGTGCCCGTCGAGGACGGATCCGTCACCGACATCACGGCGCGTCTCGGGCGGGCGGTGACGGTGGGTGAGGTTCACACCGCCCTCGAGGAGGCGGCGACAGGCCGCATGAAGGGTGTGCTGCGCGTCACCGACGAGGCGCTCGTGTCCCGGGACATCATCGGCGACCCGCACTCGTCGATCGTCGACTCCGCTTCGACGATCCTCCTCGGCGACGACATCATCAAGCTCGTCGCCTGGTACGACAACGAGTGGGGATACTCGGCGCGGATGGTGGACATCGCGGCGGTGGTCTCGTCGGCCGATTAGCCGGGGGGCATCGACTGCCGGTTGGGCGCGGAATACCCGTACTATCGCTGCCATAGGGAGTGTGCCACGTGAGTGACGCCGTCATCGAACTGTTCGAACTCGGGATGCCCTGGATCGGGCACGACCCGTTCATATTCACCGTCCATCATGTGGACGACTACCCGGCCGGGGACGACGACCTCGGGCCCTCGGTGCCGCTGTACGGGCGGCAGATCGGGTCGGACTTCTCGTATATCGACGGGTGGAGCATGTATCACGGGGAACGGGTGCCCGGTTTTCCCCAGCATCCTCATCGGGGGTTCGAAACCGTCACGGTCGTTCGCCGCGGCTTCGTCGATCACTCCGACTCGCTCGGCGCCACCGCACGGTACGGGGAGGGCGATGTGCAGTGGCTGACCACCGGCGGCGGCATTCAGCACGCCGAGATGTTCCCGCTGCTCGACCCGGTCGAGCCGAACCCGCTCGAGCTCTATCAGATCTGGCTCAACCTCCCCCCTGAGTCGAAGATGGTCCCCGCCTACTTCGGCATGCTGTGGTCGGAGGACATACCCGTCGTCGAGCCGGGTCCGGGGGTCCGTGTCGACACGGTTGCCGGGACGATCGACGACCAGAAGCCTCCGTCGCCGCCGCCCGACTCGTGGGCGGCCCGTCCCGACGCGGACATGGCGATCTGGGTGATCGCGCTCGAGCCGGGCGCAGAATGGGAGTTGCCCACCGCACCGGCCGGCGTCAACCGGACCCTCCATTGCCACGAGGGCGGAGACATCGAGGTCGGCGGCACCCACATAGGCTCGGGCGTAGGGGTGCGGTTGCGGCCAGAGGTCCCGGTCACGCTCGCCAATCGCGGCGACGCCGTGGCGAAGTTCCTGTTGCTTCAGGGCCGGCCGATAGGTGCGCCGGTCTTCCAGATGGGACCCTTCGTCATGAACTCGCCCGAGGAGTTGCGTCAGGCCGTCGACGACTACCGGCGAACCCAGTTCGGTCCGTGGCCGTGGGACGGACCCAGCCCGACCCATGCCCGCGACGAGGGACGCTTCGCCATCCACGTCGACGGGCGCGTCGAGCGTCGCGAGATCTCGGCCTAGCCCTCCTCTGGCGCCTCGTCGGCTTCGGGGCCCTCGCGTCGGTCGAACCGGATGGTGCACTCGGTCACCACCGCGGCGATGGCGCCGACGGCCGCCGCCATGGGGAGCAGCAGGGTGCCGACCACGCCGATGGTGAGCGGCAGCTCCACGAGGGTCTGGCCGTTCTCGTTCTCGATCACGATCCGACGGACATTGCCTTCGTGCACGAGCTCCCTGACCTTGGACAGGAGCTGCTCGCCCTGGACCTTGATCTCCTCCCAGCGTTCTTCGTTCGCCATCGTCCCTCCTTGCGGTGTGTCACACCTTCCGTGGAACCTTGCCGGTCAACCCGAGCAGGAACCTCATGACCCTGTGTGCCGGGTCGGCGGCGGGCCCGAACATGAGCGGGCATCCACCGTCGATCACGGTCACCCCATTCTCGCGCCCGTAGACCGTTGCCTCATCGCAGACGCTCCCGCCGCCGAATGCCCGGTGCATCCAGACCCACTTGATCCCATTGTCGACTGCATCGCGCATGGTTGCCTCGGCGTGGTCGGGGCGCGTTCCGATCACCACTGCCTCGACGCCTCCGGGAATCGAGCCGAGATCGTCGTAGGCGGGGTCGCCCTCGACCTCGTCGGCGTTGGGGTTGACCGCAAAGACCGTGTAGCCGAGGTCGCGCAGCCGCTTGTAGACGGTGTTGCTGCCGTGGGTCGCTCCATTTCGCGAAACGCCGGTCACTGCGATCCGGGTGTTGGCGAGGAGGCCCGCGGCGGCCTCCTTGACGTCCATGTGGTGATCCTCTCGTTCGGAGGACTCTCACGATGGGGCCGGCGAGGTCGTGCGGGAAGGGCCGAAAGTCGTCCGACTCAGGGGTAATTGGCGATGTGCCACTTCCACGCCTTGCCCTCCGACGCCACGAACGCGCCGAAGTCCGCGGGTCCGGGCTGTACGTACTCCCTCCATACTGCGATCAGGTCGTCCCGGAGGGTGAGCACGATCGCCCCGTGATCGGCTTCGGGTCGGCCACGAACGCCGAAGGAGAACTCGGCGCACCCTACCTGGCGGACTTCGTCGAACCAGATGCCGTGAAAGTCGAGGTACGTGCCCTCGGTGAGGGCTCCGAAGTAGGAGCGCAGCTGATCGCGGCCTTCGTAGAACTGCAGGTCGGGGGGCTGCATGTAGACCGCATCGTCCGTGAAGCAGGCGATGGCGGCGTCGGCATCGAGTCGCGCCCAGGCATCCGCAAGCGTCGACATGAGATCGCGGAACCCCGTGGCGTCGAGGGTCACTCCTCGCCGAGCCCTGCGGCTGCCCGGATCTGCGCGGCGTGGTCGTGGGCGTGAGAGGCGTAGATGCGCAGCCAGTCGTCCACGGAGTATGCGCCGGCCTCGGTATGGGTACCCGCCCGCTCCCACTCGTGCGGCGCCAGGCTCTCGAGGAGCTGCAAGCTGGCGGCCCGGACTGCGGCCACCACGGCCAGCGACTGCTCCATGGGCCGGTCGTAGTGGAGGCGCCGGGCGAACTCGGCCTCGTCGTAGCCCTGGATCACGGGGTCGTCCTCGGCAATGAGCTTTCTCAGTCGGACGTACGCAGTGGTCTCGGAGTCGGCGAGATGGTGAGCGACCATCCGGGGGCTCCACTCGTCACCGTCGCGACGGTCGAGGCCCTCCGGGCCGGCGGCGGCGAGCGCATCCGCGACGGCCTGGTACCCGGACCGATATCTGGCGAGCAGGGCGGCGCGGTCCATCCACGAATCTTGGCACGAGGCGCGCAGTCGTGGGTAGCGTCGGTGTCACGATGGCAAACAAGGACCGCGCAAAGAAGCCGGCGCGCAAGCAGGCGGCTCACTCCCTGAAGGAGAAGCGCCAGGCCAAGAAGGAAAGGAAGAAGCGGGGGACCTGAGGGGGCCGATCGTCCCTGGCAGGGCTTCCCCTGGGAGTGGTACGCCAGAGGCGTGCACGATGACACGCCCCGGCCCTATCACCCCGACAGCGGAGTGACCCTGCTCGGCCCGTTTCTCACCGCCGCCCAGGTGACGGAGCGCACAGGGCGTGCGCCGACGGCCTTCCGGGGGCCTCTGTTGAAGATCTCCTGCCGGCTCGGCGCCGGGTGCGCCTATCCGGCCTTCCAGTTCGATCATCGGGGCCAGTGCCCCGAGGTCGCCTTCCTGGCGCCGATTCTCATCAGGCGCGTCGGCCACGAGGCGGCGTGCGACTGGCTGGTGAGGCCACATGGTGCCCTCGAGTTCCTGTCGCCGATCGACTGGCTGCATCGCGATCGTGACATTCACAGGGTCATCGGGGCGTTGCCTGATCCCACGCGTCCTCTTCCCGGGACGCTCGAGGTCACCGAGGCCGAGATCCTCGCATTCGAGCGGAGGCAGCCCTGGATCCCGGAGCCGTACTTGGCACGGGCTGCCTGATCAGACGCCGGTCACCTGGAAGGTGGCGATGATCTCGTCGGCGGCGTCGAAGTCGCGGGGGGCGACAGCGACGATCTGCACATAGATCAGATAGCCGCCCTCGGGTGGCTCGGCGGCGATCACGATGAACACGGACAGCTCTTCGCCACAGTCGTAGTAGAGGTCGTAGCGCCCCGTGTACAGGCCGTCGAAGTAGTCGTCCCGGCCTTCGTACGTGCACGAGGTGTCCCACCGCTCTGCGTCGAGGGCCTCGTCGGGCGTCAGGCCGAGAACGTCGGACGCTCCGATGAACACCCCCGGGGTGCCCCACGCGGCCTGCCAAGCGGCGATGTCCGGCGCGGCATTGATGCCGGGACCGATGTTCTCCCCGTCTCTCTCCCAGCCGCGGGTCACGACGTCGGACCACTCCGCCGGCACCGAGAGCACGATCAGGCCGAGGTCGTCGGTCAGCTCGACGTAGTCGGAGTAGGCGTCCTCGGGGTCGCCCGATCCGGGCTCGCTCGTGGTCGACGTGGTCGCCCCGGCGGTCGGTGGCGTCGTCGTGGTCGTGCCGTCGACGCGTCCGCGGAGGCCTGCGACCAGATCCAGCCCGGAGACGACACCCTGGGGCACGGTGGTCGTGGTCGTGGTCGACGACGGTGCGGAAGGCGCCGACGTCGTGGTGAGGATCCCGCCGGACGAATCGTCCCCGCAGGCAGCCGTCAGGGTCAGGAACGCCAGGATGATTGCCGATCGACGGATGGGAGCCTCCTTGTGACGCGGGGAGGGACGGTAGTCGGGACCGGTCGTCACCGGCACCAGGTGCCCTGGAGGTACGCTCCTGCGGAACACGGAGGGGAATACATGTCATCACGTTCGATCTCGCTGGCGGCCGCCCTGGTCGCCATCGCAGCCTGTGGCGGCGGTACCGGGGCGACGACATCGTCTCCGCCCGACTCGACGGCCGCCCCCACGACCTCCGTGGCAATGACGACCACGACGCAACCGGGCGGCTTCACAGTCGTCAGCGAGGATGGCGATCTCGAGATCGAGGTACCACCGGACGCGATGGCCGATGACCCGGGGATCACCATCGCCATCCTCGACCCGGCGGAGTACCCACCCGAATTGGCCCCCTTCGCCGACACCGGATCGGTGATCTACTCGCTGGAACCCGACGGGCTCACATTCGACGCCCCGGTGCGGGTGACGCGACGAATCTCTGCAGACCGGTTCGAGGGCCTCCCGGACACCGGCGTCCCGGTCATATCGCTGATCACAACGGCCGACGGTGACGGCTTCGAGCTGCTCGGGGATCTGCGCGTCCTTCGGGATGGCGACGACATCTACGTGTCGGGTGACGTCACCCACTTCTCGCCGAATGCCGCCGTCAACGAGCCCTACTACTTCAAGCCGAGGGTCGCCGGATTCCAGTTCGGCGTCTCCTACACCACGCAGTCGGGAGTTCCCATCGAGTACGGGGCCGAGCTGTACGACTACCAGGGCCAGCGACTCGATCTCCCGTCGGGCGTCACAGGCGTTGGATTCACCCGGCACGACGACGCGGTCGGGTTCGAACTCGGAACCGGCGGGTTGAGCATCGACTGCAAGATGGAGAGCGAGTCTCGCCCCCGAGTCGGGTTCCGATTCACGTTCGACGCAGGAGAGGGCGGATCGACGCCGGGACCCCAGGCGATCAGGAACTTCATCCCCGACGTCGAGCGGCTGGAGATCATGCTCAAGGGAGTCACCCCGCTGACGTGCCTGGCTCCGGGATTCCATGGCGCCATGATCCAGGCGGAGGTCGTGACCGACCACCCCGGGGGCGTGGCTTCGGTGCCCGATCAGAACTTCAGGGGTGGGTTGTCGGCGGGGTTTGCCCGGTTCGGTGGCCTCGAGGTGCACTTCGAGGACCCGCATGCCGGGCTCATCAAGGACAACGGTGACGGCGAGCCGGGACCTGGCGACACCGCCTATCCGGCCTTCGCTCTCATGGAGTACGACTCCATGCTCGGCGTGACGCTGCCGCTCTGGACCTACGGGCATTACTTCCTGTACCTGTTCGACGGGGCCGACTTCCAAGCGTCGATCGAGGATGCCCTGGCGTTCGAGGAGTTCCTGCTCGAGATGGAGGGGAATCACACCGGCGACTGGTTCCCCGGATCGATCGGCCTGGTCATGTCGTTCGGAGAGCCCTTCGACTACGTCGTCGACTCCTCGGAGGAGGTCCAGCAAGTGGACGACGCCGAGATCCACCTGGTCATGTCGAGGATCCAGTTCTAGGCCCCTCGCTCCCGAAGTAGAGGTAGAAACAGCCCACCGACACGGCGCTCAGCAGGTGCCACAACGCGTGTCCCTGGAGGAGGCTGGCAGGCTCGCACCACGCACCGCCGGTGCGTGACAGGTTCCAGATCACGAAGGCGACGGCGAACGCGCCCAGCCCGGCCCAGAACCACGGCATGCGGCGCGGCTCGATCGCGCGGGGTGCCCATGGCCTGAGAGTCGGATACGACACGGCGACCTCGACCACGATGGTGATGGCGACGACAACGCCAAAGAGGACGCGTCCGTGCTCGGGCGGGATGAGCCCGATCAAGAGCGAGAACGCCGCGAGCAAGCCGCCGAACCAGGCGAGAAACGTGCCCCACCGCCAGTCGTGGATCCTGGTGAGGTCGTAGGCGAGCACGAATGCGAGGAAGGCATGCATCGATTGCACGTCCACGTACCCGCCCCAGGCTCGCAGCGAGCCGTGGAACGCAAACGATCCGAGCCCCAGGAAGACGGCAACGGCTCCGAAGAGCCGCGAGTACCGGAGGTCGGCCTCGATTCGAGCGGGTGAGTAGCGATCACGGGTGCGAGCCGAATCGGCCAGAACGAGCAGCCCGATGAGGACGAACCCCAGGTTCGACCAGGCGTTCGCGGGCTGTGCGGCAATGCCCGGGCGCGGGGCCTCGCAGTAGCAGTCGCCGAGGCGCAGGCACTCGTCCGGCCCACCCGGATACCCGCTGCGAGAGAGCAAGGCGAAGACCGTGAAGACCGCGACGGTGGCGACGAGGCCGACGATGAGATCGCGATGGCGGCGCATCACTCGGAAGGTAGTCCTCTGGCGTGATGCGCCCTTGCCACGCCTCCGGCCGGCCCCGGGACCCGGCCTTCCGAACGGGAGCCGGGAAGCATTTGGACCTCTCGCCGGTTCATCACGGCATGACCATCGAGCTCCACGAGATCGAAGAGCGAGCCGTCGACAGCCCGAGCCCATGGGCCCGCAAGCACATCCAGCAGTACCTGTCGACCGCGGGCCGCGAGGTGGACCATCCCATGGACGACCGGCTGATCCTCCTCTACGTGACCGGACGCAGCTCCGGTGACATCCGACGAGTCCCCCTCGTCCACTTCGAGGACGGCGACGACATGCTGATCGTCGCCTCCAAGGGCGGGGCTCCCGAAGATCCGGAGTGGTTCAACAACCTCGTCGCCGACTCCCGAGTGTGGGTGCGCTTCAGGGACGACTTCTTCGAGGCGCGTGCCGAGGTGCTCACCCCGGAGGAGCGCGCTCCAGCGTGGGAGAGGATCACTTCGATCGCCCCTGGCTTCGCCGGATACCAGGCGAAGGCGGACCGGATCATCCCGGTGGTTCGGCTCCACAGGGTCGACGGCTGACCCGAGACGGGCGGCTGACTACCCGGCGATCTCCTCGGCCACCTCCAGGGCCCTCAGGACGTTGTCGCCGAGCACCTTGCGGATCTCGGGCTCGCCCCATCCCCGTCGAAGCAGCTCTTCGGTGATGCCCGGATAGCAGGAGACGTCTTCGAGACCCGCGGGTGTCGCCTCGACGCCGTCGAAGTCCCCGCCCAGACCGACGTGGTCGACGCCGCCGACACGCGCCACGTGTTCGATGTGGTCGACGACGTCCGCAACGGTGCCCAGGTCCATCTCCTGTGATCCGAAGCGGTGTCGGGCGGCCGACGAGTATCCCTCCTCGTCGTCGGGAGCGAACTGCGCCCGCAGCTGCCTGCGCTCCTCGAACATGTCGAGGGCGATCCGCGCCGTCCCGGGAACGATGAATGCCGGGACGAAGGTGACCATGACGACGCCGCCGCCTGCGGCGATCATCTCGACCACATCGTCCGGGACGTTGCGGGGATGCGGCGCCAGTGCGAATGCCGATGAGTGTGAGGCGATGACCGGCGCCCTGCTCGCCTCGATCGCCTGGCGCATCGCGTCCGCAGACACGTGGGAGACGTCGACGAGCATGCCGAGCCGGTTCATGTCGGCGATGACATCGCGGCCGAATTCGGTGAGCCCTCCATGCCTCGGATCGTCGGTGGCCGAATCGGCCCAATCGATGGTGTCGGCATGGGTCAGGGTGAGATAGCGCACTCCGCGTTCATGGAGGCCGCTCAGGGCGTCGAGAGAGTTCTCGATCGAGTGCCCGCCTTCCGCGCCGAGGAGCCCGGCGACGCGGCCGGAGGCACGGATCGTGCGTGCCTCGTTCGCGGTCCGGGCCATGGCCGTGAGCGACGGCGCGAGCGCGGCCATCTCTTCGACCAGATCGATCTGGCGGTGGGTGTAGGCGAGGGGCCCATCGGCCCACGCGGGGACGAAGACCGACCAGAACTGGCCGCCGACGCCCCCGGCCAGAAGCCGCGGATAGTCCGTGTGGTAGCCCTCGAGCCGTTGGCGCGGGTCGGCCCTGTCGAGCGACCCTCCGGCCCGCACCCTGATCTCCCAGGGGAGGTCGTTGTGGCCGTCCACGACCGGGAGATCGGCATGGATCCGCTCGGCGGCGGCCCGGTGCGACGAGGCGGGGGCGGTCATTCCACCGGGAGAAACTCGTCCGAGATGTGCCCCCCTTGGCCCGGCGATCGGATCGGATCCCCCGCGGCATCCTGTGCCCGAGCGATGGAGAGGAACGGCAGCGCCAGTGCCTGGACACCGGCGGCGACCACGTACGACGTCCCGTAGCTCCACACGTCGGCGACCCGGCCCAGGGCGGGCTGGATCACCGCACCACCCGCCGATCCCATCAGCGAGTCGAACGAGATCACGGTGGCACGCTGTGACGAGGCGATGCAGCCGTTCAGGTAGGCGAGGCGCATCGGCCGCGATGCCGAGAAGGAGATGGACCAGACGATGAGCAGCCCAATCGCAACCCAGAGGTTTCGAGTCAGCCCGAGAAACACCAGTGCCAGGGCGCCGAGCAGCGTGAATGTGATGAGGGCGTGGGTACGCCGGCTGAACACCCGTCGCATCGCCGGCACGATGAGCCCGCCGACGATCTGGGCCCCTGCGAGGATCGACGCCGCCAGGCCGGCGATGCCGAATGCCGACTCGTCGCCGTACAGGTCGAGCAGGTGGGGCTGCATCGCGTAGAAGGCGTAGAAGGACACACCGAACGTGAAGGGAGAGGCGAGCATGAGCCAGCGGACCTCCGGCTTGCGGAACCCGCTCTCGATCGATGCCTCGAGCACTCGCCGTACCTCCTTCAGAGGCCGTTCGCCGCGTTTCGGGGTGAAGCCGATGTCCTTCATGGCCACGTAGCCGACGACGAGGGTGATGCCCAGCACGCCGGCCCGGATGATGTAGGGCACGCCCAGGTTGGTGAACTGGGCTATGAAGCCCCCTGCCACCGATCCGGTGAGCATGGCGATCCCCATCACGGTCTGGCCCCGCCCGAACACCGTGTCGAGGTCCCCCTTGTAGTCCGAGGCATAAAGCGCATCCACGAGCCATGCCTCGACGGCGCCCGAGAAGAACGTGAATCCCAGGCCGAGGAACACCGACGCGACCGCCCATCCCCAGAACGGCGCACTGATCTCCCACATGAGCAGGTAGAGGACCGTGGCGAGGAGAAGGGTGATGGTCCCGAGGAGGAAGGACCGTCGGCGCCCGGAGGTGTCCGCGACCACTCCGGTCGGTACCTCGAAGACGACCTGGCCCACGGTGAAGAATGCGTTGGCGCCGAACGCCGCGGTGTTGCTGAGGCCGGCATCGAGCAGGAACAGCGTGTTGATGCCCCAGATGAACGACTGGGCAAGGGTCGTCAGCAGCGTGAGCAGGAGATAGGTGCGCTGGACTGATCGAGCGGCATCGGTCATTCCAGGCACCATACCGCCGGCGTCGTGGAGCCCTTCACGGGGCGAGGCCGGGCATCAGACCGGCGACCGCGACCACCAGAGTGGCCACCGATGCCGCCGTCGCGACAGCCCAGCTGCGCCGCCTCATCGCGGTCGCCGTCACGAGTCCGGGGACCCCAGCGAGGCCGGCGGCGGCGGCGCCGGCCCGGAGGGCCCCGAACGAGATCCCTCCTACGAGTACCCCACCCGCGAGGAGCAGGAGGACGACGACAAGGCGGAGGGTGGCCGTCCCGCCGAGCCTCACCGCCAGCACGCGTTTTCCTGCCACCCGGTCCGTGTCGAGGTCCGGGAGCTCGAACCCCAGCATCATCGCCAGGTGGATGGGGACGAGGACCGCGATGGCCCACCAGAGCCTCGATTCGACCCGCCCGCCATCGACGATGGCGCCGACGAGGGGCACGCCCCCGGCGACGACGAATGTCGTGACGATCTCGCCGATGCCGGTGCCGAGCAGACGAATCGGTTCGATCGAGTACGCCCAGGCAACCGCCAACGCGATGGCACCGATGGCGGCGGCGCCCGGGCTCCGGAGTGCCACGGCCCCGATGGCGGCGGTGGCAATCAGCGATGTCACCTGGGCCGACCGGAGAGCAGTCTGCGGATCGACCGTCCCGTCGGCGATGGCGCCGCTCCCACCCGAGAACCAGGTGCGGTTGCGCACCGCGGCGTCGGCCTCGGCATCCGAGTACTCGTTGACCAGTTGCGCCGTCAGCTGGATCGAGGACACCATCGCCTGGCCGAGCACGTAGCCGAGGGTCGTGAGGCCGCCGGCGGCGACCGCTCCCAGGGCGAACAGCAGGGCGCCCCCCAGGAGGAAGTGCGGTCTGGCGAGCCGGATCATGGATGGCGGTCGACGAGAAGGCCGGCCAGCGAGGCGATGGTGAAGTCGGGGTCGACGGCGGCGGCTCCATCGGTGTAGGCGGCGAACACCAGGGGCTCGCCACCGGGGACGAGGGCGATCCCCGCAATCGTGAGGGTCGTGCCGTACCAGCCCTCCTTGGCCAGGACGGTGACGCCCGACCCCTCGAGGCCGGCCGCCACGGTGACATCGGCCATGCGCGAGGTCACCTCCGTCCACGCCGATCGGGGAAGGACCGACCCGTCGATCAGGCCTTCGAGGAGTGTGACGAAGTCGATCGCCGTGGATGAGTTCGAGGGGTCGTTGCCCGGGCCGCCGCATCCGAATCCGTGAACCAGCCGGGTGTCCACCATCCCTGCCGACTCGATTGTCTCCTGCAGGGCCGGGAGCCCGAAGTGGGCCTGGATGGCGTTGGCGGCAGCGTTGTCCGATCGCTGCATCATCAGGTCGAGAACCTCGGTCAGCGGGCGTCCCGGCCCCTCACCCGTGCCGGCACAGCCATCCACCGGTGTGATGATCAGCGCGCCTGGGTCGCCGCCATCGGCGATCCATCCGAGCGCGTGGGCGAAGTGCACGAGTTTGAGGGTGCTGGCCGGATAGAAGGCGAAGTCCGCATGCAGGGCGGCGAGGACCGGGCCGCCCACTTCCTTGACGATGAACCCGTGCCGTCCGCCTCGCGTCCCCTCCTGGACGTATTCGTGTGCCACCCCTGTGGGCGGGGCACAGGTGATCCCGATCGCGTGGTCCGTGCAGATGGCAGCCATCCGGGTTGGATCGTCCGCAAGGAGGGCTTCCATGCCGGCAATCAGCTCGTTGGTCACCCCGCCGGGCGTGTCCCACCGATTCGACTCGACCGTGACCACCGGGATGCGGCCCTCGTCGCCGAAGTAGGTGCCCAGCGATCCGTTGGTGGCCCAGGCGACATCCTCGACGACCTGCCACTCGCGGCCCACGGACGATGCCCCGGAGGCGAATCGGTGCGCCCACTCGGCCCCATCTCCATCGGCCTCCACGAACGGGCCTTCGCGGGCGGCGTGCATGGCCACGATGAGGTCGGGGGCGAACGCGGTGATGTCCGCAGCCAATGCCGCGGTCTCGGGCTCCGACAGCGGGGTCGGGCCGGTGCCTGGCCCCAGGGCGAAGCCCTCGGATGGCCAGTTTCTGTTGAGGTCGACGCCGGCCGCGTTGTCGCGACCGTGTGCCGCGGTCCCGTCGGGGTTGGCGTCGGCCACGAAGCGAATCGTCCACCCGGCCGGGGGAGAGGCGCGCAGATGTTCGAGCAGGGCAGGGGAGTTCTCCACGGCGGGGCGCTCGTCGCCGTGGATCCCTCCGATCACATACAGCCGGGTGGGGCCGGACCCGAGGGTGATCGCCTCGATGTCCCGGCCCTCGATGCTGGTCCCGATGACGTCGAGGGCGGGGAGCGCCGCAGTGGGGAGCGTCGTCGTAGTGGTGAAGGTCGTCGCAAGCGCGGTCGTCGCGGGCGCGGTCGTCGCGGGCGCGGTCGGGTCGGTGGTTTGGGGTCCGCATGCGACAACCGAGATGATCGACAGGGCCGCGAGCAGGCGATGCACCGGATCATCATGCCAGCGTCGACGGGCGAGGGCCCCGGGCGGGTGCCCCGCCCGGGGCCGCCCTCGCGGCCGTTCAGCCGGTCACGGTGATCGTGCCGATCATCCACGGATGCGGCAGGCAGAAGTAGGGATACGTGCCCGGCTCGGTGAAGGTGAAGGTGAAGGTGTCCCCGGGGTCGAGGAAGCCCGAGTCGAACAGCCCGTCGGGGGTGCCCGACGTTCCGTCGCTCTCACCGGAGGTCACCGTGTGTGCGGTGGAGTCCTCGTTGACCCATCGCACCGTGGTTCCGGCCGGGATGATGATCTCCCGCGGGCTGAACGCAGTTTCGGCATTCTCCGGGCGGAACGCGTTCAGAGGGATCGTCACTTCGGCTCCGACCTCGACCGATGTCGTGGTCGTCGACTCGTCGGCATCGTGGTCCCGTTCGCCGGTGCCCTCGGTGAGCGCCTCGAAGAGCTCATGGTTCTCGGGACCTTCCACCACGATCGTGCCGATCGCTCCCTTGTAGAAGGTCCTGACCAGGGCGTGATCGACGAGGATGATCGTCGCGGGCACGAGGGCGTCGATCTCGACGACCGTCCCTCCGCCGGCGACGACGAGGGTGGACTGCGAGCCGCGTATCACCCGGTTTGCCTCGTGCGTCGCCCCCTCCGGGTACACGGCGTCCCAATGCGATCCGATGGGGTGGAAGTTCGAGTCGAGGTTCAGACCCTCGTTGACGAAGTAGATCCGCGCCCGCTCGCCCACCTGCATTCGCAGCGTGTTGTCGCCGGTGAGCGCATCGGTACGGCCGTTGAAGGTGATGAACCGGGGCTCCTCGTCGAACAGGGCGTCGGCGTCGAAGGGGGCCACGCCATCGGCGCCGGGCTCGCCGACGTACCACTCGGACTGCATCAACGCCCACTCGTGGTCCACAGATGGCAGCGGCGTCTCGGGGTCGACGATGAACATCCCGTACATCCCGTGCGCGATGTGCACTGGAACGTCGCCATACGCGCAGTGGTACATGAACGTCCCCGGGTAGAGCAGCCTGATCTGGATGGTCGCCGTCTCTCCCGGGTTGACGGTGAGATCGGCCGCGCCCCCACCCTGCCCGGTCACTGCGTGGAAGTCGATGTTGTGAGGGTGGGTGTTGCCCTCGAGGTTCGTCAGTGAGATGCGCACGACGTCGCCCACTCGCCCCCGGAGCACGGGACCCGGAGAGCCGCACGAAACATCGGTGTCGCCGGCGATCCGGAAGCCCCACATGTCGGTCGAAACGCCCGTGGCCGGGTCCAGGGGGCACACGCCCTCGATCGACTCCAGGTGAACGTCGATGATGCCCTGATCGGTGCGGGTGATCGGCGCAGGGACCGCGGGAGCATAGGTGATGTGGGCCTCAGCCTCCGGAACATGCTCGAGCTGGGAGACCGGAGTGAGTTCCGGCCGGATGGGCTCGTCGAGTGCCCAGCCGGCCCCGTCGCCCGGCTGGATGCCTTCATCGGCGATGATCTCGCGCACGTCTGCCGGCGACAGGTCGCCGCTCAGCGCCACGATGGTCACACCGATCATCGCCACAACGGCCAACAGCAGCGCGAATGGCCAGACCTTGTGCCAGAAGCCTTCGTTCATGGATTTGCCTTTCCGTGTGTTCGTCCCGAGATCACGGTCTGTCCGAGACGCTCGATCAGCCCGTCACGTGCCCATGTCCATGCGCCGTGCAACGCGCAGGGGTGAGTCGCGTCGCACTCGGTCGACTCGAGAACGCACTTCCCGTCCTCGACCGGTCCCTCGATCAACTCGATCAGTTCGAGCAACGTCCTGGAGTCGAGATCCATCGCCAACCGGTATCCACCCCTCGGTCCGGACACACTGGAGATCCAACCGGCGCGGACCATGGGCTTGAGCACCTGTGGGATGAATTGCGTCGTCGAGTCGACGGCGTTGGCGAGTTCCGATGCCTGCCACGACCCCGGGGACCGTTCCAGTAGTCGGAGGACGCGCAACGCGAGGTCCGTCCTCCGCATGAGTGCCAGGCGCATCGCCATGATGATTCTCGACTCGGCAAGTCATGGATAGGGCCAGAAGTCCCACGAGGGCGTAGGCTCCGCGCATGCGGTACGAGACCCCGGCCGGTCCGGTCTCCGACCTTCCACCCGGCACGGTCAAGGGCGCCGGCAGGTTCGCCGTCGGCAACGACGACGGACGCCGCTTCGCCGTGACCCGCAGATGCCGGCACCTGCTGGCTGATCTGGCCGGCGGATCGATCGACGACGAAGGCTGCCTGGTCTGCCCCTGGCACGGGTCGCGCTACGACACGGAGACCGGGCGAATGGTCTCAGGCCCCGAAGGCTTCTACGACAAGATCCCCGGCCTCGAAGGGGGACTCAAGGCGTTGACGCGGTTCCTCCCGCTGGGGGTCGGCGAGGTGGTGGAACGCGACGGCGACTTGTTCGTCACGCGGCGCGGATGACACAGGCCTGAGCTCAGGAACTCCTTCGCCTGGCGAGCGCGTACCCGCCGATCGTTGCGAGGGCCAACGCCATCAGGATCAGGAGCACGATCATCCACGTCGGTGCCCCTCCCTCGGAATCGCCGGCCGTCAACGCCTCTCCGCCGGCCGTGGTGGTGCCGGTCATGTCTCCAGTTTCATCGCCACCGCCCCCCGGTGTCGCGCAAGGTGTCTCTTCAGCGACCGTACCGGGCTCTCGTGGTATCGGAGGCTCCCCCGGGTCGACGCGCCTCACATCGCCCCTAGCCTCCCCTCGATGCGCACGGTCTGGTTCTCGATCCTCCTTGCCGCCCTGGGATGGGGTACCTCCAGCGTGGCGGTACGGGGTGCTCTCGGGGAGGGGATGGGCCCGTACGCGATCGCCACCTTCCGATCGTTGATCGGTGCCCTCGCCGTGGTGGGCTTTCTCCTGGCGATGCGACGCGGCCGGCCCCGTGGCAAGGCGACGTGGAAGACCGGACTCGTCCAGGGCATCACGAACCTCGCGGTCCCGTACATCCTGCTCAACATCGCGCTGCAGCACGCCTCGGCCGGTTTCGTGGGGCTGCTGGTCGCCCTGGTGCCGATGCTCACCGCCGTCCTCGCCCACTTCATGCTTCCCGCCGAACGCCTCAACATCGTCAAGGTGCTCGGTCTGGCGGTCGCCGCCGGTGGCGTCGGGGTGCTGCTCCTCTCGGGTGACAGTGGGCTCGCAGAAGGGGGACGGCCGACGCTCGCGCTGCTGCTCGGATTCCTCGGTGCGCTCAGCATCGCCTTCGGGGGCACCTACGCCAAGATCCATGCCGGCGAGTACGCCCCACTCCACGTCACGGGCATCCACTTCGTGATGGGGGCCGCCGTGATCGCGGTGGCTGCGCTGGCCGTGGAGGGCCCGTCGGCACCCGGGACTCTCGAGGCATGGTCGCTCATGGCCTACCTGGGGATCCTCGGCCAGTTCATGCCCTTCGTGCTGTTCTACCGCCTCCTGCAGAAGGTTTCCGCCACCTACGCCTCGATGGTCGGGTACGTGGTGCCGCTCATCGCGGTGACCACCGGCGTGATCGTGCTCGACGAGAGGCTCGACGTGGGGATCATCCTCGGCGGCCTGTTGATCCTTGCAGGCGTCCTGATCACGGATCGCTCGGAGCGGATCGGCGTCATCGCCGCGGAGGGAGCGCCCGAGGAACTCATAGCGGGGATCGACGCGTCCACCGACTGACGGGCGGACATTCCTCCGACAGGAGCCCCCTACTGGTAACTCACATAGACGACTTCCGGCACCAGCTCCAGCACCTCCGAGGCCGGGATCGGGCCCGGCACGTCCTCGTCGAAGAAGTTCTTCCATCCGTAGCGCCAGCCGTAGCCTTCCCACCCGCCGGTGATGCGATTCCATGTGGCGTACTTGTTGGCGATCTCGCCCTGGCCATCCATCTGGATCACGACGGCCAACTCGGTGGGAGTCTCGATCGTCTCCCGGTCACGCAGCATCTGGTCCTGGAACTGGTGGAGGAGAAGGACCTTCTGGGGAAGATGGTGTTCCCTCACCAGCGCTGCCAGCCAGTCGACGACGGCGTTCACTTCGGCGGCCTCGACATGCCCGATCTGTTGGAGATGGACCTCGCCGGGAAGGAGCCGCCACTCCGGGTCCAGGGCCAGGCCGACGTGGGGCTCCTCGAGGAGTTCCTCGTAGAGCTTCGCCTGGGTGAGGAAGTCGGTCCGGCCCGGCTGGAGGTCGAGCAGCACGTACACGCCCTCGCGACCGGCGACGTCGACCCAGGACCTCAGCTGCTCCACCGACATCTCGTTGGAGTAGTCACCGTCGTCTCCGGGTCCTCCCGATGCGACGGTGGCGATGATCTCGAATGCGGGGATCGCCTGCACACCGGGGGATGCGTATTGGGAGGCGAGTTGCCTCGCCCGGGTCACCGATGCGTCCGGGCCTTGCTCCCCGAGGACGCCGAGCGAAGTGGTGTTCGGGTTTCCATACAGCGCCACCAGCCGTTTGCCCGGGAACATGACGAACCCTCCGCCGGGAAGCTCCTCGCCTTCGAGCAGTACCGGGAGCTGCCATCCCGCGTCAGGCCCCGCACCGAGGGCCTGGACCACTTGCGGCGGGACGGGCAGCCGGTCGAGCTCACTTCGGGCGTCGGCGGCCAGGCGCAGGTCGGTGCCGTCGACCAGGATCATCACTCCTTCGACGGTCACCGCAGTCGCGGCGGCCACGACCGCCAGGCTGGGGCTGCCGCCATCGACGAGCCATGCCATTCCCGACTCGCCCGGCCCTGCCCGCAGGTGGGGGACCGGGTCGATCGGCGTCGGAGGCGAGCCGGCGGGCGACGAGGGCTGGATACCCGCCCCCGCCTCGAGCGCCGCGGTCGTGGCGCGGAGCGCATCGAACCCTCCGCCTGAGGGAAGCGTCACCGCCGACCCGGCGTCGATCTCATCGTTCACCCTTGCGGCGAGGGCGGTGTCATCACCCTGGAGCACGATTGCGTCGCTGAAGTCGGGCACGGGCGCGGTGACGTCGTCGCCCACGAACCAGACGCGACGAGGTGCCAGTCGATCGATCTCGTACGCAAGGAGGCTCGATCCGCCGATGTCGCCGAGCAGCAGCGGGCCTCCGAGGCCGGTGGCGAGGCGGGCGGCGATCGCCACCCGCTCCAGGTCGTCCGGGGCGACGACCACGACGTCGGCGGCGCACAGGAATGCGGCCTGGGAGATCGACGCCGAGGCCGACTCGAGGTTCGCCGCCGAGACGCGTTCGACGATCGGTGAGTCGGTGGGCCCCGCGTCGGCCGGGATCGACTCCTGACAGGGCCGGAGGGTGTCGATGCGGGTGGTCGGGGTGGTGCCCTGAGAGCCAGGCGATCCCGATGTCGGGCTCGTGCCGGCTGAGGAGCCACAGCCCGCGGCGACGAGCGCGAAGACGATGAGCAGGCGGCGCACGATCCCTCTCCGGAGATTGCGCGGGGAGGGTAATGGCGGTCTTCGGTTGTCGGGGATCGGTCGTTGCAGAGGGCGTCCTGGCGTCCCTTTGGAGACGGTCGCTAGAAGGGCTCGCCGACGAGGTCGGGCTCGTACGCCGGATCGTGCTCCGGTGGCGGCAACTCGGGCGGCACGTCCCAGACATGTACGGGCATGCCGATGAACAACTGGTCGTCGAGCCAGTCCGAATCCCAGACGTTGACACGCACGCAGCCATGGGACGCCGGGTACGCCGGGACCGACAGGTATCCGTGGATCCCGTAGAACGGGGTGAACTCCCAGTACTTGTAGACACACCAGCCTGTCGCCTGATCACACACCCATCCGTACTGGCGCCAGTTGAGGGTGAAATCCCCCCGCGGTGTGCCCGCCCGCACATACGCATCCTGACGAGGGCTGTAGTAGGTGTAGGAGCCGCCGGTCGAGGAGTGGAGCACGCCGACAACCTCGTGACGGCGTATCACGAAGACCAGCTGGCGCCCGATGTCGACCTCGACCCGATCTGGCTCATCGAGACGAATGGGCAGACCAGCATCCGGAAGGAGCGCGATCCGGATCCAGTCGAGACTGTTCCATGTGGTGGTGCGTTCCAGATCGAGGTACTTGTGGAAGGCGAGCACGGCCATCTCGGTCTCGTGCCCGTACTCGCCGTCGACCGGTCGGCGATAGAAGCCGGCGTCGGCGAGGCGCTTCTGTAGCAGCGCCACGGCGTCGCCGGTGTCGCCGGGCACCAGTTGCACGAGCGGATCGAAACCGTTGACCGGGGCCAGTTCGGCTGCGGTCGCTGCCGGCGCGGCGAGCGCACCGAGAAGCAGCAGTGATGCGACGGCGGCGCCGAGGTTCCGGCAAGTCGTCCTCATCGTCCTCCAACGGTCATGGGGACAGTACATCGGATCCGATCTGGTTCTGAGTTCACGGTTTCCCGTGGGCACGGTGGCGGCGGGGGGCAGTGGGCGACGATCATGGTTGCATGCCGAGCCATAATTTCCAACGTCCCCGCGGCCACCTCGTCGAAGTGGCCATAGATTCCGAAGCGCTGGCCGGGAACCTGCTCGGGGATCCGGTACGGCGGATCGTCGCGGTCTATCTCCCCGAGGGATACGAGGAGTCCAACGACGACTATCCGCTGATGGTCGACCTGGCGGGCTTCACAGGGAGCGGTCTGGCACATCTCGGATGGAGGGCGTTCGGCGAGTCGGTGCCGCAGCGGGTCGACCGCCTGGTCGCCGAGGGGAAGATGGGGCCGGTGGTGATGGCCTTCCCCGACTGCTTCACATCGCTCGGCGGGAATCAGTATCTCGACTCGGTCGCGATGGGCCATTGGGAGAGTTACCTCATCGACGAGATGATCCCCCGGCTGGAGGCCGACTTTCGCATTCGCCCGGGTCGGGACCACCGGGCCGTGTTCGGCAAGTCGTCGGGGGGCTATGGCGCAATCGTCCACGGGCTGCGCCGCGCGGACGCATGGGGCGCGGTGGCATGCCACTCCGGTGACATGGACTTCGACCTCTGCTACCGGCCCGACTTCCCCAAGACGATCCGGGCGGTTGCCGAGAAGGGCGGGATCCAGCAGTGGCTGGACTGGTTCTTCGCCGAAAAGAAGGCCGAGAGCGATCCGATGCACGTGATCATGATGCTGGCGATGGCGGCGTCGTACGACCCGGACCCCGCGGCGCCGCGGGGCATCAGGCTGCCGGTCGATCTCGAGACGGCCGAACTCGACGGGGATCGTTGGGCCAGGTGGCTCGAACACGATCCGGTCCGCATGGTGGAGAGCCCGCGGTTCCAGGAGAACCTTCGTTCGCTTCACGGTCTCTACATCGACTGCGGCACGAAGGATCAGTACCACCTCGTCCACGGTGCTCGCCGGTTCGTCAACCGGCTCGAGGAGCTGGGGATCCGGCACCGTTACGACGAATTCGACGATGACCACTCGAGCATCGACTACCGGATGGACGAGTCCCTGCCCTACCTGTACGCGGCGATCACCTGAACCAGCCCGTATGGATCTTCCGCGGGCGGACGATCACTCGTGTAGAAGGGCGCCCGACCGGGAAGGATCATTCGATCAATGGTCCTCGAGTCGCCGGTACGGCCCGACGATCAAGAAGAACGCAGCCAGCAAGACGGAGACGAACCCCACATGAGACAACGACTGCTGATCGCCACCATCGCCGCACTGCTGGTACTCGGTGCGGTTCCGGCGTTTGCCGCCCACACCTCGGGTCCGACCATCGTCGGTGATGCCCTCACCGAGGAGTTCGGCCTGGAAGAGGATGCCGTTCACGATCTTCAAGAGCTGGGCATCGGACCGGGCGCCATCTTCAAGCTGCAGGTGTACGCCATCGCTCTCGGAACGGATGTGGAGACGCTGCTCGCCGGCTTCCAGGTCGACGGGAACGGCGACTACGTCTTCGAGTGGGGCGAGCTGAAGCAGACGCTGACCCCGGAGCAGCTCGAGATCCTCGAGTCCCTGCCCCGCAACCTCGGCCAGATCGTGTCCGCGTCGCGGCGACCCGACCACGCCGGCCAGGGCAAGCCGGAGTGGGCCGGCGAAGGCAAGCCCCCGCATGCCGGTGGAGGGGACGACTGACAGGAACTTCCCCGCCCCAACACAGAAGGAGGGCCGCTCCGGCGGCCCTCCTTCTGTGTTGGCCAGACCCGGGCGGGGCCCCATCCCCGCCCTCCTCCAGAGCATGGGGCCCCTGCCCCATGCCTGGCCGTGGTGGCCAGACCCGGGCGGGGCCTCATCC
>DATHSA010000063.1:0-32814 GCA_035464675.1 Acidimicrobiia bacterium
TCCCCGTCAGTCGTGGTTTGGAGAGCCGCCTCCGCCAGGGGATCACGCGCCCGCTCCCAGCGGGCGGCGCGGGCGTAGAGGAGGCCGACCTCGCCAGGGTCGGCGTGCCGGGCTTCGAGGGCTTCGGCGAGGGCGACGGCCCAAGTGGTCTCCCGAATCGGAGAGGCGGGGGCCGTTTGGGCTCGGGGCCCGACGACGAAGCCGCCGTCCTCGAAGGCGAGGACGCCGTCGGCGACCAGGGCCTCACCGGTCACTTCGACCGCGAGGACGTCTGTACCCAGAGCAGCGGCGGCATCCTCGGATCGGAGGGGTTCAGGGGCGAGTCGGGTCAGGGCGATCAGGTCCGTCGCGATGTCGGTCATGCCCACCTCTATCACCTGCTTGTGTCAATGTCTCAGAGCCGGCTTGCCGATCGCTTTCAGCACAGTCACCTCGTCTCATGGCCTGGGTGATCGATCCCCACAGGTGGGTGACCGAACGCGACAACTCGTCGCGGAAGATCCGCAGGGCCCCGGCGCTTCCACCACGGTGTGGCGAACCGCTGCAGGCCGGCCTGCAAGCGAGGGGCGAGGAGGTCGTCGGCGGCATGCGAGTACGACACGAAGCCGTCGTAGGCGCCAGCTCGGTCCCGGGTCTCGATGCCACTTGCGGACATCGGCCACCCTCCTCCACGAGGCACCCGAAGTCTCGCGCATCCCGCTTACCAATGACTTACAGATGACACCATTTCTTGCCTGGTCATCGTCACGTTGTGAGGAATTCGACCGAACGCTCGGCAACAACGCGACATCGGGGTCGTTCCGACCGGCGTTCGGGTGTCTCAGGTGGCCGTCGACCGATCGAGGGGACCAGGGGCGGCGGAGCTCCGAGTCCCTCGACCGCGTCGTACGGGATCGTGGGGCGGTTCCGGTTCCGCGATAGGGTGCCGCTTCGTATGACGCTTCGACCCGATCACGGTCCGGTTTCCGGTCCCGTGGACGTCGTCCTCCTCTCGACGTACGAACTGGGCAGGCAGCCCTTCGGCCTGGCGTCCCCGGCCGCCTGGCTGCGGGAGGCCGGGTTGACGGTGGACGTCCAGGACCTCGCCCTGCACCGACTCGACCCCGACCCGGTGCGGGAGGCCCGGGTGGTCGGCGTGTACGTCCCGATGCACACCGCCACCCGGCTCGCCGAACCGTTGCTGGAGCAGGTGCGCCGCCTGAGCACTTCGGCCCACGTGGTGGCGTTCGGTCTGTACGCCCCGCTCAATGAGGAGAGGCTGCGTTCGCTGGGCGTCGACACGGTGCTGGGCGGTGAGTTCGAGGCGCGGTTGGCGGAGGTCTGTCGCGCCGCGGTGGCGGGAGACCCGGTGCCGGTCGGCCCATCGACCCTCCTGGAACGCCTCGCCTTCCGGGTGCCCGACCGGTCTGGCCTACCCGGTCCCGACCGGTACGCACGCATGGTCGTCGACGGCACGGCCCGGGTGGCGGGGGCCACCGAGGCCTCCCGAGGCTGCCGGCACCGCTGCCGCCACTGCCCGATCACCCCGGTGTACGACGGCGTCTACCGCATCGTCCCTCCTGACGTGGTGCTCGCCGACGTGGCCACCCAGGTTGCGGCCGGCGCCCGGCACATGACCTTCGGTGACCCCGACTTCCTCAACGGCCCCGCCCATGCGATGCGAGTGGTGGAATCGTTCCACGAGGCGTTCCCGGAGGTCACCTACGACGTGACCGTCAAGGTGGAGCACCTGCTGAAGCACCGCGACCTGTTGCCGCGGCTCCGGGACACCGGGTGCGTGATGGTGACCAGCGCGGTGGAGTCCTTCGACGACCGGATCCTGGAGCGGCTCGCCAAGGGACACACCGCCGCCGGCGCCGCGGAGGCGGTGGCGTTGATGAGGTCGACGGGCCTGGCGCTCAACCCGACGTTCGTGGCGTTCACGCCGTGGACCGACCTGGCCGGGTACCGGGCGTTCCTGAAGCGGGTTGCCGATCTCGGCCTGGTGGATGCGGTCTCACCGGTCCAGTACGGGCTCCGACTCCTGATCACCGCCAGGTCCCGGCTGCTGGAACTGGATGACGTCGCGGCCCTCGTCGGTCCGTTCGACGCGGCGGCATTGGCCCACCCCTGGGCTCACCCAGATCCGGAGGTCGACGATCTCCAGCAGCGGGTGATGGAGGCCGTCGCGGAAGGCCGGCGCGGCGGTCTCGGCCGGCGTGAGGTCGTCGCCCGGGTGTGGGAGGAGGCGGGCGCCGGCGGCCCGGCGCCGCTCGACGAGGCGGTCCCGGTCGCCACCGTGCCGTACCTGACGGAGCCCTGGTACTGCTGAGCGGAGCCCACCGAGGAGCAGTTCGCTCTTCTCTGAGACCATCGTGTCGCTCGTCGGCGCCCCCGACACGCGCCGTACTTCGCGGTGTAGCGCCCATGCGCTGACGGTGCAGCGACGGGTGGGTTGCCCATCTCGCCCTCGGTATCGTTCGGCGCATCGTCAACGGGACGTGACTCGAGCATGAGGCTGTTGGCCGCCACCGTGACGGTGATCAACGCTGCCGTGTTGGCAGTGTGGTGGCGATGGGAGCGCTCGGGGCGTGGCGTCGAGCTGCGGGCCCGGGTGAATCCCCTCCCCCTGATCGGGCGGGGCGGCGATGTGGCGCAAATGGTTCCGTTCGCCTATCCATTGCTGGTCGCGGTGGCTCCGGGCTGGTTCTACGAGGGATGGCTGAACTGGTCGACCGGGTTCGACCTGGCCCTCCAGGGGGCAGGCATGGTTCTGTGGGCGGCGGGCCTCGGCGTCGGGCTGTGGGCGGCGCGAGCCATCGGCGGCTATGGAGCGGTGAGCGGGGTCACGGTGGGCCACCGGCTGGTGCGAACAGGGCCCTATCGGTATGTGCGGCACCCGATCTACACAGCCATGATCGCGATCGCGGTGGGCACCACCTTCGTCTTCCGGAGCTACCTGCTGCTGGGCATCGCGGCCGTGTCGACGCTCGCCCATTCCTGGTGGGCGTCTGCCGAGGAGGCGCTGCTCGGCTCGCCCGAGGGCCTCGCGGAGGAGTACCGGTCCTATGCAGCATCCACTGGCCGGTTCCTACCGCGGCTCCGGCGACGCGCTCGTGGTCCCGATCGGTGACCCTGTCACGGGGCCGATCCCATCTGGCGCGTCGATGCCAGGAGGCTCGACGAACACCTGAGGGTCGCGAAATTCGCTAATCGTCGGTAGCGGGCATACTTCATCGTTCGAGAGCCGTCGAGGTTCACCGAGGGAGTTCCGTGCGTCGACCGTGGGTATTCGCAGCAGCAGGGGTCGCCGGCCTGATCGCCATCGTGCTTCTCGTCTCGGGATCGTCACCGGGTCCCGGGGCGAGCGGCGACACCAGCGCACCCACGAACTCGTCCACGTCCGTCCCGAGCAGCACGGCGACCACGGGAGCCACCTCCACGACCGCACCCACGACCACCGGGCCGGTGGCACCGCCGCGCGAGCCCCGCTACATCGTCCCGGAGGGGGAGGTCGAGGTCGAGGCCAAGCAACTCGCCTCCGACATCGCCTATGCGCTGACGACCTATGAGGAGTCCGACGACCCGATCGCCCGGTTCTTCGACATCGCCGGATCTGAGGGTGTGGAGGCTCTCACCGAGGCCGGCGGGCCCCTGACCCATCTCGGTCGGTGGTCTCGCGGCCAGGTCCTCTATCCGCAGCTGGGGGGCCTGACGGACGAAAAGGTGTCGGTGATGGTGGTCACCCGCCAGACCGTCGGATTCGGCGCCGACCCGCAGTTCACCCTGGTGCGGACCCTGGACATCCGCCTCATCAAGGAAGAGGGCGACTGGGAGTTCGACCAGCTGGCGTCGGCCGGCGGTGTGTTCGCCTCCATCGAGGATCTCCAGCTCGCCCACGCCGTCGCCGCCGATCCCCGAATCGAGATGCCCGACTCCGCTCGTCTCGACATCCTCGAGGGGCTCATCTCGCCCGTCTTGCTCGATGTGATGCTGGACATCGCCGACATCACCCCGTATGGAATCACCGTGATGGCCACCGGTCACCCGTACCACGTGTTCGAGACGAATCGGGTGAGTCATCACACCGGAGGCAGGGCCATCGACATCAACCGCGTGGGTGACCGGCAGGTGATCGACGACAGGGGAGCGAACTCCACCACGCGGGCCCTGGTCCAGCGCTTGTGGGAGGACCCCCGCATGGTCCAGGTGGGCAGCCCGTGGGACACGGATGGCGGGCCGACCCGATCGTTCGCCAACACCGTCCACCAGGACCACATCCACGTCGCGGTGATCGGTCCCGGTGACCCCACCTGGGTCCCGGCCATCGGAGACCGGGTATGGGAGGACCTGAACGCGAACGGCGTCCAGGATCCGAATGAGCCGGGGATCTCCGGAGTCACGGTGCGGTTGTACGACGGCACCGACCGGCAGATAGGCACCGACGTCACCGACGGCGACGGCAGGTACGAGTTCCGGAACCTCTGGTACGGCGACTATCACGTCGAGATCGACATCCCCTCCGGCTTCCTGGCATCGCCGCAGGATCAGGGACCCGACGAGGCGAAGGACTCGGACATCGACTCCTCGGGCGTCATGGCGCGGACCACCCTGGATCCGCGAGAG
Source organism: Acidimicrobiia bacterium (assembly GCA_035464675.1). Lineage (GTDB taxonomy): Bacteria > Actinomycetota > Acidimicrobiia > Spongiisociales > UBA11373 > JAUYIV01. The sequence goes on from DATHSA010000063.1 coordinate 4,606, forward strand.
CACGACCCGAAGTGGGATGCGGGCCTCTACCGGCGCGCTTCGATCGGTGACCGCGTATGGAACGACCTCGACGCCGACGGGATCCAGGATGCGGGAGAGCCGGGTGTCGCCGGCGTCACGGTGAGGCTCTTCGACGGCGCCGGCGTCGAGGTGGGATCGACGGTCACCAACGGGGCCGGTGAGTACTCCTTCGAGAACCTGACGCCGGGTGCGTACCACGTCGAAGTGGTCATCCCGGGTGGTTTCGTGGCGTCACTGCGGGATCAGGGCTCCGACGACAGCAGCGACTCCGACATGGATTCGAGCGGTGTCATGGCGGCGACCGCCCTCGACTCCAACGAGAACGATCTGCGCTGGGATGCGGGCCTGACGCTTCCTGCATCCATCGGCGATCTGCTCTGGGAGGACCTCGACGGCGATGGGATCCAGGACGAGGGGGAGCCGGGTGTGGCCGGCGTCACCGTGAGGCTGTTCAACAGCGGCGGCACCCAGGTGCGGTCCACCGTCACCGATGCCAACGGGGAGTATCTGTTCTCGAACCTCCGACCGGGCGTCTATCACATCGAGATCGACATCCCAGAAGGCTTCGCGCCGACCCTTCAGGACGAGGGGCTCGACGAAGAGAAGGACTCCGACGCCGACGAAGAGGGGGTCACGATGCCGACCACCCTGGGTCCAGGCGAGAACGACCTGAAGTGGGACATCGGGCTGGTCCTGGAGCCCTGATCGAGTCCGTGAGGGTCCAGGTCCTGCATCCAGACAGTGGAGCCGTGGCCGAGTGGGTCGACGGCGCTGTCGTCGGCGGCCGGCTCGTAGCCGAGCACGGCGCGCCAGAAGCCGACGTCGCTCAGGTCCGGCGTGGAGGCGATGGCCAGTTGCACCTCTTGTGCTGCGCTTCGGTCAGGCTGCGCGCCATGGGTCGCGGCGATCGCCGACAGGGCCCGGGCAGTGGGTTCGTTCCGGCATCGGGGCCAACCCTGATGCACCGGTAGCGTGGCGCGCGTCGCACACAGGAGGAACGATGGCCCGCAAGAAGCCCTCTGGCCTCACAGCAGCCGAAAAGGCCGCCATGAAGGAGACGATGGAGGAGCGCGCCCGAGAGGCGAGTGGCAAGAGCGCCGGAGAGGCCGACCTGCTCGCCAAGATCGCCGAGATGCCGAAAGCGGATCGCGACATGGCGAAGAGGATCCATGAGATCGTCACGGGCGCTGCCCCCGACCTGAAGCCGAAGACCTGGTACGGGATGCCCGCCTACGCCAGGGACGGCAAGGTGGTCTGCTTCTTCCAGAGCGCCGCCAAGTTCGACGCTCGGTACGCGACGCTGGGATTCAACGACACCGCCAAGCTCGACCAGGGCGCCATGTGGCCCACTTCGTTCGCCTTGAAGGAGTTGAACGACAAGGTCGAGAAGAAGATCGCCTCGCTCGTCAAGAAGGCCGTCCGCTGAGGGCCTTCAGGCACGCTCGTCGAGGAGCGCGAGAAGTCTCGTGGTCGTCGACCAGTTGCGGATGGTCATCATCTGATACTCGGGCTTTCCCACGATCTTGCTCATCTTGCTCTGGGTGCGACGGGAGCTGAGGCGGGCGAAGTAGAGGACGCCGGTGCCCGGCCACACCTGGTCGACTCCCTCCCTCAGGTCGACGGCGTCCATCGCCCCGGCCGGGTTCAGCGGATCCTTGAGGAACACCACGTCGGAGTGATGCGCGTCGTCGCCGAAGCCGTCGGTGGGTGCTTCGTCGACGATCTCTCGCAACTCGTCGTGGGTGCGGACCACCGTGATGATCGGGGTTCCGTAACGATCCTCGAGCATCGTCTCGATGCCCGACTCCAGGGTGCCTCGATCTTCGCCGGAGCTGAAGAGCACGTTGCCGCTGGCGATGTAGGTGGCGACATCGGCGTACCCGCCCTCGGTGAATGCCTCCCTGAGGTCGGCCATCCGGATCCGGTTCCTGCCGCCGACGTTGATCCCGCGGAGGAGAGCGACGTGCTCGGTCACGGGCCCGGCCTCGGCGCGTACATGATCACGGCGACGCCGATGACGCAGATGGCCGCTCCCATGATGTCGTAGCGGTCCGGGCGGAATCCGTCGAAGGCGATGCCCCAGGCGAGCGATCCCGCCACGAACACACCTCCGTAGGCCGCCAGGATTCGGCCGAAATGGGGGCTGGGCTGAAAGGTTGCGAAGAAGCCGTACAGGCCAAGGGCTGCGACACCGGCACCGACGAACACGAGGCCGCGTTTCTCTCGAACGCCCTGCCAGATCAGATACGCGCCGCCGATCTCGGCGATCGCTGCCATGACGAAGAGGGCTATGGACTTGAGGACGGTCACCCTGCGACCTTAAGGGCTGTGGCGGGCAGCGTCGCGATGTCTCGGAATCCCGGCATCGCGAGCAGCATCCGGCACGACCGGGAACCCGACGATCCCGCGGGAACGTCGGATCACCATGAAGGCCCCGAGAATGGTGATCTCGCTGGTGGCAGCGAGCCTGGTGATCCCCGCATGTGCGACCCCGGATGAGGCGACGTCACCGACCTCCTGGCCCGGGTCGACGACGAGCACCGCGGCGCCGACCTCGACTCTCGGATCGACGACCTCGACCACCGCCCCGGTCATCGCGGCGGGGGAATTGGATGTGATAGTCCCCCCCGACGAGAACGGGGAGTATCCCTCGGATCTCATGGTCACATGCCCCAACGGCCCGGCGTTCCCGCTGGGCGCCATCTACGACATCGAGATGATCCCGACGTCCGACCCGGAGGGCATGCTCGCTGCCATCGAGCCGTTCCTCGACAGCGCCGAGGGTCGATACTGGCCGCAGGAGGGATGGCAGTTGCTCCATCAGACCGGCGAGCAGGCAACCCTGGTCGCGCCGGCCGCGGACGGAACCCTCGCGTACATGTGGCTCACCCGGGAGGATGAAGGGTGGAGGTGGGGGGGATCGTCGATCAGTGGCAGCGTCTGTGACCTCCAGTACGCCATTCCGGCCGGTCTGAACACCGTGGGCTGGCGTCTCGACCCGTCGAAGCCCGAGCCGGAACCGGATGCGACGGAGTTGTACGTGCTCATAACCGAGCGGGAGTGCGTCGACGGTCGCGAGATCGGTGATCGTCTGATCGGTCCCCAGGTCGTGATGACGGGCACCGAGGTGAGGCTGGCGTTCGCCGCCGAGCCGCCCCCCGGGGACACTCACTCATGCCCGGGCAATCCGGAGACCCCCTTCACCGTGATGCTGCCCGCACCGCTGGGCGACCGTGAGATAGTCGACGACATGTCGATCGGCATCAGGCTCGAGGACTTCGTGAACTGAGTCGGTCACGAGGGGCGAAACCGGTCGAAGGGCTCCAACTCGATCCCGGCATCGGCGAGAGCCGCGTCCACCGTCTCGGCAGCCGGGATCGGATCGAGTACGGGAGCGTTGGCCCACGGATCGGATTCGAGCCGCCCACCGACCGATCCCATCGTGATGCCGCCGGGCTCGATCGTCGACAACTCTTCCCACGCCAGGGGTGCAGCGAGGGGCGCACCCGGACGTGCTCGGAGTGACCAGGGGGCCACCGATGTGGCCACCGGCGTGTTCCTCATCCAGTCGACGAACACGCGGGATCCACGATCTGCCTTGCGAAATGCCACCGTGAGAAGGTCCTCGTAGGCGTTGGCGGCGAGGACTGCGGACCCGCGTGCCAACCGCTCGACCTTCCTGGCGACAAGGCTGCCTTCGACGCGCGCCCGCAGGTGGTAGCCGTTGGAGCCGCTGGTGAGCAGCAGCGTGGGGATTCCGATCCCGCCGAGGAAGGAGCGCATTCGCTCAGCAGCCTGCCGCACGACTTCGACCTCGCCGGGCGGGGGATCCAGGTCCCAGATCACCCAATCCGGATGCGACTCGTCCTCGACGCGCACCGGAGGCACGTGAAATGTGATGACGCCGAGGTTGGCGAAGAAGACGATCGCCTCGACCGAATCGACGACCGGATAGGTCGTCGTCCCGCCCTCCGACTTCACGACCTCGTGGCGACCGATCAGGTCCTTCGGATAGTGATCCGGAGCGTTCTTCTGCATGAAGCCGTTCTCGCCGATGCCCCGTGGGAAGCGCTCGACGGTGAGGGCGCGCCCCGAGATGAATGGAAGCAGGCGATCCGCGACCGTCTCGTAGTAGGCCACCACCTCGCCCTTGGTGATGCCATCGTCCGGAAAGACGACCCGATCGGGGTTGGAGACCTCCACTGGCCTGAGCCTATGGGTTTCGGCGTTGCTCGTTCGAGGTCGTATGAACCCATTCGGCACCGAACCCCGTACTCATGGGTACGCGACAGAGGGGAAGTCGATGAGAAGGATCGTGCTGGCCGTGCTGCTTGCCGGCGCCCTGGTCGTCGGCACGTCGTCGGCGGCCTTGGGTCATGTCCACGGCATCACGCCGCTGCTGGAGCTCGGCTGCAAGGTCGACAACTCCATCACGGGCGCCAACGCCACCGACGGCGGCCCGGCCGACGTGGCAAATGGCGGGCCGATCAGCGGCCTGATTCCAAGTGGAACCGGGAGTGCCTCCCTGGGCTTTGGTGACGGGGGCTTTGGCGCCGCCAACGACGACGTCTGCTGAGCGTATGGGGATTCCGGCCCCGGGATGGCCGGCGGTCTCGGGGCCTTGGTCGCCGGTCACGCGGCGAACGTGCCCGGCCTCGGCTGCATCTCGGGGTCGGCGTACCCCTCATCCCAGGGGAACCTCCCCGCGTCGTCGTCGTAGGTGAGTTGGAGCACCGGCACCGAGTGTTCCGGAGGGCGTCGGTAATAATCGTTGGCCCACAGCACGATGTCCCCGGGGTTGGGCACCTGCTCGGGGATCACCCGGCGGGTCCATTGGTCGAGTTCGAGGATCTCGCCCGGCATGAGATCCACACCCTCGTGCTTGATACGAGTGCCCAGCGTGTTGAGTACGCCGTTGGCGGTGGCCGGATCGACACCCAGCATGAGCAGTTCGGGATGTCCCATGCCGAACATGCCGATCGTGTACGCAAAGGGCGGGCCTTCGTGGGGCGGTGAATCGCACCCGGGGCGCCGGCAACTGTCACCGCCGATGTAGTTGATGACCCAGCCGACCCGGCGGATGGTGGCTGTGATCCTTGCGTCTTCCTGGTCGTACCAGGCCTCGAGGTCCATGGCTGCTCCTTCGATATATGGGTGTTCTCAGGGCAGAGTTCGCCCGTCGAGTCAGGGGGGTCGTCCGCTCTTTGTGTAGTGGTGGCCGAGGGGGCTGGTCCAGAGGTGGTCGCCGTTGGGGAGGATCTGGTGTCTCCATCCGATGGCGTGTCTGACCGTGAGGTGGTCGTGGCGGCATCCTGGGTCGCTGCCCCCGGCGGAGGTTTGTCGGCGTCGGGACCACGGTACGCGGTGGTCGAGGTCGCATTCGGTGGCAGGGGTGCGGCATCCGGGGAAATAGCAGACGCGTTCTCGGGTCTGGACCGAGCGGCGCTGCGAGGCGGTGTGGCGTCGTTTGGTGGTGGTGCCGCTGTGGACGGGGAGCCCGGTCTCGGGGTCGAAGATCGTGTAGCGCCATTCACCGTTGGCCTGGGCTTCGGCGATCTGGCGGGCGATGTCGGCGACGACGGGCCCGTAGCCGGCCAGCTCGCCGGGGGTCTCGGTGAGCTCGGTGAGGGTGGCGAGATCGACGTGGAGATCCACCATTCCCCCTTTGGCGTCTCGGTGACGTCCGGTGAGGAGGTCGAGGTAGACGTCGGCGCGGATCTGGTCGATCGATAGGGGATCGCCGGCTCGTCTGAGGGTTTTGGCGAGCCGGTCGATCCGTCTGCGGATCGCCATCACCTGGTGTGGGGGGAGGTTGAGGCCGAGGAGGTTGGCGGTGCCCTCGGGGTTGGCTTCGACCACCACCCGACGGTCCTCCACAGAGTCCTCGTAGGCCTTCTTGGCGGATTCGGGTTCGACCTCGATGGAGAGGCGTCTGATCCGGGCGGACAACTCTCCGGTGGTGAGCCGGGGAGCGTCGGCGAGCACCGTGCGGGCCACCACCGTTGCGGTCACGTCGTCGAGGTGGGTGGTGCCGGTGAGGATCACCCGGGCCCGGGAGAGGTCGATCCGGCCCCGGGACAGCGCCCGCCACACCCGGGGGAGACGCCGCCGAAGCCCCAACGCCACATCCAGCATCCCCTCGGCGGAACGGCGGGTCAGGCGCAGGGCGGCGCGAATCTCCGTCGCCGACGCCTCCCACGCCAACTCGGGGTCGTCGGAGAACGGCTCGGTGTCCATGTGATCCGCGATCGCAGCCACCGCGGCATACATCTGGGCCTGATGATGCGACGCCATCCGCTGCTGCGCCCGGACCACCCTCACCTGATCATGCGGAGACACCCGGTCGGGGTCCAGCGACGCCAGCAAGGCGGAGAGCACCGGCCCCGGCTCGAGGTCCTCGAGGGGAGGAATCGCCTCGTACCCATCATCGAACATATGTTCGACAACATACGCCGAACCTGTGACAGATGACAGGGGTCTCCGGGATGGGACAATCGTCTCACCCGAGAGGAGAGACGACTCATGGCCTACCGCCTTCGCATCGTGACCGACCTATCGCCGAAGGAGGCCGAGACGAGCATCCGTGCAGCGCTGGCTGCCGAAGGGTTCGGCGTGCTCACCGAGATCGATGTCGCCGCCACCCTGCACGAGAAGCTCGGGGTCGAGAGAGGGCCCTACCGGATCCTCGGCGCCTGCAACCCGGGTCTCGCAGATCAGGCTCTACGGCGCGAGCCGGACATCGGTGTGCTCCTACCGTGCAATGTCGTCGTCTACGAAGAGGACGACAGAACCGTCGTCGCGGCGTTCGACCCCGCGATCATGTCGGACGTCACCGGCAACCAGCGTCTGCAAGATCTCGCCGAAGATGCCCGGACCCGGCTCGAGAGGGCGCTCTCCACCCTTTCCTGAAGGGTTTGCCGCCTACTACGTGGCGTTCTTCGGCTCGGCCACGGCATCGATCCTCCTGATCGCCCCCAGCGCACACCAGAGACTCCGGGCACCGGACACCGGGGTCCACCGGCATTCGCATGCCCATCTCCGACCAGGATCGCGAGCCCGCCTCCCACTGGGACGCCCACGACCTTCAGCAGATCTAGTCGCATCGATGCAGGCTCGATGCCTGCTCGGTGGGTGAGTTCAGGGCATCGGTCCCGTCGCTCCACCAGGGCCAACCTGCGCGGCTGAGCGGGCCGAATGCCCGGTTCGCCCGGAACCCGAGTCGTCGTAGTCTCATCGACATGACTGCTGCGATCTCGATCACCGGGCTGATCAAGGACTTCGGCACCGTCAGAGCGCTCGACGGTCTCGACATGACGGTCGAGACCGGCGAGATCCACGGGTTCCTGGGTCCCAACGGGGCCGGCAAGACGACCACGCTCCGGATCCTCCTGGGGCTGCTCCGGGCCGACGCCGGCACGGCGATCCTGCTGGGTGGCGACCCCTGGGAGGACGCGGTCCGCCTCCACCGGCGGCTGGCCTATGTGCCCGGCGACGTCACCCTCTGGCCCAACCTCACCGGAGGTGAGGTGATCGACCTCCTGGGTCGTCTGCGTGGCGGTCTCGATCCGGACCGGCGGGCATCGCTGCTCGACCGGTTCGACTTGGACCCGACCAAGAAGTGCCGCACCTATTCGAAGGGCAATCGTCAGAAGGTGGCATTGGTGGCGGCGCTGTCCACGGATGTCGAGTTGCTGCTGCTCGACGAGCCGACGGCCGGCCTGGACCCCCTGATGGAGGCGAGCTTCCGGGATGTGATCACAACGGAGTCGCACAACGGGCGAACCGTTCTCCTCGCCAGCCACATCCTCTCGGAAGTGGAGGCGCTGTGTGACCGGGTGAGCATCATTCGGGCCGGCAGGGTCGTCGAAAGCGGCAGTCTCGCCGAGTTGCGGCACCTCACCCGGACTTCGGTCGACGTGGAGCTGTCACGCAGTGTCGACCTGCAAGCCATGGCCGGTGTGCATGACCTCGAGATGGAAGGAAGCAGCGCCCGGTTCACCGTGGAACCGGATGCCATGGACGAGGTGCTGCGGCGGCTTGCCGCCGCCGGCGTGCGGAACATCGTCGCCCAACCCCCGACGCTCGAGGAGCTGTTCCTCCGTCACTACCGAACGGACGCCGGCACCGGATGAAGCGACTCACCGGCACCGTCGCCATCGCCCGGTTCATCCTGAGGCGGGACCGCATCGTGCTGCCGCTGTGGGCGGTATGGCTGGCGGTCCTGCCGATGATCACGCTCTCGGCCTTCCGGGAGCTCTACCCCTCCGAGGCACAGATCGAGACGGCGGCTCGGGGATTCGGGAGCAATCCCGCCTTCCTGGCGATGTTCGGGCCGGTGTTCCGCCCCAACCTGGGATCGCTGACCGCGTGGCGACTCTCGATCGTCTTCATCGTGATCGGTGTCGTGAGCCTGCTCACCGTGATCCGCCACACCCGCGTCGAAGAGGAGACCGGCCGCAGAGAACTGATCGGTGCAGCAGTCGTCGGGCGTCATGCCCCGTTGGCTGCGGCATTGCTGGTGATCGTCGGCGTCGACCTCGCAGTGGGGCTCGTATCCACGATCGGCCTGATCGGGCTGGGCCAACCAGTCGCCGGTTCTGTGGCGTTCGGCACGGCGTTCGCCCTCTCTGGAGTCGTGTTCGCCGGGGTCGGGGCCCTTGCCGCGCAGCTCACTGCAAACGCCGGAGCGGCGCGCGGGATCGCGCTGAGCGCGCTCGGGTTGGCATACGTGACCCGGGCCGCAGGAGACGCCGGTGACGCCGGGTGGTTGCTGGTGACATCGCCATTTGCCTGGGCGCAGCGGCTTCGTCCGTACGCCGGGGAGCAGTGGTGGATCGCCCTGCCGCTGCTGGCGCTGGCCCTGGCGCTGGTGTGGTCGGCGGTGGCCCTCTCGGCGCGCCGTGACGTCGGGAGTGGTGTCCTGGAGCAGCGACCCGGGCCGGCGGTCGCCTCCCCCCGGCTCGGAAGCCCGTTCGGGTTGGCCTGGAGGATTCACCGCGGGCTCCTCTTCGGATGGGCGGCGGGATTCGCCGTCCTCGGTGCGGTGTACGGGAGCGTCGCCGAAGGTGTCGGCGACCTCCTTCGCGACAACCCGGAGCTACGCGACATCTTCGAGCGCATGGGAGGGGTCGAGGCGCAGATCATCGACCTCTACCTCGCTGCCGTGATGGGGGTACTCGGACTCATCGGTGCGGCGTATGCCATCCAGGCTGCCCTGCGTCCCCGGGTCGAGGAGGAGTCCCAGCGCGCCGAGCCGGTGCTTGCCACCGCTGTCGAGCGAGTCCGCTGGATGGGAGGGCACCTGGTCTTTGCATTCGCAGGGCCAATCGTGGTGCTCGGCACCGCGGGCGCGGCGATCGGGCTCACCTACGGTGCCGCGTCGGGCGATGTCGGTGGCCAGGTCGCGAGGAACCTCGCCGCGGCGCTGGTCCAGGTCCCTGCGGTGTGGGTACTGGTGGCCATCGGGTTGGCGATGTTCGGGCTGGCCCCGCTCATGAACTCGTCGGTGTGGGGGATCTACGGCGCCGTGATCTTCGTGAGCCTGCTCGGAGCGATCCTCGATCTGGGGCAGTGGTTTCTCGACCTCTCGCCGTTCACCCACGTCCCCGGCCTGCCCGCCGCCGGATTCGAGTGGCTGCCGGTCCTTGCACTCACAGGGGTTGCTGCTGCCCTCACCACCGTGGGGGTGATCGGGTTCCGCGACCGAGACGTCACATAGCCCGCCGAAGTCCGGCACCCGTCTGCGGGGCGCCGGCCGATCGCTCTCCTCCGAGAGGAGGGCACCTCGCCGGGGGCCGAACGGCCATTCTCGCCGGGTCCTGTGGCCCGCAACCGACCCGAACCGTCGTCGTGTCGACCGCCAACGGTCGAACGGCCCTATCGGCGGGTCGGGGGGTGGATTGGACTTCTCGCATGTTCATCCAGTACTACGGGCTGGTCGATAGGCCATTTGCCGAGGTGTCACGCGATCTCATCGCGATGGGCAATGGCCTGTCCAGCACGGCCGCGGTCGCCTACCGGAACGGCGAGGCGCTGATGGCGCGACTCAGCGGTCCCGGTTCCGTCGCCAAGACCGTGGTGCTGGAGTTGGGTGCCCCCGTCCACAGCCCCGACGCGACGTCGGTGCCGTTGTCGTGGTGGGCGACGGGCACACCCAGTCTGTTCCCGACGATGACTGCGGATCTGAATGTCGCCGCCATCGGCCCCGAGCTCACCCAGATCACCTTTCGGGGCACGTACAAGCCGCCACTCGGCCTGGTCGGCGAGGTGCTCGACAAGGCCGTCCTCCATCGGTTTGCGGAGTGCAGCGTGAAGGACTTCGTCGACCGGATCGTGTCCGAGCTGTCGGGCAACTCGGCGGACGCCGGCACCGGCTGACCCTTCAGAGACCCCGGCAGCGTCGAATCGGCGAGACTGAGGGCGACATGTTCGCCCTTCCCGCCTCGTGGTACGGCGACCCAGATGTGCATCGGCGTGAACGCACCGCGGTCTGGGCTCGCGAGTGGCTGGTGTTCGCCCCAGCCGCTCGCCTGTCGGCGCCGGGCCGGTATGTCGCCCGCGCCATGGCCGGATGGCCGATCTTCGTGGTGGCCGGCCCCGACGGGGCCCTGCGGGGCTTCCACAACGTCTGCGCCCACCGCGCCGGTCCGATGGTTGCCGACGGGCACGGATCGATCGGCAACCTGGTCTGCCGGTATCACGGGTGGGCCTACGACTGGGACGGCTCCCTCATGAACGCACGCGACTTCGGCGAGGTCGCACCGCCGGAGGGTCTTGGCCTCCCACCGATCCGGGTCGAGCGCTGGCGGAACCTGGTGTGGGTCTGCCTCGACACCGACGCTCCTCCCCTCGTCGAGGGACTGGGGGAGTTCGCCGCCCAGTGTGACGAGTTCCCGATGGAGGAGTTCCAGTTCACCCACGAAACGACCCGGGTCCTGGCGTGCAACTGGAAGACCTACGCCGACAACTACCTCGAGGGCTATCACATCCCATTGGTCCATCCCGAGTTGACCCGCGAGATCGATGTGAAGCGCTACCGGGTGGACGTCTTCGAGCGGGACGGCTTCTGCCTCCACTCCGCGCCCTTTCGCGACGGGGCCGCCAACGCCGGACGGTGGCTGTTCCGTTACCCGAACCTCGCCCTCAACGTGTATCGCGACGGGATGAATGTCGAGCGCATTCTTCCCGACGGCCCGCATCGCACGCTGGTCGTCTACGAGTACTTCTTCCGTGACCCCGACGACGCCGCGACCGAGGAGGCCGTGAAGCTGTCGGGGATCACGCTCGACCAGGATCAGGCCATCTGCGAGGCGGTTCAGCGGAACCTCGACGCCGGGGTCTACGAATCGGGCCCCTTGAGCGCCAAGCACGAAGGAGCGCTCGGCTGGTTCCAGGACCGGCTCCGCCGGGCCGTCGGGTGATGCGCTATCAGCACACCCAGCGTTCCTTCCTGCTGCACTGGCTGGTCGTGCCGATCCTCATGATCGTGCTGATCGCCATGCTCTTCGACGGGGCCCCGGTCTGGGTGTGGCTGTTGATGACAGTGTTCGCGGTCGGGATGGCGTGGATCGTGGCCACGTTCAGCACGCTCACGGTGATCGTCGACGGGGATCAGGTCCGGGCGTACTTCGGGCGGGGCTGGCCACGGAGGGCGATCTCGCGCCGAGAGGTGACCGCGGTCAGGGCGGTCCGCAACAAGTGGTGGTACGGCCTCGGGATCCGTGTCATCCCCGGCGGAACCCTCTGGAACGTCTGGGGTCTCGACGCCGTGGAGCTCCAGCTCGAGTCAGGAAGGGTGTTTCGCATCGGCACCGACGAGATCGACGCATTGGTGGCAGCCCTCTCCATGTGATCGCGTCCCGCTACGGTGTGAGGAAGGAGGAGCCAATGAACGATCATCTGCGACCGGTCGAGCGTCGTGTCCTCGCGATGCGAGCTTCGGGCGTCAGCGTCGATCAGATCGCATCCGCGTTCAAGAGGAGCCCTGGGCACATCGGGCGCATCATCGAGTGGACCTCGATTCCTCGAAGCGGGCCGCCACCGAATCGCAAGCCGCGGGCACTCGAAGACAGGATCCTCTCCCTCCGTGGGAAGGGTGAGAGCCACACGGCCATCGCAGGGCGCTTCAAGAAGACCCCGGGCTTCATAAAGCAAGTGGAGGGTCTGGCGCATTTCAGGAGGGCGCACGAGCTTCTGAGCCGCTGACTCAGGTTGCGTGGCGCATCCTCTAAGGTCGACCCGCTCATGCGACGTGCCACCGTTCGATTCGCCGCGGTCATCGCAGCCCTGCTGCTCCTTGTAGGGGCGTGCTCCGACGACGACGCCGGTTCGACCACGGCTCCTCCGGGGACGACCAGCCCGAGGCCGACCACGCCGTCGACGAGTCCCCTCGCGCCCGAGGAGCCCTTCCGCGGCTTCAGCCTCTCCCCGGTCGACTACGAAGGCGACAGCCTGGTGGAGTTCCTCGAGACGGCGTCGCTCAACGCCGATGCCATCGCCCGCGTCGGCGACATCCTCGAATGGGAAGGGAACGAAGGATCCGGCCTCGCCGTCGTCGACTCGCTCGCCGAGCAGTACGGGTACTTTCCGCTGAGCGTCGCCGGCATCTTCGACGTGGACGACGGGACACTTCTACGGCCCCTCGACGACGCGACCTTCGACCGTTATGTCGCGGCGGCCAGTTCCTACGCGGCCAACCGTCGGCCGCCGTATCTCGGCCTGGGCGTGGAGGTGGATACCCAGTGGCGCACCCATCCCGAGGACTTCGACAGGTTCGTCGACCTGTTTGCCGCCGTCGCTGCGGCCGTCGACGCCGTTTCTCCCGAGACCAGGATGTTCACCGTGTTCCAGCTCGAGCGGCTCTCGGGCATGAACGGGGGGCTCTTCGGCGGTGACAACGATCCCTCCCAGGCGCATTGGGAGCTGATCGAGCGGTTCCCCGATGCCGACATCATCGGTTTCACGACGTACCCCGGTCTGGTGTTCTCCCACCCCGACGATCTCCCCGAGGACTATTACTCACGCCTCGCCGAGCACACCGGCGGGCGGCCGATCGCATTCACCGAGATGGGATGGCAGTCGGACGGCGACTTCGCCGAGTTCTCCGGGACGCAGGAGAAGCAAGCGGCCTACGTGGAGCGCTTCACCGAGCTGATCACGGACACCGATGTGGCGTTCTACATCTGGTCGTTCCTCTACGACCAGCAGACATTCGGGCCCTTCGCCTCGATGGGCCTCGTCGATCGCAATCGCAGGCCCAAGCTGGGCTGGTGGGCCTGGCAGGCGGAAGGCTGACGGCAGCCGGCAGCCGGCAGACGGCAGACGGCGAATGCCTCTGCCCGCTGTCAGCGCACCGGGACGATCCGGTAGAGCGTCCCGCCGTAGGTGGTGACGAGCAGTTCGCCGTCGTGGTCCTCGCCGAAGGACGTGATCTGCCCGACGTCCGCAAGCCCCCAGTCGGTGACCTCGCCGGCTTCGCCGTTCTCGTACCTGAACGATCGGATGAACCCGGTGCACCAGTCGCTGAAGAAGTAGTGGCCGTACAACTCCGGCATCTCCAACCCCCGGTAGACGTATCCCCCGGTGACCGAGCAGTGGCCGCCGTCGGCGTGGTTGTAGGCCACCGCGGGCAGCTCCATGCCCTCCATCTGGCATCCGGTCGCCGGGTTCCAGCAGCGCTCACCCTCCATCTGAGGCCAGCCGAAGTTGTATCCCTCGTTGGCGAGCGGCACGACGTTGATCTCCTCCCAGGTCGACTGCCCGACGTCACCGATGTAGATGAGCCCGTCGATCGGATCGATGTCGAACCGCCATGGATTGCGGAGCCCGATCGCCCACATCTCCTCACCCGAAGGGAACGGGTTGTCCGGCGGTGTGGTGTAGGGAGTCGCAGTGTCGACATCGATCCGGAGGATTCCGCCCTTCAGGGTGCTCGGGTCCTGCGGGTTGATGCTGAACTCGCCGTTGTCGCCGGAGGCGATCCACAGGTAGCCATCAGGCCCGAACTGGAGCATCCCGGCGTTGTGGCGGTGCTCGCCTTCCGCGAGGCGGTCCACCTTGAGAATCAGTGTCTCGCTCGTGGGATCGGCCACCCCGCTGGAATTCACCCGGTACTCCATCACCACGGCGTCGAACGCCAGGTCGGTGTAGTAGATGAAGACCCGGCCGTTGGTCTCGAAGTCCGGGTGGAAGGCCAGGCCGAGGAGCCCTACCTCGATTCCTGCGTTCGCCCGGGTCTTGTCGACGACATTGAGGAACAGGGTGGAGTCGACAGCGCCCGTCTCCGGGTGGACCCGCTTGATGCGACCGCCGCGTTCGACCACCAGCAGGACGTCCTCGCGCCCGGGCATCGCCGTCGCGAACACCGGCTGGGCCAGGCCCTCGACGAGGGTTTCGACGGCGATGGAGCTCAGCGGCGTGGCGGGCAGGGTCGTTGTCGGCCCGTTGGTTGCCGGGCCGTCCGGGAAGGTGGCGCCACTGCCGTCGGGGAGCGTCGTGCCTGTTCCCCCGGCAGCGGTCGTCGTGGTGGCCCCTCCGACGGCGGCCTCTCCGGACCCACCGAACGGGTCCTGGGTCGCGAGAGTCCACACCATCGCCGCGGCGGCGAGAACGGTCAACAGCAGGTAGGGGGCGTTCGCCCGATCCAGTGGTCCGCTCACGACGTTTCCCTCCTGCTCGAGTGCCGGCCTCCCGACGGCGCAAACGCGACGCCGGCCACACGGACCTCGGTCACCACTCTGTCCTGAAGTGCGGCCCCAGTATGAGCGCGACGACGGGGATCAGGTAACCCGCAATCGCCCCGCGGTTGGCGCCGACCCTACCGGCGAGCGCGACGTCGATGCCAGGGGTTCAAGTGGCTCGCGTTGCTTCACGCTCCCGGGTCCGGTCGCGGTCACGCAGTGGCCGTCGCATAATCCATAGGGAGCAACGGCACGGCCTTTCTCGGTGGCCACACGCGGTGCTTCAATCAGTGCGGTGCGAGAGTGGAGGAGATCGGTGGGGAAGGCGTTCTCGGAGCGAGCGTGGCCGCGAGCCGTGCTCGTCGCGGCGCTCCTCTACCTCTTTCTCGTTGGCGTGAAGGCGCTCGAAACGGGCATCGGGCTCGCCGGGGAAGGATTCACTGAGAGGCTCTTCGAAGGCGTGGAGCATCCTCTGGCGGGCCTTTGCGTGGGGATCCTGGCGACTGTGCTGGTCCAGTCGTCGTCGGTCACGACTGCGACGATCGTCGGGCTGGTCGGCGCCGGGTCGCTGTCTGTGGAGGCGGCGGTGCCGATGGTGATGGGGGCCAACATCGGCACCACCGTCACGAACACCCTGGCGTCGCTTGGATACCTGCGCCGGAGCGCCGAGTTCGGCAGGGCATTCGCCGGGGCGACCATGCACGACTTCTTCAACCTGGCCGCGGTCGCGATCCTGTTGCCGGTGGAGATCATGACCGGTTTCATCGGCCGCACCTCGACCGATCTCGCAAACTGGCTCCGGGGTGCCGGCACCACGGGGATCGACAAGCCCGACAGCCCGGTGAAGGAGCTCATCAAGCTGCCGGTCGACGGCCTCCAGAACCTCGTCGATGCGCTCGGTGGCAACGCTCACGTCGCATCCGTCGTCATGCTGGTGGCCGCGCTCGTCGCCATCTTCACGGCGCTCGCGTTCATCACCCGAAACATGCGAGCACTGCTGGTGGACCGGATCGAACGATCGGTCAACCGCATGCTGGCTCGAGGCGCTGGGATCCCGGCGATGGGCCTTGGCCTTCTCATCACGGTCGCGGTTCAGAGCTCCAGCATCACGACCTCCGTGATGGTCCCCCTCATCGCGGCAGGGGTGCTTTCCCTGAGGAATGCCTATCCGGTGACCCTGGGGGCCAATCTCGGGACGACCGTCACGGCGCTTCTCGCATCGCTCGCCACAGACCTGCCGGCCGGGTTGGCGATCGCGCTTGCCCACAGCATGTTCAACCTCATCGGTATCCTCATCCTCTATCCGGTGCCGGCGTTGCGCGACGTGCCGCTGCGCCTCGCAGAGGCGATCGCCCGGTTGGCGACGGTGCGCAAGTCGATAGTGCTCCTGTACGTGCTGGGGGGCTTCGTGGTGGTGCCCCTCATAGGCTTGTTGCTGCTGCAGTGATCGGAGGCTGAGATGGTTCTGGAATTCTTCAAAGGAGGCGCCGATCGGCAGCTCGAGGGGATCGAGCGCCGGATCGTCGTCATGCTCCAGGACTGCCGCCATGCCTTCGATCTGTCGATGACGGCTCTCTTGGCGGGCGGTGATCCCACCACCGTCGGCCCCGAGGTCAGGACGACCGACATCCGGGTCAACAAGGCCGAGCGGGCGGTCCGACGAGAGCTGGTTGTTCACGTGAGCGTCAGGGGTGCGAAGGCCGACCTGCCGATGGTGTTGGCCACCATGAGCATCGTCAAGGACGTTGAGCGCATCGGGGACTACGCCAAGAACGTCTGGGACCTCACCGCCGAGGGCATCGACTTCTCCTCGGCTCCGGACCGGGACGATCTGGTCGCGTGGCGGTCGCGGACCTCCTCGGCGATAGGCGATGTCGCGCGGGTGTTCCAGGACCGCGACACGGCGGCGGCCCACGAGATGATCAAGGCGTTCGACGAGATCCTCGACGAGTGCGACGAACGGATCACCTCGCAGCTGACCTCGCCCGAATCCCCGCGGGAGGCGGTACCGAGGGCGCTGCTGTTCCGCTACCTGAAGCGGATCTACGCGCACCTCATGAATGTGTTGAGCAGCCTCGTGATGCCCCTCGATCGTCTCGACTACTACGACGAGGACAAGGCCGACCGGGTCTGAAGGTCCGGGAACCGTCCCGGGCCGCCTTACGTCCCAATGAGGAGCAGCGGGTCGGACGGCCCGTATCCGCAATCTCGCAGCGTCTGTACCGTTTGCGGCGGCATTCGAAGGGGTGCGTGTGGCAGAGCCCACGGACGATCACAGAGACGAGAAGCACGACTCCGCGTCCGAAGACGCGTCGTCCCATGCGGAACCGACTTCCCGCCAGTGGATTCCGGATCGGTGGCGGGGGATCACCGCGGCGGCCATCTCGCTCGCGATCCCGGGCGCCGGCCACCTGTTCCTGAGACGCCCGCGCCGCGCCATTCCCTTCCTGGCGGGCAGCCTCGTGGTGCTGGTCACCGCCATCGTCTTCTACGGTCGGGGCACCATCGGCCTGCTTGCCCTCCTGGTCCAGCCCCGGTGGGTCTGGGGCCTCGTGATCGCCAACCTCGTCATCGCTGCCCTGAGGGTCGGCGCCGCGGTGGACTCCTACCGCTTGGCCCCCCCGCTCGAGCTCCGCGCGTCGCCGGTCTGGGCCAACGGCGCCCGGGCCGCCATCGCAGCCGGCCTCGTGCTCTTCCTGGTGATGCCGCACGTATTCGTGGGAACGCGGGCCAGCCGCCTGCTCACCCTTCTCGACCGGGTGTTCGTCGACGACACGCAGGCTGCCGCCGCCGAGATCCGCATCCAGATCGCCGCCGATGCCGCCAGGCTCGGCGGGTCCGTGGTCCCGTCGACCACCACGACCTCGTCGACGACCACGACCACCTTCGCCCGCGGTGAGATCCCGACGGGCGGCGTCGAATTCGGCGACCTTCCGGACCCGACGCTGTCTCCGGTGGGAAGCAACCGGGTGACGATCCTGCTCGCCGGGGGAGATGCAGGCCCCGGGCGCACCGGGCTGCGGACCGATGTGATGATCCTGGCCTCGATGGACCTCACCACGAATCAGGCTGCCCTGATCAGCATCAGCCGGGAGACGGTCGGGTGGCTGCTGCCTGCCAGGCTTCAGAACGAGTACCAATCGAAGCAGGATTGGCTGTTCGAGCAGGCCAAGCTCGCAGAGGAGAACGGAACCACACAGGCGACCGATCCGGAGCCCGAGGAGCGCCCCAAGGAGATCTGGCTCGATCGGATCAATGCGGTCTACCCGTCGTCTCACACGTTCACGCACAAATACCCGAACACGGTCAGCCCGGGCATGGAGGCGCTGGTCGACGTCCTGGAGACGACGCTGGCGATCCCGATCGACTACTACGTCCTCGTCGACTTCGCCGGGTTCGTGGATGTGGTGGATGCCATCGGGGGGATCTATGTCACGGTCCGCTCATCGATGAACGTGACCTTCTCGCCCGCGAAGTACGGCGATGAGGAGGAGTTCGTCCTCGAACTCACCCCGGGCCGGCACTGGATGGACGGACGCACCGCGCTGGCATACGCCCGGAACCGCAGCGACTCCAACGACATCGTGCGCACCCGCAGGCAGCGTTGCCTGGTCCGGGAGGTGGCGGCACAGGCCGACGCCTTCCGCATACTTCGCCAGTTCGATCGGATCGCCGACACCATCGAGCGCCACATGACGACCAACATCCCCCTTCGGGTACTCCCCGACCTGGTGACGCTCATGGCTGCGCTCGACGCCGACGACATCACGACCGGGGCGATCCAGCAGGGGTCGCTCGCCCCGACGCGGAATTACCGGTTCCTCCCGGTGATCGATCCCGACCGGGCACGCGCCTTCATTCGCGACGTGTTCGCCGGCCTGGAATCGGGCGAGCCGGTCCTCGACACCGCCGAGTGCTAGCGCTTCACGAGATCGCCGCGATCGTGGGGAGTGTCCCTTAGGCCTTCTCTCGGCGCACCAGGAGTCCGCCCGATACGGATGAACGGTGTCCGTCATCCCATCGCACCGTGACGTTGCGGCCACTGACGTCGAGCACCACACCGGTGCGCGCCGGGCCACCCACTCGCTTCGACAGCTCGCGGACCCGCATGCCCTTCCGGATCTTCATGGCCCGAACGTAGGACGCGCCGCGCAGGATGGAAACGGTCGAAGGTCCCCAAGGGGAGCCCTGCCTCGCCCGGATCTCCTAACCCGGCCGATACGGCACGTAGTACGGATCCCACATGGCGGCCTCCACCGCCGCCTCGGGATCGACCAGCGTCTCCGCGGCTCCGGTGCGGGCGCCGGACTCGATGACGGCGAGCGCCACCCGGCGTGACACCTCGCGCACGTCGGCGATCGCCGGATACAGGGCGCCCTCCTTCAGGTCCGAGTCGGTGACACAATCGGCCAGCGCGTGTGCAGCCGCCAGGAACATCTCCACCGTGATCTTGTGCGCCCGACCGACGATCGCGCCAAGGCCGATGCCCGGGAAGACGAACACATTGTTGGCCTGCCCGATCCGGTGGGTGGTCCCATCGTGGTGCACTGGCTCGAACGGGCTGCCGGTGGCCACCAGTGCTCGACCGTCCGACCACCGGATGATGTCTTCAGGTATCGCCTCGGAGTTCCTCGTCGGGTTGGACAGCGGCATCACGATCGGGCGGTCGTGCCGTGCCGTCATCCCGCGAATCATCTCCTCCGTGAAGCTCCCAGGCTTTCCCGTGACACCGATGAGGATCGAGGGTGCGGCACCGGCGACCACCGCGTCGAGGCGGACCTCGTCTCCAGAGACGCCCCACGACGCCACGATGCCGGGATCGGCGGCGAACTCGCCCTTGCGGACCTCGAGGTCCGGGCGGTCGGATGTCACCAGACCCTTGCTGTCCGTGAGGAGGATCTGGCTCTTCGCGGTCCTCGCGTCGAGGCCATCGGCGACCATGGCCGCGTGGATCTGGCGGGCGATGCCGATACCGGCCGAGCCGGCACCGGCAATGACCACGGTCTGGCGGGAGATCTGCTCGCCAACGAGGCGCATGGCGCCGAACAGGCCACCGACGACCATCGCCGCAGTCCCCTGGATGTCGTCGTTGAACGACGCGAGCGTGTCCCGGTACGTGTCGAGATGGCGGAATGAAGTCGAGTTGGCGAAGTCCTCCCACTGGAGCACCGCGCCGGGATGAACCCGGCGAATCGACTGGACCACCTCGTCCACGAGGTCCCAGTAGGCGTCGCCCCGGATCCGTTCCGATCGGTACCCCAGGTAGAGGGGATCGTCGAGCAACTCATGGTTGTTGGTGCCGACATCGAGCGAGATCGGAAGGCAGAGGGAGGGATGGATCCCGGCGCCTGCCGTGTACAGGGCCAGCTTGCCGATGGGGATACCCATACCACCGGCTCCCTGGTCTCCGATCCCGAGGATTCGCTCATTGTCGGTGATCACGATCACGGCTGCTTCGCTCATCCCATCGTTGCGCAGCACCCGCTCGACCGAGCCACGATCGTCCGGTGTGATGTAGAGCCCTCGTGCACGGCGCCAGATGTGGCTCCAACGCCGGCATGCCTCGGCGACGGTCGGTGTGTAGATGATCGGCACCAGCTCCTCGAGATGGTCGAGGACGAGACGGTAGAAGAGGGTCTCATTGCGGTCGTGGAGGCCCCCGAGGTAGATGTGCTTCTCGAGGTCGGTCGGCTTCTGGGCGAGTTGGTCGAGCGTTCGAACGACCTGCTGCTCGATGGTGGATATGTGTGAAGGCAACAGGCCGGAGAGCCCCAGTGCGACGCGCTCCTCGGCCGTGAACGCGCTCCCCTTGTTGAGCAGTGGCTCTTCGAGGAGGCTCCTCCCTCGCTGGGGCACCGGCAGGTAGACCTCGCCGGAGACGGTGTCGATCGCGGGTTGGTAGCGCATGTTCGCAAGGTATGGCCCGGCGAACCCCTCCCGGTAGGGCAATTCGGACCGGGGCTCCCGGCCGACGGATTCCCGTTTTCGTCCACCCATGCGCACCCCCGGGCGCCGAGACCGATGTGCCCCCGGTCTCTGGCCCGGGGGCACATCCCGAGATCGGAGATCCGATCTCCCGAGTCGGAGGCCCTGTGGGAAGCCCCCTACTCCGCTGAGGGCGAATCTACTCCGACCAGACCTTCCAGGGCGAGGGCCAGATCGGTGCGGAGCCGCGCGAGCGACTCGGGCGGCCACCCCGCAGGGTCTCCACGGAGGAACGAAGTGTGATCCTCCCGGTTGTCGAACCTGGCGAACGGCAGCAGATGCACGTCGTCGCCCGAGGGCACCGCGATGGTCCCCGGGACCGGCGATGCGGCGGCCAGATGCCCGATGTCGTCCATGCCGTAGTCCTGGCGCATCACGCTTTCGGGGACGCCGTGGTGGAGGATCGAAGCGTCGCCCTGCCGGCCCGGCACGGCTCGCTCCCGGTTGCGGCGACGGCTCTCCTCCGGAGTGACCCATACGTAGAGAATCGATGCCCGGTGGAGGATGCCCGGGGACAGCGCTCTCAGCGAGTGCTCGTACCCGACCGGGAACGGGAGCGGCGGCACCGCCCCCTCGGGACCGCCCCGCGCGAACTCGATCAGGATCGTCGATGACTCGACTTCTTCAGGTGTCGGGGTGGGAAGGGCAGCGGCGAGGTCGGCCGCATCGCCGGCGATCGCTTCGGCCAGGGTGTCGCGTTCATCCCCGGCGATCGGGACCGTCGCACCGGCGGCACGCCGCGCCGCCTCGATCCGGTCGATGAGGTGACCGGCGTCGGCCGGGTGTCCGGTCGAGCGTCCCAGGCCGGCGAAGTCCTCGTTGACGAGGTGGATCAAAGTCAGCCAGTCACGCGGGTCGACGAACGGGGTCTCGTCGGATGCGAAGAACGCCGGCGGGGACCCGAGAGCGCGTTGCTCCTGGGAGATGCGCCGCATGACGTGCACATAGGGGTAGTCGTCGAGCTGGATGGTCGGGCGGAGGTGCAACTGGTCGTGACGCGGGCCCAGATGCTCGATGTAGCGCCGGATCTCGGACTTGCCCGAGGCCGGCAGTGCCAGGAGCAGCAGGACGTCGATGGTCGGGGTCATCTCCAGATCATGGCACCGTGCGCGGGGCAGGTTGTCGCGGGACTCGCTTAGATTGGCCCCCGCTCGGACCCGGAGGAGCATGGGCAACGCACCGCGACGCAAGACCAAGACGCGCCGCCAGCCGGCGCAGGGGCAGACGAGTGGCAACCGGCCGTGGGCCAGGTGGGTCATCGGCATCGCCGTGGCTGCGCTGGTGGTCGTGGGAATCGTCTACATATCGATGGACATCTCGGAGAACCCGCAGGGCCTGACGGATCCCCCGCCAGGCACCGAGGTCGTTCAGATCGCCAGTGCGTCGCACACGCTCGAGCCGGTGGCATACGCCCGGATTCCGCCCGCCGGCGGCTCGCACCACCCGGAGTGGCTTGCCTGCCGGGTGTACACGGCGCCGGTGCGGAACGAGAACGCGGTCCATGCTCTGGAGCACGGAGCGATCTGGATCACCTACGACCCGAGCCTCGACCCCGATTCGATCGACGATCTCGAAGGCTTCGGGCGCCGTCGTGAGGTGATCGTCAGCCCGTACCCCGACCTCGGGTCGCCGGTGATCGTCACGTCCTGGGGACGCCAGCTGCGTCTCGATGGGGCCGACACGGACCTGATCGATCAGTTCTACCGCGCATTCCAGGACCGCACCGCCCCGGAGAACGCGGCGACGTGCTGAGCGCAGCCGCGCCGACGGTGTGATTCACAGGCGCCTCGCTCTCCATCTGTCGGTGCTCGTCGTCACCGCAGGCGTGCTCAGGGTGGGCATCGTCCCCGCCGAGGTCTGTCCGCCGGTCACGAGAGCCCAGGTCGAGGCATCGATCGACGAGGCGGTGGCGTGGATCGCCAGGGGGATGACCAGCGAGGGGCGGTACACCTACGGATATGCCCGAGACGTGGACCGGGTCAACCCCGGCTACAACGGCCCGAGGCATGCCGGAGTGACGATGTCGCTCTATCAGGCTCATGCCATCACAGGATCCGAAGAGGCGCTCGCCGCAGCGGATCTCGGACTCGAATTCGCACTGGACGGGATGTTCACCCACGAGGGCTTCACTGCGTGGGATGTCCTCGGCGAGGTGAACACCGGAGCCAACGGGTTGCTCCTTGCCGCGCTGGCGATCCGCAGGGAGGCGACGGGTGACACCCTTCATGACGAGCTGATGCGGGAGATGGGGGAGTTCCTCCTCGTCCAGCAATACCCGGACGGCAGCGTCAGCGGCTACTGGCATCGCTCGACGGGGCAGTCCGACCCGATCTATGGCACGTACTCGACGGGTGAGGCGTCGTGGGCGTTGGCTCTTCTCGATCGGGCTTTCCCCGGTGAGGGCTGGGGTGAGGCCGCTGCCCGTACCGTCGACTACATGGCGACCGAGCGGGATCGTCGCGAGGGCCGCATCACCCGCCTCCCCGACCACTGGGCGGCGTACACGATCTCCGAGCTGCGCCCCGACCTGCTCACCGACGCCCGGATGAGGTACGCGCGGCAACTGGCCGGCTACTTCGGGATGCGCCTCCGCTTCGAGGCACAGCGCCGCGGCGATGGCATCAACCTCTTGGTCCGCTGGTTCCCGGGCCCGCCCGCAGGCGTCGGCACCGCCGGGGAGGGAATCGGGGCCCTGTGGCTGCTCGCAGGGGATCCGCGCCTCGAGGACCTGGCGCCGAACATCGAGGCACGCATGATCTGCACCGCCGGGTTCATGATCCAGCGCCAGGTCGACGCCGAGGAGGCGTCGGCGGGAGCCCGTCCCGACCTGGAACGTGGAGCCTGGTTCTACCGCGGATACACACAGATGGACGACCAGCAGCATGTGCTCTCGTCCCTGCTCGCCGTGAAGACACTGATGGAGGAGGATCCCGCATGAGCGACCTGCTGCTGTTCCTGGCGTTCCTCGCCGCGGTCAACCCGCCTCGCTCCCGGATCGGGCTTCCCGAGTCCGCCGGGGGGCGAATGGACCCGGCGGCGGTGATCGTCGGCGCGGTGGCATCGTTGGTCGTGGTTGCCGCTGTCGGCTGGTGGTCGTCGCCGGTTCTCGACGCGCTGGAGATCACACCGGAGACCTTCCGGATCGCCGCCGGCCTGGTGGCGGTGTTCGCCGGGGGATGGGCGCTCGTGATGGCGGTGCCGGCCACGGAGCCGCCCCTCGGTGGATGGAAGGATGGCATCTGGCCCGTGGCCTATCCGCGCATCCTTGCCCCTGAGGTGCTGTTGCTCGCCATTGCGGGAGCCACCCAGAACGGGGTCGCGGAGACGACGGCTGCGGCGTCGGTCGCGATCGCCGCCCTGGCGGGATTGGCAGCGGCGCGCAGCACTCCTCGCACGATCCGGGTCCTGGTCGCCGGCGGAAGGGTGCTGGCAGCGCTTCTGGTGGTCGCCGGGATCTTCCTGATGGTCGACGGCATCAGGGATGTGTGACGGCGGCCGCGGAGCCTGGATCGGGCTGCGTCTTCGTCGCCCCGGAGCCTCTCACGGGCAACGGGCAACGGGCAACGGGGAAACGATCCTGCTGACGCGAACTGATCGATGAGACGCGGGACGGCTGACCGCGATCACGGATCCGGCGGGGGCGGCGGCCCCACACAGTCGGGGTCGTCGTCGTTGTACTCCCGGATCGTGTAATACCCCGTGTAGCGCCACGACCAGGTCTCGGTGGTCTCCGTGCCATCGGGGCGGGTGATGTACCGGTAGATGTCCACGCTCCACCCCCCGGTGCCGTTCTGGACGGTCAGAGGGTCGGCCGCGCTGCACCCGGGGCCCGGGCCGTCGAGATCCAATTCGGGATTCTTACGCACGATGGGGCCACGGGGCGATGTGTAGTTGTAACGGTTGGAAAGACCGGCTTCGACGACCAGCCCCCCGTTGTCGCCGTAGATCTTCGCCGTGATCGAAGTGGAGGTGTGCGAGGTCCGGACCACGATGGCATTCGGTGTGTTGTTCTTGAAGATCAGGTTGGGCTCGGGGAAGCCGAGCGTCGCCTCCCGTCCTTCCGGATAACGGCTGAACCAGATCGAGTGCGGTGTGTGCGAGATGTCCTCCAGGCCGGCGAAGAACGCCGCGTTGTACATGGTCGTCGTGAACTGGCTGGTCCCGCCACCGATGCACACCTCGCCTTCCTCGACCAGCTCGCCGCCGACGATGGCGCCGGCGCATACGAAGCCCTTGGCCGTGGTGCGCCGTCCGACGATGTCGTTCAGGTTGAACTCCTCGCCCGGCGGAATGATCACCCCGTCGACCAGGTCGGCGATCAGCTGGATGTTGATCACGCGGTTCTGGCAGCAGGCGTGGAAGGTGGTGAACTCACCGATCAGCTCCTTGATGCCCAGGTCCTCGGCATCCGTCGTCGAGAATTCGGCCTCGCGCCCTACCCGGTACGGAAGATCGCCGATCCTCGACCCGGCCTCGATCGCGTCCCACACGGCCGTCGTGATTGCGTTGGTGTCGGGCTCCTGAACAGGGATGCTGGGTACGAGGGTGATCTCGTCGGTCTCGACATCGATGAGGATCTCGGCGTCCACCGGCTCGGTTTCGAGCAACGGGCCGAGTGCAGCGACATAGTCGACGATCGGCTCGGGGCGCAGCGAGAAGGCGAACGACGGCTCGTCCGCCGTCTCGTCGAGCGCCACCTCGAGGGCATCGGCGATCACACGGCGTGGGATCACCACCGAGGTGCCATGCTCGGAGTTCGAGAGTGTGACGTCGTCGCTGATGATCTGCTGGGCGACGACAACCGCGTCGTCGACATCTTCAGAGGTGACCGCCGGCTCGAGGAACCGGGTCGGAAGGGTCACGGGTCGCCGGGTCGGGTCGGCAAGCGCCGTCCGGATGAGGTCCATGGCCGCATCCCGTTCGATGCCGGTGCCTTCGGCGGGGTACGTGTAGACCACGTTGCCGTCCTCGACCCACACCTCACCCGGGTAGGCAGGCTGCGCGATCCCTTCGAGCTCCCAATCGCGGATGATCTCTGCGAGGGCGTCCTCGTCGTAGTCGTACGCGAGCGCGACCTCGGCACGATCGCCGCCGAACCGGCCCAACCACCAGCCGAACTGGTTGGCGACATTGCCCGATCGGCCGTTCTGCATCGCGGTCGCGACGATGTCGCTCTCGCGGACGTCGAAGTGGACCTCGCCGGGACGGAGCGTGAACTCGTGGCCGGCTACTTCCACCACCACCGGCGACTCGAGGAGATGCGACTCGAGGGTCTCGAGGCGCTCGATGGCACGGCGCTCGTCGAGGCCCCCGAGTTCGACGCCGATCACCTCGACGTCTCCGAGCACTTCGCCGGCATTGGTCATCCGGTCGACCCCGAAGACGAGCGCAATCATCGCCAGCGCCGACGCGGCGACGAACAGGGATAGTTGGACGGGTCGCGGAAGATCCATGAGGACGTGCGGGAGTGTAGGTGTGGGGTGGCGGTATTCCGGTCAACCGGCTCCGGGCTTCAGCCGTCTTCGGTCAGCTCTCCGAGGACTCTGTCCGCGTGCCCTTTCGCCTTCACGTTGTGCCACGCGTTGTCGATGGTGCCCTCGGAGTCGACCGTGAAGGTGGACCGGATGATGCCCTCGTACTCCCGGCCATAGTTCTTCTTGGTGCCCCACGCCCCGTAGTCCTCGGCGACGGCGTGGTCTTCATCCGACAGCACGCGAAACGGCAGGTTGTGCTCGTCGCGGAAGGCCGCGAGGCGTTCCACGGGGTCGGGGCTTACCCCGACGATCTCGAATCCAGCGGACTCGAACGCCCGGTAGTTGTCCCGGAAGTCGCAGGACTCGGTCGTGCATCCCGGGGTGAAGGCCTTCGGGTAGAAATAGATGAGCACCCGGTCGCCCCGGTGATCCGACAGCGTGAACGGTTCGCCGTCCTGATCGGGGAGAGTGAAGTCGGGTGCCGGATCGCCGCGTTCGATCATCGCGCTCCTTTCCGGGCGGGTTGGCCCGCACGCACTCGCAGCTGCCCACAGGCTGCATCGATGTCGACGCCGCGGGTGTCCCGGAGGGTGACGGTGGCCCCCTGCCGTGACACCTCGTCGACGAACGCCTGGATTCGACTGTCGGGTGGCCGTTGCTGGGGGGCAAGCGGCGTCGGGTTCATGGGGATGATGTTGACATGCGCGTCGATCTCCCGGGCGATCGCGGCCAGGCCGCGCGCCTGGTCGGCCGAGTCGTTGACACCATCCATGAGCGTCCACTCCAGCGACACCCGACGTCCCTTCTGCTCGCGGTAACGGCGTGCCGCGTCGATGAGGGCGTCGATCGGGTACCGACGGTTCAGGGGGACCAGTTGTTCCCGCAGGTGATCGTCGGCAGCATGCAGGCTCACGGCCAGCGTCACCGGCCACGGGTCCTCGATGAGCCGGTCGATCCCGGGGACCACCCCGACGGTGGAGACGGTCACCGAACGTCCGGACATGCCGGCGACGTCGACCATGCGGTGGATCGCGTCGCGGACATTGGCGTAGTTGGCAAGCGGCTCGCCCATCCCCATGAAGACCACATTGGTCACGCGATCGGGAGAGGAGGGGAGGGGCCTGTCGGCGAGATGAGCGTTGGCATATGCCACCTGGGCAAAGATCTCGCCGCCGGTCAGGTGCCGTTCGAACCCGAATTGGCCGGTGGCGCAGAAGGTGCACGCCATGGCGCATCCCGCCTGGCTGCTGAGGCAGAGCGTGGTGCGCCGCGGATATCCCATGAGGACCGCTTCGACGGCGGCGCCGTCGGGACAGCGAAAGAGCCACTTGATGGTCCTGCCGTCGTCTGCGGTCTGTTCGCGCTCCACCTCGAAGGGCCACAGCGGGCTTCCGATGCGATCCCTCAGGGGTTTCGGCAGGTTGGTCATGCCGTCCGCCGTCAGGACAGGATGCTCGTACAGCCATTCGCGCAGCTGGTCGACGCGGTACGACGGTTCGTCGGGCATCAGATCGGCGAGTGCTTCGGGGTCGACCTGGTACGGGGAAGCCGGGTCGGCGCTCACTCGGTCAGGGCCGACGCCTGCCTGGCCCAGTCGGCGGCGGTCTCCTCTCCGACCTCGGCGATCTCGGCGATGCGTGATGCCGGGGTCGCGGCAAGGGCTGCAAAGGTCGTGATGCCGCCCTCGACGAGGCGCGCCTTGTAGACCGGCCCGATCCCCTTCACGTTGGAGAGATCATCCACGGCAGCGGCGCCGCCCTTGGGGGCCCGGACGACCCGGAAGCGCGGAGCCTCCTCCGGCGTCACCGGGGTGGTCTCCGGCCCGAGGATCCGGTCCTTGAGGAGCCACACCATGGCGACCGCGGCAGCGGCCACACCGGCGACGACTCCACCGATGCGAGTGGAACGGCGCATGGGCAGAGTCTACGGGGAGTGTCGCGTCTACCGGGTCAGGGTCGGATTCGTTGCCCGTTGCCCGTTGCCCGTTGCCCGTTGCCCGTTGCCCGTTGCCCGTTGCCCGTTGCGCGTCGCCCGCCGTCTCCAGTGGCAGA
>DATHSA010000064.1:0-27636 GCA_035464675.1 Acidimicrobiia bacterium
AACAGCGAGAGGTCGTCGGGGATGACGAAACCGCCGTCGCCGACGGTGGTCGTCGTGGCATCGGCCACCGTCGTGGTCGTCGTGCTCGTGGTCGTGGTGGCGACGGTGGTGGTGGGGGGAGCGTCGACCGTGAACGATCCCGTGGCGCCCTCGTGGAACTCGTGCGTCGTATCGTCGCACTCGGGGTACCCCGGTCCGGTGACGCAGGCCCGGATCGTGTAGGTGCCGGGAGTCGCGTTCGCCGGGATGGTGATGTCGGTCGAGAAGCCCGGGTCGCTCCCGACCAGCTCGGTGACGACCGTGGCGAGGAGGGGGCCGTCCCAGTCGTCCCAGTGGATCTCAACCGTGAGCCCGGCGTTGGTCCACTCGCTGCCCTCGACGGTGGCGGTGGACCCTGCCAGGCCGCTGCCCGGGACGACGGCCAGTGCGGCGTCGTCCTCACCGGACCAGGCGGCAGGGGCGAGTGTGAGGACGAGGGCGCCCACCATCAGAAGTGCAGCCAGTCGTCGCACCGGGATCCCCTCTCCGCGGAAACTGGCGAGATCCTAGGTCGGGGCGTCGGAGCCCTGCCGATGCCCGTCGGCGCAGGGCCGTCGAGATGACAGGGCCGGTCAGGCGCCGTCCGCTATCTTCACCGGCAACGCGCTCATCAAGAGCGGCTGAGGGACAGGCCCTGAGAAGCCGCGGCAACCGGCGCAGATGCACGGTGCCAATGCCTGAACGATGAGAGCCCGAGGCGGATCGACCGCTCGAGGCGCTCGTGAGCGTGCCGAGACGAGGGAGGTCCGTCATGCCGAATCGCACCGTCCATCTCGTGGGGACGATCCCCGCCGCCAGCACCCGGGAAGCGATGTCGCTCGTCGTCGAACGGATCGGCGACCGCATCGGCGACCGGCTGCCCGACGGAGAGACCGGCGACCGGGAGAACTGGATCGGCCGGATCATCGAGTCGCTCCGCCGTCACCCCGACCTCGAGGTCGAGCGGGAGGGCGACTGGAGCGACTACGACACCACCCCGGTGTTCGCGGTGCGGCGCGGTCACTCCTTCGACACCGTCGACCTCGACTACCACCGGCACTTCGTGGACTCCTGGGGCGAGTTCGAGGAGGCGAAGCGCCGCCTCGGCCGGCCCGACCTGGCCATGCAGATCGGCATCCCGGGCCCCATCGACCTCGCCTTCGCGGCCTTCGGGTTCAACCCGATCCAAGGGTTGCGGCACTCGCGCCCCTTCGAGGAGGCGACGGTGGGCGACATCGAAAAGATCCACGAGGCGGCCGGTGACGAGGTCGTGTACCAGTTGGAGATCCCCATCGAGGTCGAGATCGCCATCCGCATGCGATTCCTGGGACGCCCCGGCATCGGCTGGCTGGCGAAGCGGATCCTGAAGGTGATCGAGGCGTCGCCCGAGGGCACCCGGTGGGGCTTCCATCTGTGCGTCGGGGACATGAACCACCGCGCGTTCAGCACTCTCAGTGACGCCACCATCCCGGTCCGGCTCGCCAATGCCCTCGTGAAGCGGTTCCCGGAAGGCCGACGGCTCGAGTTCCTCCACATGCCGTTTGCCCACGCCGTCGAGCCGCCGACCACCGACCAGTCCTTCTACGACCCCCTGCGGGCACTCACCCTGGACGGGACACGGTTCGTGGCCGGATTCGTCCACGAGGGGCAGGACCTCGACACCCAGCGCTCCATCCGCGACACGATCGAGCGCATGGTCGGCCATCCGGTCGACGTCGCCGCGGCGTGCGGGTTGGGACGGCGCGATCTGGAGCATGCCCGGGCGAACCTCGAAATGAGCAGGGCGTTGGCCGAGTGAGGTCAGTCACCCTCAGGGGTACCCCAGGCAGGAAACACTGACTAGTCATCTCGCGCAACCAATAGTAGTCAACGACCACTGAGAGTGGTACTCTGCCGCCTCACGCCCATGAGGAGGCGGCCCATGACCCGGATCTCGGGTCACATCGGCAAGGGGCTGGTGGCCGGATCCCTCCTCGCCGCTCTCCTCGCCGTCCCGGCGCCACCGGCGATGGCAGCCGCCGAGCACTGCAGCGACGTCGTTCTCGTACTCGACGAATCCGGTTCCGTAGCCACCAACGAGACGACCGTGCGCTCCGCGGTCGCCGCCTTTCTGGAGGGCCTGGCCGGCAACGAGATCTCGGCGGCGGTGGTCGAATTCGGCCAGGCCGCGATCCGTGTGTTCGACTATCAGGAGATCACGGCGGCGAGCAACTCCGCCCTGTTCCTGCCATACATCTACGGGACCTCGGGAGGCGACGTCTATGACTCGCCTTCCCAGACAGGACCGTGGACCAACTGGGACGACGCCCTCGACGAGGTGTCGCTGCTCAACGGCGAGTTCCCCCCGGCTCCGCTCGTGCTGTTCATCACGGATGGAGATCCCACCGCGTACAACCGCGACCACGACGGTGAGGACGGCGGGATCACCCTGGCGTCCGGGACGGAGACCCTGGCTCGCGCCGTCGCCGAGGCCGACGAGGTGAAGGGACAGGGCTCGCATATCGTCACCATCGGCGTCGGCTCGGCCCTGACCAGCCCGGCGAGCGTGTCACGCCTCCAAGCGGTGTCCGGTCCGGACATCTTCGACGGGAGCGGGACCCTCGATCTCGCGGCCACCGATGTCGTCCTGGTCCCGGTGTTCTCGGATCTTCCCGCCATCCTCGAGTCGATCGCCTACGCGATGTGCGCCGACCCGTCGATCTCCATCGTCAAGAGCGCCGATTCGGCCGCCGTCTTCGCGGGCTCGGAGGTCACCTACACATTCGAGGTCACCAACACCGGCAACGTGCCCTTGACCGATGTGACGGTGTCCGACCCGGCGTTGCCCGGGTGCTCGGCGGTCGTCGGCGATCTCGCCGTCGGAGCCACGACCTCCTACTCGTGCACCGTGGTGTTGTGGGCCCCGCTGACCAATATCGCCACCGCCACCGGCGTGGACCCGCTGGGGACGGTGGTGGAGGACGACGGGTCGGTGGCCGTGAGCCTCATCGCCCCCGGCACGGGCACTCCGGGCTACTGGCGGAACCACACCGATGGGTGGCCCATCCTGGGCTCGACGGTCCTCGTGGGGGACTGGAATCACGACTGGGTGTGCGCCAGCGGGGAGTCGTGCCTGGAGCTCACCGAGTCGGAGGCCCTCGCCGCGATCACCACGCCTCCCGGCGGTGACACCACCAGGATCCTCTCCAGGGCCCTGATCACCGTATGGCTCAACGTGTCGGCGGGCAACGACCCGTCATGCATCGCCGACACCATCGACGCCGCTGTGGAATGGTTGCTGCTCCACCCGATCGGGAGCGGCGTCGGGGGTGGCTCCGAGGCATGGGTCGAGGCGGCACCTCTGGCCCAGCAGCTCGACGATTACAACAACGGACTGCTGTGCGGGGATCATCGAGACTCGCTGGACTCCGACGCAGGGGATGCCTCCTCGACCGATGCCGGCGTGACCGATCCAGGATCAGACGATCAGAAGCCGGGCAACGGGAACGGCCACGGCAAGGGCGGACGCGACAGGTAGAACCGGTGGCGGGCGGGGCGAGATTCCCTTCCCAGTGCTCTCACGACATGGCGCCCGGTCGATGGATCTCGGGCCGTGTGAAAGCCGGTCGGCTCCGGGCTCAGGCCAATCACGGACCGGTGGTGCGGCGGCCCACGAGCAGGTAGGTCCTCATCTGGCCCTTGCCCTTGATCGCGACCTCGCCGCGCGGCCGGCAGTCGTAGCGACCCTTCAACAGTT
This sequence comes from Acidimicrobiia bacterium, assembly GCA_035464675.1. Taxonomy (GTDB): domain Bacteria; phylum Actinomycetota; class Acidimicrobiia; order Spongiisociales; family UBA11373; genus JAUYIV01. The sequence goes on from DATHSA010000064.1 coordinate 3,755, forward strand.
CGTACGTGGAGGGGCTCAACTGGATCTCGCCGGGGATGCCCTCCGACTCCATCCGGCTGGCGACGTTCACCGTGTCGCCCCACATGTCGTACGAGAACTTGTGGGTACCGATGATGCCCGCGACGACCGGGCCGGAGTTGATCCCGATGCGCAACGAGAGCCTCTGGCCGGCGTAGTCCGTCTTTGCGACATGGTCTCGGAGGCGGAGCGCCAGCTCCGCGAGGGCTTCGGCGTGGTCGCTGCGAGGAGTCGGCAATCCGGAGGCGACCATGTACTCGTCCCCCACGGTCTTGATCTTCTCGAGACCGAGGTCTTCTACGAACCCGTCGAACCTCGTGAACACCGAGTTGAGGAGGCCGACCAGCTCGGAGGGCGGCATCTCGGCCGACAGCGGGGTGAACCCGACCACATCGGCGAACAGCACGGACGCCTCCTCGAAGTCCTCCGCGATCATCGAGCGATCGGCCTTGAGCCGGGCCGCGATGTCGTCGGGAAGGATGCTGTGCAGAAGGTCGTCGGCTTGTCGCTGGAAGTGATCGCGCTGCCGGACGAAGTAGGCGAGTTCCAGAAATGCAAAGGCGGTCATGCCGATGACGACGACGACGGCGTCGACCTCCGGATCGGCGAGCCGGTAGAGCGGGTCGATCCATTCCGGCACGATGGACGCCACCAGGACGCCGCCCAGGAAGAGGCCGAACCAGGCCGTCGCCGCACGCACGGTGAGCCCCACCAGGGTCCCGAGGACGGCGATCAGCGACCACAGGATCTGGAGGCCAGACGGCAGGAGACCGCCCAGCATGATGCTGATCGTGACATCGGCGAAGAGGTCGAGTGCGAAGGTCGTGTGGAGGACGAGGGCGAGTCGCCGCGGGGCCAGCCAGAGGGCCAGGAGCGCTCCGGCGTGGGCCGCCAGCTTGAGGCCGTCGAGTGCCGCGGTCCACGGGCCGGGACTGCTGACCAGCGCACCCGCCAGCCCGGGAACCGATATCCACAGGACCGCCACGATGATCCGGCGTCGCCCTCGCTGCTCCTGGGTCTCCCCCTCGTGCTCACCGACCGAGAGCAACCGGTCCTTCCAGCCACGCCATCGTCCCGCCACGAGGCGATCCTATGTGCTCTGGATCGGCTCCGGCACGCTCCTCCCCGGTGGTCCTGCTTCGGCTCGCCGTGTGTCCTAGCCTCAGGAGACTCTCCCGAGGAGACGCCAATGGCCGACTCGATCACCGTGCAGCAAGACATCGCCGCCTCACCGGACCTGGTCTATCGCCACTTCACCAACGGCACCCTCCTGCGGGAGTGGCTCGCCGATGTCGCCACCCTCCGGGCGGAGGAGGGTGGGCGCCTTCACCTGGCATGGAACGACGGCTACGGGATGGTTGGCAACTTCATGGTGCTGGTCCCCGGCAAGAAGGTCGCCTTCACCTGGATCGGCAGCTCCCCCGACCCCGTCACCACCGAGGTGACGGTGAGCCTGGAAGCCGCCGGGGCCGGGACCACGATCGGCGTCGAGCATACGATGCCACCTGGCGCAGACGACGACCTGCGGGCGGCGATGACGAAGGATTGGGAGCGCTCGTTGGAGAACCTCGCATCGGTGATGGAGACGGGGGAGGACCTCCGGTTCACCCGCCGGCCGATGCTCGGGGTGATGGTCGACGCCGAGGTGAACCCGGAACGGGCGAAGAAGCACAATATTCCCGTCGACCACGGGGTGATCCTCGGAGGCACCGTCGAGGGGATGGGCGCCGCCGCCGCCGGTCTCGCCGGAGGCGATGCGGTGGTCCAGATCGGCGAGACACCGATCAACGGGTTCTCCTCGTTCTCCGTGGCGCTGGAGCCCCTCCGTGCCGGAGACACCGTCGACGTCGTCTACTACCGGGACGGCGAGGAGCACACCACGGCGATGACCCTCTCCGGCCGGCCCATTCCTGAGATCCCGGCAACGGCTGCGGCGCTCTCCGCCCATGTGCGCGAGCTGTACGACTGGGTCGACGCCGAATTGGCGGAGATCTTCGAGGGCGTGGACGACATGACCGCTTCCAAGAAGCCGGAGCCGGGGGAGTGGAGCGCCAAGGAGGTCCTGGCGCACCTCCTCGACGGGGAGGGCGACTACCACTCCTACATCGCGGAACTGGTCCAGGGGGCCGAGCGGATGAACGACGGCCCCTTCGACAACTCCGACCTGCGCACCCGGATCACCGCGGAGTCCTACGGGTCACCGGAGGAGATGCTCGCCGCCTATCGCCACCTCGAGGGCCAGACGGTGGCGATCATCGCCGCCCTCCCCGACGACTTCGTGGCCCGCAAGGGCTCATGGTGGCGGCTCGCATACGGGTACACCCAGGCCCGCCCCCACTACGAGGAGCACTTCGCCCAGATCCGGGCGGCCCTGGAGGCCGCGGGGTAGGACGAGCCGGCCCGGACCACGCCGGGGCGAATCGCCGACCGGATCGGGGTCGGCGCGGGCCTACTCGCCGCAGCCAATCCCGCCCTGGACGCTGTTGACGACGTCCGAAGGGTCGTCTCCGGAGAGATTGCCGCTGAGTTTCAGCAGGTCGCTGTCGCCCTCGACGAGGAAGTCGTATTCGCCGAAGAAGAAGGGGTTGGGGACGACCTGGACGCCCGGGTAGAGGGCCTGCAATTCGGCGAGCGTGGTCCCGACGGTGAGGTCGGGCGGCTCCACCGGCACCGTGATCTCGCCCTTGTAGTTGTAGGAGAACAGGTGCCCGACGCCGTCGTTGCGGAACAGGTCACCGGTGGTGAACATCAGCCAGATCTGGGCATCGTCGCCCCAGAACAGCCCGCGATACTCCGGGCCGGGGCACAACACCTCGTCCACCCAGCCGGTATCGATGTCCGGAGGACCAACGATCGGCGTCATCGCGGCCAGGGTTTCGTCGAAGGTCGTTCCGAAGTCGACCACTCCGAGCCCGTCCATGAAGAATCCGAACGGGGGTGGCGGCGGGAGGGTCGTGGTGGTGGTGGTGGTCGACGTGGTCGTGGTCGTCGTCGTCGAGGTGGTCGTGCTGGTGGTGGTCGTGGCCGGGGCGGCCGTCGTCGTCGGCGCCTCTGTGGTCGACGTCGTCGTTGCGTCGTCGTCTCCGCAGGCGGCGGCCGCGAGGGCGAGCACGAGGACGAGGGCGATCTTCTTCACTGTGGCTCCGTCGTTCGGGGAGGCGACAACCCTAGGCGGCGGCCGCGCCGCCACGACGGTTTTTGCCTAGCGCCCCTCCGCCGCCGCCCGACGGCTCTTCGGGGCCACGGGAGCATCCCGGTATTCGATCTTCTCGATGGCGATCAGGATGAAGTGGGCGGCGATCACCAGAAGTGACGCCCACTCGGCCCAGAGCAGCCAATTGCCGCCCCAGTTGCTGTCGAACAGGTTTCCGGCGAAGAAGCCCGCGACAGCAACGGCGAGGACCCCGACCTTCATGGTCTTGCTCGTGATCGCCATCAGGAGCACCACGATGTTGGTGATGAAGAAGATGGCCACACCGGTGTAGTGCAACACCGGGAAGAACCCGTGCTCGTGGTTGAACACCACGAGGAGAAGCAGTCCGCCACCGAGCCACCAGTTGTATCGGTAACTGCTTCTGACCGTCGCTCGCACCAGGAACATCATCACCGCCACGGTCAGGGGCACGTAGAAGGCGACCGCCGCCGGCATGTCCCAGTAGTGGCTGATGGCGGCCCGGATGCCCTGCTCGAACTTCCCATCCGATGTCATGCACGCCGGGTCCATCGCCGTGTATCGGCAGCTGTCGGCGAGGATCATGGCGATCGGGCTGAGAAAGCAGAAGACCGCGAGGCCGATCTCGAGGTTGCGGAAGTTTGTCCAGTCGCGGACCGGCGTGATCAAGGTCTGGACAGGCTTCGGCAGATGCAAGGCGCGCCCCCTCTGTGCCGGATTCTACCAGACGGCGATGATCGGCGCCGGGCTGTACCCGACCGTTGGCCGCCGTCGTCTCACCCCCTCACTATCGTTCCGGCGTGTCTCTACCCGGCGGCGTCGTCACCTTCGTCTTCTCGGACATCGAGGGGAGCACGCGCCTCTGGGAGTCCGATTCGGAGGCGATGCGGCGCTCGCTGGCCCGTCACGACGATCTCGTGTCCAGCACGGTCGGGCAGGCGGGTGGCGCCATCTTCAAGCACACCGGAGACGGGTTCGGGGCCGCGTTCGCATCGGTATCGGCGGCGTTGGAGTCGGCCGCCCAGGTGGCCGCAGCCTTCGCCGGCGAGGAGTGGCCCGGTCCGCCGCTGAGCATCCGCCTCGGGGTGCACTCGGGCGAGGCCGAGCCCCAGAGCGGTGACTACTTCGGGCCGGCGGTGAACCGGGCAGCCCGGATCACCGACGCCGCCAACGGCGGCCAGATCCTCGTGGCCGAGTCTTCTCACCGGCTGGTCCGAGGCGTCCCCCCTGCCGGGACCGCATTCGTCCCGGCGGGCGAGCACCGCCTCAAGGACCTCGGCGAGCCGATCGGCCTCTATCGGCTGGTGGGCACGGGCGCCTCCGACGAGCGGGAGCTGAGAACCCTGGAGCGAGCCCCGCACAATCTTCCGATGCAGCTCAGCTCGTTCGTCGGCCGGGAGGCCGACATCAAGGAGGTCGCCGACCTCATCAGGACTGCCCGGCTGGTGACCCTCACCGGCATCGGGGGAGTGGGGAAGACCCGGCTGTCGCTCCAGGTCGCCGCCGAGACCTTGTCCGACTTCGACCACGGCGCCTGGTTCATCGAGTTGGCCCCGCTGGCCGAGGCGGGCCTACTCGCCGACACGATCGCCGAGGAGCTTGGCGTCCCCCAGGACAGCACCCTCACCGCGGAGACGCGAACGCTGCGATTCCTCGCCAAGCGTGCCGCCCTGTTGGTGATCGACAACTGCGAGCACCTGATCGACGATGTCGCGGGGTTCGTCGACCGGATGTTGCGCTCGTGTCCCGACGTACGGGTCCTGGCCACGAGTCGCGAGGGCCTGGCGGTGACGGGTGAGGTGCTGTGGCGGGTGCCGTCGCTGCGGGTCGACGACGACGCCGCCGCCGTCGAGCTGTTCGGGGAGCGGGCCCGGCTGGTCCGTCCCGACTTCACCGTGACCGACGACAACCGGAACCTGGTGGCACGCCTCTGCCAGCGACTCGACGGGATCCCCCTCGCCATCGAACTGGCCACGGCTCGTCTGCAGATGCTGACCCTGGAGCAGATCGCCGAGCACCTCGCCGACCGTTTCCGCCTCCTCACCGGTGGGAGCCGCACGGTCATGGAGCGTCAGCGGACCCTGCGAGCGATGATGGACTGGAGCCACGATCTGCTCTCCGAGGGGGAGCAGGTGCTGCTCCGGCGCCTCTCCGTCTTCTCGGACGGGTTCACCTTCGAGGCCGCCGAGCAGGTCTGCTCCGACGACGCGGTCGCATCGTTCGAGGTCCTCGATCTGCTCCAGCACCTCGTGGAGTCGTCGATGGTCACCTTCGAGTCCGACCCCACGCCGCGCTACCGGCTTCTCGAGACCGTGCGCCAGTACTCGCTGGACAAGCTCCTCGAAGCCGGCGACTCAGACCGGGTTCGGCTCCGCCACGCCGAGTTCTTTCGGACCGAGGCATCCAATCTTCGCGACCGGATCGAGAGCGGCGACGATGAGGCGATGGAGGACGGTCACACCGAGCTCGGCAACTACCGGGCGGCCATGACCTGGGCGCACGAGGCCGGACACGGCGAGATCCTCCTCGAACTCGCGGCGGCGCTCCGCGTGTACTTCTGGAACCGGGTCATGTACCGGGAGTCGGTGCGGTGGCTTCGAGCAGGGATCGACATGGCGGACGGGGGATCGCCACTCGTCAGCGAGGCGGTGGCGTTCGCTCTCATCGACGCGGGGAACAGTGCCGACGCCGAGTCGATCGAGCAGCTCAAACCCCGGGCGGAGCAGCTCTACGAGTCCACCGAGGACGACCTGTCCAGGGGACAGCTGGCGAATGCGCTCGGGGCGCTCAGCATGGGCACAGATGCACGCCGTGCCGACGAGCTCTTCCGGGAGGCACATCAGATGCTGCGCCGTGCCGGCAGCCCCCGGTGGGTGAACCCGCTGCAGAACAGGTTCCTGACCGCCTGGTTCATGAACAGTCGGGAGTTCGAAGACGAGATCCTCGGATTGGTCCGAGAGGCCGTGGCCGAAGGATCGGGCATCCATGAAACCGTGGTCGAGACGTCGTTCATGACCCTCGCCGAGGAGTACGAGGCGGTGATCGAGAGGGCGGCGACCCACCAGCCGAAGGACGACTGGGAGAAGGCCATGCTCCTTCTCTACCGGGTCGTCGCCGAGCGCGCCCTCGGACGGCTCGACGATGCCCTCGAGACCGTCGAGCGTGCCGCCACGATCCTGGGCCCCAACGCACCCGGGACCACCGAATGGCACAAGAGCCTGATCCTGTTGCACATGGGCGATGTCGACGGGGCGATCGCCGCGTTCGCCACGCCCTACTCCCACGACTACGACGACACCTTCTCGCGACTGTCGGCGTCGTCGTTCTGGGCGATGGTGGCGGAGCATCGGGGCGAGCACGAGACCGCGGCGCTCCTCTGGGGCTTCGCCGACCGGTTGGCCGAGGTGTCGTCGTTCCGCTCTCCTCGTTTCGAGGAGGAGTTCCTGGCGGAGTCCCGGCAACGATCTGCGCAGATCCTGGGGGAGGAGCGTTTTGCCGAGGTGTTCGCCCGGGGTCGGGAGACCAGGTGGGAGGACCTCCCCCTGGTCCGCGGAGAAGGAGCGGCCCGCGCGTAGCGGTCCTCGCCCCCGAACTACATCCCCAGAGCCCCGATCCGTTCCTCGTACGCCGTCATGTCGTGGAGAGGGAGGGCGAAGGCGTCCTCGATCCGCCCCCAGTGGGCAAGCCGGTGCTTGAGATCGTCGCCGATGATCTTCCAGGCGCCGGCCCCGATGTGGACCCCACCGGCGCTGTCGAAGTAGATCCGCTCGCCCACGTGTCGATAGCCCTGGAGCAGCAGCGGCACCCGGGTGACCAGGTCGACGTGATTGATGGACCGGTAGGTACGGTCGCCGAGCCGCTCGGCGAACAACCGGCTGAAGTCGCCGAGCCCGATCCGCGGCTGACCGTATGTGTAGATCGCATCGACCTCGTGGCCCTCCGCGTCGGCACGCACCGCGCCCAGCATCGCCAGGGCGCCGCCAAGGCTGTGGCCGGTGAAGATCACCGGCTTGCCCGCGTCGGCGATCACGTCGAGAACGCCCTCCCAGACCTCGGCGAGGCCGCTGACGAACCCCGAATGGATGCTGCCGAATTCGCCGGCCAGGGGGTTGAACCGGGCGTTCCGACTCCAGTCGATGGGATTCGCCTCGGTGCCCCGGAAGGCGACGAAGAGGCGGTCGCCGTCGGAGGCGGTGAACGCCTGGGTCGACTCGGCCGTGAGCCACCGGAAGTCGGTCAGTCCGAGGGCTTCTGCGCCGGCGCGGGCCTGGTCGCGGGCCCGGTATGCCGCTGCGGACAGGCCGACGGTTGTGCGGGCGAGGTCGTGATCGAAGGGCATTCGGGTGCCTCCCTGGCACCGAACCATATCCAGGCCGATCGTGAGAGAGTCGCCGCGGCGATTGAACCTTTCACGCTCGAAGGTGCGTATCCCTATCTGGCATGAAACGATCCTGAAAGGTGTGAAACATGCGCAGGGTGACGGCTCTGGTGATTCCCGTGGTTCTGATCGTGGCGGCCTGCGGGGATGACGACGCAACCACCACGACGACCCCGACCACCATCGCTCCGACGACGACCGTATCCGCAGCCCCGGCGATGAGCCCCGCCGAAGTGGTGTTCGAGGACCAGGCATCCGACGGTGCGACGATCGTCGTTGCGTCGGTCACCCTGCCTTCGCCGGGCTTCATCGCCGTCCACGGCAACGCCGACGGTGCGCCTGGCCCGGTGATCGGTTACTCCGATCTCCTTCCGGCGGGAACATCCACCGATGTGGGCATCACGCTCGACGACCCGCTCGAGGCCACCGACCTGGTGTTTCCGATGGCTCACATCGATGTCGACGGCGACGGGGTCTATGAGTTCTTCCCACCCGAAGAGACCGTCGACGGGCCCGCTCTGACCGCAGACGGCGATGTCGCCGTGGTCGGCGGAGAGGTCACGGTCGACGGCGACGCCTCCGACGCCTCAGGAGCCGTGATCACGATCGCCGGCTTCGACTACTCGGGAGCGTCGGTGGTGTCGGTGGGCGAGACGGTGACCGTTCGCAACGACGACGGGGTGTCTCATACCTTGACAGCCGACGACGTGTCCTTCGACTCGGGAACCATCGGCGGAGGTGAGGAGGTCACCCTCACGTTCGACGAGCCGGGGGAGTACTCGTACTTCTGCAAGTTCCACCCCTCCATGACCGGCACCATCACGGTCGAAGGATGATCCGGAGCCTCGCGGCGCCCGTTGGACCGGGTTCGGTCGGGCGGGAACGGTCGTGCTCGGGCGGGAGGGCGCCCACCAACACCTTCCCGTCCGGGCATCATTGGCCGGGATGAATCGCGATGCGGGAGCCGAGGAGGCGGAGGCATTCGTCCGCCGCTTGTGCGCCGACCACGGCGACGCCGTGTTCGGGTGGGCGGTGGGGCGGTTCGAGGACCGTCGCGACGCCGAGGAGGTCGTCGCCGAGACGATGGTGCGTGCCTGGCGCAACCACCATCAATATGACTCGTCCCGGGGATCGGAGCGGTCCTGGGTGTTCGGCATCGCTCGTACCACCGCCGCCGACCAGCACCGCCGGAGCAGCCCCAGGCTCCGCGTGGTGCCCGACAGCGAGGCTTTCAGGGAGGCAGTCGATGATCTCTCGATCGGACGGATCGCGGAGACGACCCTCGTCCGCGAGGCGCTCCAGGGACTGTCGGAGGCGCACCGCGAATCGATCGTCCTGGCCCACTACGGCGGGCTCACCGTTTCCGAGATCGCCGAGCAGCTCGCCATCCCGGAGGGCACGGTGAAGTCGCGGCTCTACTACGGGATGAGGGCACTGAGGGCTGCGCTCGAGGAGCAGGGGGTGCTGCGATGACCGATCACGCCCGTGTCCGTGAGCTCGCTGCCGGTTTCGTGCTTGGTGCCCTGGACCCCGACGATCGGCGCGCCTTCGCGGCCCACCTCGAGGACTGCGAGGACTGCCGGCGCGAGGTCGGCTCGCTAGCTCCTATCCCCGGCCTGCTCTCCCATGTCACTCCGGTGGACGTCGAGGCCATGCCGGCCGGGGTGGTCGATCGCGCCGTCGCCTCCGCCCGCTCCCAATGGGTCGGCCTGGCGCGCAGCCGCCGAGCCTGGAGAGCGGGAGCCGTGGTCGCGGCACTGGCCGCGATCCTCCTCGCCGGGGTGGCGTTCCTTCCGATCGCGGGAAGTTCCGGCGCGACCGTCCTCGCCGTCCAGCCGGGTGAGGTGACCGGAGAGGTGACGATCGAGGGCCGCGCCTGGGGGACTGCGATCCACCTCGAGCTCGCCAACCTCCCGCAGCGAGGCGCCTACGTGGCGTGGGTCGTCGACGGTGCAGGCGATCGCCAGCCGTGTGCCTGGTGGGGGCCGACGGCGAACGGCGCTGCAAATCTCGAGGGCGCATCCGGGATCCCCTTCGACCAGGTGACCGCGGTCGTGGTCACGTCCTCCGACGACACCGAAACGCTGTTGACGGCGGTCACCGAGCGGGGAGAAGCGGGTCCGGCCCATGTCGGCGGCTGAACGCAGAGTGCTCCCTGGCGTTGGAGACTCCCCTGGCCCGGGGACGCGAGCCGATACCCTGGCGCGATGAGGCGGCTGGCCACACCGGTTCTCCTTCTCCTGATCGTCGCATGCGGCGGGAGCTCCACGGCCTCGACGGCGGTGTCGACCCTGACGACGATTCCACCTGGGACGACCCTCCCGGCTCCGACCACGACGCGGCTGCCGCCCCCGCCCCTGGACCTCGATGCCGCACCCGTCGAGCTGTGCGAGTCGATCGTGTCCCACGACCGCGCAGAGGCCTTCCTGGGACAGGCTGCCGAATTCGACGCCATCGCGGGCACCGGGTATGACCCGGTGCAGGGAGCGGTGATCTGCGCCTGGGTCTCGATCGACCCGGAGAGCGATCTCCCGTACGAGACGCTGACAGTGAGCGTCTACCTCGGCGATCCGGTGTCGGGGGTGGGCAACTACACACCCGAGGAGTTCCCCGAGATCCGAGTGGTCGACGACATCGGCGACGAAGCCTTCTTCGCCTCGCACCTCATGCGCCGTTCGTCGGCGTTTCGCGACGGCGAGGTGGTCGCAATCATCGACTACTGGCCGAATCTGGTCGTGGGGGTCGAAGGGCTCTCCACCGGTGACGACCTGATCCAACTCCTGAGGGAGATCCACGACCGCCTTCCCTGACCGCGTGCCGTGAGCATGATCGGGGTCGTTTCCTGGGGCTCGAACACCGGAAATGGCGCAAGGGGCGCTCGATTCGCGTCGCTGCGACCTCTTGTGGGGCCGCGGGGCCGTGGTGGGCGGCGACCGACCGGTCGGGAGACCAGGATCACCTCAGGGGGAGACACGTCGGCTGGGCGGCCGCACTCGCCGATCCTTCAGGTGTCCGTCGCCGTCCCGCTAGGCGCCGACCATCTTCTTGAGCGCACCGAGATTGGGCGCCCACCCGACGCCCCAGGCCTTTCCGGAGATCAGGGATCCGTCCGGGTTCCAGTAGGTCTCCCGGAACCGTTCGATCGTGGGCTTGCGGAAGTCGTAGGGGACCAGATCGGCGACCTTGCCGTGCCAGGTGCGGTCCTCAGGGGCTTTGCGGATCTCCTTGATCACTGCGGCGACGGCGATGATCGCCAGCAGCAGCCGCCAGAGATCTCTGATGGACGGCGCCTTCGTTCGCTCGTTCATGCCGACGAGGTTACCGCCGTGAGGACAGCATTCAGCCCGAGCACTCCTGAGCGGCGGCCAGGGCGACATTGGCGCTCATGAGGGTCTGGAACCCCAGGTCGATCGTCGCCACGGCGGTGTCGAGCGCGATCTGGTCGCCGGCCCGGGCGGCGTCTGCGGCGGAGGAGTACCCGTCTTCGTCGAGGTCGATCGCCTCGAGCATGAGGGTGATGGCGTTCTCGAATCCTGCCGGCGGCTCGCCCAATGCACCGATCTGCTCCCGCAGTGCCGCGATCGTCGCCCCCACGACCTCGAGCGAGGCCGCCAGAGCTTCGCCCTGCTGGCGTTCGAAGGCAGCCCCTCCGTCGAATGTCTGATAGAGGAAGCTCTGTGCGACTCCCGTCATCGCCTGGCCGAAGGCCGCGCAGTCGAGCGCCACCGTCGTGGTCGTCACCGGCGCCGCGGTCGTCGTGGGGACGGACAGGGTGGTCGGCGGAGTGGTCGAAGGAGGCAGGGTGGTGGGTGCGGATTCGCCCGATCCGCCGCAGGCGACGACGACCACCACGAGCACGGCGACCGTCGTTCCGCGAGCCACTGGTGACCTCCTCCGACAGCGGCATCGTATCGACACCCGCCACGACGCGTTGGTGGACCCACTTGACAGACTTCCCGTCGTTCGATATATTTCGAACATCACAGAGATACTCGTTAGACACTAAGTCATTGGAAGGCAATCATGAGCATGGAACCGATGGTCCGAGACTTCACCGCACCCAAGGGCACCGAACCGGTCGTGGACCTGGCGGTGCACTCCGCAGTCGACCTCCTGGTGCTGCTTTGGCTGCTCGAGGGGTGCAACCCGAAGCGCCAGGACTTCGAGGAGTACGGCCTCGGGGCCGACTGGTTCGCCAACCTCGCCGACCGGCTCCACGACGAGACCAAGGCGGCGATCCGCACGGTGGGGTGCGGTGGCGTGTGGGTGGCCCTGCTGGGCGCCGTGGCCGAACTGCCCGACGGCAGCACGGTCGACGATTTCATCGGACACCTCCAGGCGATGGATCCGATCGAGTTGCGCGCTCGACTCGTGCAGATGAAGGGCGAGGACGGCGATGCCGATCTGCTCCGTGCCGCCGCAGAGGGGGATGCCGATGCCCGGGACCGGCTTCTCGACCTTCCCCGGTTCGAGGACGATGAGGATCTTCGCGACACGATTCGCGAGCTGCTCGAGATCGCCCCGGAGGAGACCACCGGGCGGATCGTGACCGCGTTGCGACTGGTGCAGAAGGACGCCTTCGCCGAGCACGAGGCCGAGTTTCGGTCCGTCCTGGAGCGAGACAACGCCGCCCGGCAGAGTCTGGCCCAGCGGGTGTCGGTGGAGCGCCTGGTGGAGCTGACCACGAACGGCATCTCGATCGAGCGGGGCGGGTATCGCAAGCCGATCCTGCTGGTTCCGTCGATCGTCGGCCGGCCGTGGGTGATCTTCACCGAGACACCCGAACAGCTGCTCATGGCCTATCCGGTGGCGGACGAATACATGGATGCCGACCCCGACGCCCCGCCGAACTGGTTGATCAGGACCTACAAGGCGCTCGGCGACGAGAAGCGGCTTCGGATCCTGCGGATTCTCGCACGAGGACCGGCGGCGCTCCATCAGCTGGCCGACGAGCTGGACACGCCGAAGTCGACCCTTCACCACCACCTGATGCTGCTGCGGACCGCGGGGCTGGTGAAGGTTCAGATCGGGGTCGAGGGCAAGGACAAGGAGTACGAGTTGCGAGAGGATCTGGTGCCGGAGACGGCGGCAGTACTCCACGGATACATCAAGAACGGAGGAGGACGCTGATGCTGCACGACACACGAATGGTGCGTGCCCTGATGGATGAAACCGCCGCTGCGGTACCGGCACCCAGGGCCCACGACCGGACGTCACCCCTACGGCGAGGAAGGCTCGGCCTTGCCCGCTGGATGGTGCGGACCGGGGCGAAGCTCCAGGGAGCGAAGGCCATTGCCGTGCCGGAGACCCGGGTTGTCGTTCTCGACCCATGCGCCGAGACGGCAACCGAGTTGCCCCAGGCGGCCTGACCGCACGGAGTCAGTCGGTCTGACGCACGAGGGCCCCGGGTTCGCCCGGGGCCCTCGCGCGTTTGGCCGAGGTCATCCCGATGCCGGCATCGTCGTCGCAGCGGCCCCGACTTCAGGCATTGCCGAGCAGCTCGTAGATCGCAACGGGTTCTGAGAACCCTTTGAGGACGCGGTCCCCGGCCTCGCGAAATCGGAATTCGTCGCCCGCAATGCCCGGGATGTCGCCGGACGTGAAGACGGTTCCTCCCGAGGCCTCGCCGCACAGACGGCTGGCCAGGTTCACCGCGGTCCCGAAGATGTCGTCGTTGTGGTCCACCGGTTCGCCGGCGGCAACACCCACCTTGATGCTGAGATCGTGCCTGGCGCCGGCTTCGAGCCGGCCACGAAAGCCCTGCTGCGCGGTCACGCAGAACGAGAGGGCGTCGGTTGCGGCATCGAAAGAGATCAGGAAGCCGTCGCCGGTGTGCTTGACCTCGCGACCCTTCTGCGCCACGAGGGCGCGGCGGATGATGAGGTCGTGCTCGGTCAGAAGGAGCATGAACTCCGACTGGCCCACCTCCTCGGTCAAAGCGGTCGAACCCTCGAGATCGGTGAACACGATGACCCTGAAGGGACTGGTGACCTCCGAAGCGTCGGCAGGATCCTTCACGGTGCCCAGGAACCGGAGCACGCTGTCCTCGGACACACCGATGATCTCGTGAGGCACCAGACCGTGCGACTCCTTGTGGACCGTCACCAGGTTCTCGCGTGCCGGCGATCGAGCGAAGCAGAACACGGACTCCCGATCGGGGTCGAACCAGTAGGACAGAAATTCGACTCCGTGTTTCCCCGCCACGGCGAGGTCAGAGACATGTGCAGAGGCAGCGTCCTCTGCGGTGGCACCCGGGACATCGTGGCGGTCCATGAAGAGCGGCATCCGACGCCTTTCGCGCGTGGATCCAGGAGGCTAGATGGCTTCTTCGCCGAGTCGGTCCGACGAGGTCTTCATCGACGATCCGGTGGTGGCCACCGTCAGGGCACCATGGACGCCGTACGTCGATCGAGCCGGTAGCGTGAAGGTCATGGCGGTAGGAGGGGATCAGCGCCTGGATGGCACCTTCGAGGATTTCGAAGAGCATCCAGAACCGCCGGTGAAGTCGGCGGAGCTCAAGGCCACGCCCATCCACGACACACTGCGCCGGATCCTGGTCTGGTACCGGGTGCTCGCCCTGGCGTGGATGTCTGCCCTGGTCACCGCGACGCTTCTCAGCGACGAGGGGGCGATCGAGGAGTGGGTGATCGCCGCCGAGGCGGTGGCGATCGGCATCACGATCGCCTCGTTCATACTCTCCCGCCTTCGCCGCCTCGACGCCTGGTGGTGGGTCCTCATCGATGGCGCCGCCACAGCATTCATCATCATCGCTCCCGGACTCGCCGATGCCGGCAATTACTTCTACGGCGGGATGGGCACATCGGGCCTGTTGATCGTGGTCTGGGCCTACCCGACCGTGCTCGCCGGAGCGCTGGCGATCGTCGGCCTGGTGACCGCGCAGATGATCAGCGGCGCCATCGGCATTCGCAAGATCGAACCGACCGACCTGGTGGGAGACATCGCCGTGTGGGTGGTTCTGGGCATCGTCTACGGGTGGGCGCTGTGGGCCCTCCGCAACACCGACGTCGGCAGGGAGCGAGCCGAAGCCAGGATGGTCGAGGCCAACGAGCGAACCGAGCGTCTGCTGCTCAACATCCTCCCTGCGCCGATCGTGGAGCGCCTCAAGGCAGGGGTGTCGCCGATCGCCGACCGGATCGACACGGTCACCATCCTCTTTGCGGACATAGTGGACTCGACCCCACTCGCCGAACGTCTGGATCCCGACGATTTCGTCGACCTGCTCGACCGGGTGTTCACGCACTTCGACGACCTCGCCGACCGCTGCGGGCTGGAGAAGATCGGCTCGATCGGTGATGGATACATGGCGGTCGCCGGCGCGCCGATCCCCATGCCGGATCACGCCCGCGTCGCGGCGGATCTCGCCCTCGAGATGCTCGCGTCTCTCGACTCGTTCGCAGTGAACGGAGGGAAGAAGCTGCAGATGCGGTTCGGGCTCCACACCGGACCCGTGGTCGCCGGTGTGATCGGCAGGCGCAAGTTCCGCTACGACTTGTGGGGCGATGCCGTCAACACGGCCAGCCGGATGGAGTCACACGGCGCGCCCGATCGAATCCAGGTGAGCGCCGCCACCCGGAAGGCACTCGGTGATGGATACCGCTTCGAACATCGCGGAACCATCGAGATCAAGGGCAAAGGCGAGATGGAGACCTACTTCCTGGTCGGGCGGGCCTGAGGCCTCGTTCAGTCGACGGCCCGGCGAAGCCAGTAGACGACCTCCTCGGTCGGAGCCCCGCCGAAGCGGTTGGTCCCGGTCAGGGGTTCACGGTGGGCGATCTCGACGGCGAAGGCGCCTCCGAAGTGGCGCTGGACGTCGCCGGGGATGAGTACCGACACACTCGCCAGCCTGGCCAACCACGCCCGGGAAGGGAAGCGTGGCCTCGAGCTCAGCAGGACCTGATGCAGGAGGACCCGCGCCCCGGGTGCTGCGAGTCGCTCGACCGTTGCGGCATAGGCCGCCTTGGCTCGGCGGCCGGGCATCTGCATGAACACGAGGCGGTCGACGATCAGGTCGAAGTGGCCCGTGATCCCTTTCAGGTCGGTGACGTCGCCCACGTGGAAATCGATCACGACCCCCGCCTCGGCGGCCCTGGCGCGAGCGCGGGCAATCGCCCGATCCGACCAGTCGACGCCGACCGTCGAGAAGCCGCGACGGGCGAGTTCGATCGCGACGTCCCCGCTGCCGCACCCCAGGTCGATGGCGCGCCCGGGGCCGACGGCCTCACGCTCGTCGAGCGATCGGATCAGGAGGGGGTCGACGTCGTCGCCCTCCCACGGAGGCTGGTCGCGGTACGCGCGGTCCCACAGGATCCGGGAGAGCCATCTCCAAACCATCGCTCCGAGCGTAGGCAGGCTTGGAGGGCCTACTCGGGGAACGCCGACCTGAGGGCCTCGGCGACCGAGCGGATCTCGGGATGGTGCACGGCGACGGCATCGGCGAGCCGGATCGTCTCCTCGACCGGGTCCTCGGTGAAGGCGTAGCGCTCGAACGTGGGGCCGGCGTTCATGCCCCCGCCGACGGGGAGCGTCACCAGGAGGCGGGCCACCGGGGCCAACCCGTCCGACATCAGCGTGTAGAGGCGTCCGATCTCTGCGCCCTGATCTGCGCCCGGGGAGTACATGCGCTTCATGGTGTCGAAGAGCAGCATGTACATGGCGTTGAACAGCTGGGCCGCCGGGCGGATCTCCTCGGGCAGGGCGACGACCTTGGGGTTGTCGGCCACCGGCCAGGTCTCGCCGATGGGCATCGTGCCGTCGGCCAGCTGGATGAACTTGTGGTAGTGCGTCAGCTCGCGGTGCTCCGGGTCGGCCCACAGGTGGTCCCCGAGCCCCTCGCCCTGGTCGACGATCACATCGATGGCAGCACACGCCGAATCGATGTCCCCGATGAGCATCAGCCCGCCACTGTCCTCGGCGTCGAAGGCCACCGGGCCGTAGAACGACGGGTCCGCGAGCTGACGGTCCGGCCGGTGGTCGGCAAAGAGGTCGGTGGTCCCTCCGAGTTCATGGATCGCGAGTTCGAGGGCTGCGTAGAACTGGCCGAGCGTCTCGTAGTCGTCGGCCTCGGGCGGTGCATCGACGGCCTCCGGCCGCTCGATGACCATGAAGGTGTCGGTGATCACCTCCGGCGTGCACCGCTTCAGCTCGAGCAGCAGGTCGGGGGTGTGATGGGCGAGGAGGCTGGGGTAATGCGGGATGAGCGCGTCGAAGTCGGGCTCGCCACCGAGGGCCAGCAGAAGGTTGGTGGTGAGCGCGAGGTGGAGCATCTCCTCGACCACGACGCTGATGATGATGTCACGCGCCTCCGATGTCTCGCCCTTGATCGAGTAGGCGGCGTAGAGGTACGGCGGGATGGTCGACATCTCCACCTGGCGGGCCAGGGCCACGTGCTCGCGCAGGGCCTGGATGGAGTCGATCGGCATCAGTCCTCCTCGGAGATGTATCCGGCGTCGATCGTCTTGACCGGGCCCTCGAACATGTACCCGAGTGGCAATGCCACATAGATCGCGAGCGACACCAGCGGCGCCACGAAGGCGAATGCCAGGCCGACTCCGTAGGCGACGGGTCCCATCACGTAACTGCGCAGCACCTTGCGTAGGTCCGCCATGTTGCAGTCGGGCCGGAGAAGAGAGGGGTGGCGGGCCACGTACCACCAGACGAGGTTGAACATGACGGCGAGGGCGATCATCGCCAGCCCGTAGACGGCCGCGGCCACGCCCCGCAACTCCGGCTCGGCGAGGTACTCGGCGAGGACCGCGTTCGGGAACGGAATGATGGCGATGGCCATCAGGAAGAAGATGTTGAGGACCAGGAATCGATGGGTGACCCCGGTGAGGAGCCGGAACATGCGGTGATGGTTCATCCAATAGGCACCGATGAGGAAGAACGTGACGGCGTAGGCGGCATACGACGGCCACTGGTCGAGGACTGCGTCGCGAAGATCGGCGCCCCTGTCCGAGGCGATGTGGGGCACGCCGATCTCGATGGCGAGGAGGGTTATGGCGATGGCGAAGACGCCGTCGGTCAGCGCCTCGAGACGCCCAACGTCGAGTCTGCGCTCGGTCTCTGACTCGACGCCGCGCACGCTTCCCCTTTCTGCCCCACTTCCTGCGCCCGGACCCTACCGCGGCCGACGCCCCGATCGCACGGACTCCGAAGACCGGGGCCGCGGTCGGCGCCGGGTCATGCGTAGGTTGAGCCATCGGACGGAAGGAGACATGCCATGGACGACTCATTCATCATCGGATTGGTGCTGCTCGCCGTGGTTCCGCTGGTGGTCGTGGACGCAGTCGGCGGGATGCGCGCCGGATTCGACAACGCCTTTTGGGCCCGTCCGCTCGCCGAGAAGCTGCCGCTCATCGCCCAGCGGCGTCGTGTGTGGGATCGACTCTCGCTGATCTGGGTGCCGATCAACCTGCTGCTCATGGCGGGGTTGACTGCATTCGCGTTCCAGCTCGCCACCACCGAGGAAGGGGTGTGGGGGGCCCTCGGAGTCGGTGTCTTCATCCCGGTGGCCACGGCATTCATCGCCGTGGTCCTCCTGATGGCGGCGACGATCGGACGAGCGGCCGAGGACGGTTCGGTGCCCGCCTGGTCGGAGCCGGCGTGGCAGGCGACCGGGTGGATCGAGCGGACGTTCGTCATCGGCGGCAACCTCGCTCACGTCTCGATCGGAGTCGGGATCGTTGCGAGCGGTCATCCGGCGGAGTGGGCGGGATGGGTGGCGATCGTATCGGGTGCCCTCCTCGCCATCTGGGCCTCACTTCGCGACTACTTCTTCCAGCACATGGTGCTGATCGCTCCGTTGGCGCTCGGCGTGGCGCTCATCCTGGAGTAGGTGGGCGCCGGCTGAGCCGTTGCCGGTCCTGCCACACCGGGCGGCCGTGATGCTTCGTTCACAGGCACGCGAGGCCAGGCGGTCACCCGGTGAGGCCCTGGCGGACCAATGTCCGACTAGCGTCGCCGTACCGATCACGGAGCAGAAATGGCGAGACGCCTGATCCCGATGCTCGTCGTGGCGCTGCTGGCGGCGGCGTGCGGTGACGACGCGGCCGACACGACGACGACCCCGTCGACCACGACCGTCGCCGTCACCACGACCACCATTCCACCGACGACGACCGTGGCGCCGACCACCACCACCACGGTGGCACCCACCACGACAACGACCGTCGCTCCGACGACCACGACCGCACCGCCGCCTGCCGCCGTCCCGGCGGGCTCGGGGTGCACGCCATCGGGTGACGTCCTCCCCAATGGCACCTGGTACGGGTTCATCGAGGGAGTCGACGTGGTCGAGGTCGAGTTCACCTTCGATCTGGCGTGCGTGTTCGAGGGAGATCAGCAGCCCATCGCCATCCTCGAGGACGGGCGCGACCTGAACACCTACATGGAGTTCACGCCCTACTTCCGGAATCGGAACGAGAAGCAGTTCATCGTCCCGGCATTCGGGGCGACGCTGGTGTCGGATCCCGTCGTCGGCAACGTCGACTGGGATGCCTGGGTGGCCGCCAACCAGGGAGGCTTTGGCTGCGGTGCGCCGGACTTCGAGAAGTGCCCGGTGCGGATCGTGATCGACTTCGACGTCGCCGTCGAGATCTCGGTCTACCCGGAGTGGTCCGGAGACGGCAGGGGGGCCTGAGGCCGCCTCAGAGGGTCACTACCACCTTGCCCCGGGCGTGGCCCCCTCGCCGAGGTACCGGAACGCCTCCGCGGCCTCCGACAAGGGATAGGTGCGGTCCACGACCGGATCGACCTGACCCGACTCGACCTGCTGCCCGCGACATCCAGCACGAGGTCGTATCGCTCCGCGCGTCGGGTGAAGTCCTCCTCGGTGTAGTCGATCACCTCGTCCGCCCCGAGGCTTCGCACCAGGTCGACCTTGCCCGTGCTGCACACGCCGGTGGCGTGGGCTCCCGGCGCCTTGGCGATCTGCACGGCGAACGTACCGACTCCGCCTGAGGCCCCGTTGATCAGCACGCGTCGGCCGGCTGTCACGCCGCCCTTGTCGCGCAGGCCCTGGAGGGCGGTGACGGCGGCGATGGGGATCGCGGCGGCCGCCTCGCATCCTCGAGGGCCTGGAGCGGGCGCGTACGGAACCGCCGTCCCGATCCTCAGCGGAGCCGATGCGCTGAGGCTGCACGCGTCCCGAGCCACTGCGACCCGGCCAGGAGGCCTCGGGAGAGCGTCGCAGTGCCTCGGACGGACTTCACATCACGGCCCCACCGATAGGGTCGGTCCATGCCGGCAAAGAAGGGTTCCTCATGTCATTGACGAGAATCGCCCGTCGAGATCTGGTCTGGTCCGCCGTGATGCTGTTGCTGATCACCATCTTCTGGGTGGCCGATGGCGATCGTGCCGAGGCGGGGGCGCCTCCCGCGGAGGGAATCGATCTCGTCTACATCGCCGTCTCCACCGACTTCCCCGACTCGCTTGGCTTGGGGCCTGGGGCCGCGTCGCAGAATGCGCCGATCCTGCTGGTCCCCACGGACCCACCGATCCCCGACACGACCAAGGACGAGTTGACCCGCCTCGACCCCAAGCGGGTGACCATCATCGGCGGGACCGCCGTCGTCTCCGCCGGCGTGGAGGGCGAGTTGGCCTCCCTGCTGCCCAACGCGACGATCGACCGGGTCTCCGGCCCCGATCGCTATTCGACCAATACCGCGTTCACCGGGTCGCTCTATCCGCTCGAGGGATGGGCCTCGATCGCCGGGTCTGCATTCGGCTCCGACTACTCGGATGACCTGGTGGGCAAGTCCATCACGTCGGCCTACAACCAGACCACCGGGAATCTCGAGGCATCGATCCAACTCCCACACGGAGCCACGATCCTCGAGTTCAAGGTCTGGTTCTACGACGACGTCGGCGGTGGCGACGTCACCGCCTACCTGTACCGGCTCGAGCCCGGAGTGTCGGCCGTGCAGATGGCCGAGGTCGACTCGTCAGGGCTGAGCGGTGAGGGGGCCGTCTCCGATACGACGATCTATCACGGTGACGATCCGGTGATAGAACCGGTGGACAACTCGGTCTACACCTACGGGGTGTCGGTCACGGGCGCCGACCAAGTCAATCGAATGATCCGCCAGGCGATGGTCCGGTACAGGCTGGGGGCCACGCCGTAGGGTCGCGAGCGCGGCCTCAGCCGGGGAACTCGAAGGTCACCCCGGTCAGGTCCTCGGACACATCCCAGAGCGCCTCGATCGACCTCTCCAGCCCGAGTCGCCGGAGGATGGGGCGTCGCACCGGGGGCCCGGAGTTGACGAATCGGGGGGCGTACATCTGGCCGCCCCGGGCCGTGGGATCGGTGGCGGCGCGTAGCTGGGGGAGCGCGCCACGGGCCGGGTCCATCCCGGTGCGGTGCGCCATCCACCGCCAGAAACGCCCCGACCATCCCGTGGCGCCCTGCTCTACGGTCCGGACCTGAAGATGGGTCCGCACCAACCCGGGATGGGCGACGAGGCTCTGCGCGGTCGCCCCGTGCCGCCGAAACTCGCGATCCAGGCCGAGTGCGAAGTGGTAGTTGGCGAGTTTGGATCGGTTGTATCCCCGCCACGGGTCGTAGCGCCCCTCGAGATTCGGGTTGTCCGGGTCGATCCGACTCCCGAAGTGGTGTGCGGTGCTGGTCACGGTCACGACCCGGGCCGCGTCGGCGTGGAGCAGCCGGGGGAGCAGCCGAGCAGTCAGCACCCAATGCCCGAGATGATTCACCCCGAACTGCAGCTCGAAGCCGTCCTCGGTGCGGCGTTCCGGGGTGGCCATGACGCCGGCGTTGTTGACCAGGATGTCGACGGCCGCGTGTCGGTCGACGACCCGCGTCGCCGCACTGCGCACCGAATCGAGCGACGTCAGATCCATGTCCTCGACCTCGAGCCTGGCGCGGCCATGGGCGGCGAGGATCTCATCGCGCGCCGCGTTGCCCTTGTCGGCGTCGCGGGCCGTCATCACGACCGTGGCGCCTGCCTTGGCCAATGCTCGGGCGGTTTCCAGCCCGAGCCCGCTGTTGGCGCCGGTCACGACGGCGACCTTGCCGGTGAGGTCGGGGATGTCGGAGACGCTCCAAGCCACGGCGCCATTGTGGCCGAAGGGCCCGCTTTGTCGGCGGGATGCCGCTCAGGTCCGGGCCGAGTCACCCCAGTGGTGCCGATACAGATTGCGGGTGGCCGCGGTCAGCGTCCCGACCGCGCAGAGAGCGAGAAGGGTGTAGAGGATTCCCTGCTGGGGGTCGTCCCGGCCGAATCGAGAAGTGTCGAATTGGTAGACGGCCATGCTCCCCAGGAGGAGGATCACGGCGAGCCCCATGACCCAGCCGGCGGTGAGCAGCATCATCGCGTTTCTCTGGCGCTTCTCGGTGGGGCTCACTCGGGGGCTCCTCGGGGTCCAAGAGCATCATCGGCCGCGCTCCGCCGGGACTGAAGGCGTGTCGGGCCGCGTGGGTCGCAACTAGCCTCGCCACGGTGAGCGACCCACGCGCCCCCCAGCGGTCACCCGAGGTCGAGGCGGTCCTCCGCCGGTTGGCCAACGCGCTCAGAGACCGGGACCTCGAGGCCATGGACAACCTCTTTTCGTCGTCGTCCCTGTTTCGCAACGTCGGCTCCGACGCCGACGAGTACTGGGCCGATCCCCACGGCTTCAGGGCAGTGATGCGAGCACAGGTCGACGAGATGGGTTCCTTCGACTTCAGGGTCGACATGGTCGAGGGGTTCGAGTTGGGCGATGTCGGCTGGGGTCTGACCTTCGCCACCTTCACGACGCCCGACGGTGTGAGCATCCCCATGCGGATGTCCTCGGTGCTCTGTCTGGAGGGAGGGGTCTGGCGCTGCATCCTCTCCCACAATTCGATCCCCGTAGCCAACGAGGAGGCCCTGGGGGTGACGCTCACCACGACTCTGACCGCCCTGCTCG
The DNA here is from genome assembly GCA_035464675.1 of Acidimicrobiia bacterium. GTDB lineage: Bacteria > Actinomycetota > Acidimicrobiia > Spongiisociales > UBA11373 > JAUYIV01. The sequence goes on from DATHSA010000064.1 coordinate 26,245, forward strand.
AGTCCCTCGATGAGGAGGCGCTGGCTCCCATCGACAGCCGGGTCGGCACCTCGGCGCTCATGTTCACGGACATCGAGGGCTCGACCTCTATGTCCCACGAATTGGGCGACCGGAAGTGGGCTGCGGTGCTCGGCGAGCACGATCGCACGATCGCGCGAGTCGCCGAGACTCAAGGTGGACGGGTCATCAAGACGCTCGGAGACGGCGCGCTGATCGCGTTCGACAGCGCCCGCCACGCGCTGCGCGCCGCCATCGATCTGCAGCGGGCGTTCGCCGAGCAGCCGGTGTCGGTTCGCATCGGGGTCCACTGTGGAGACGTCGTCCATTCGGGCGACGACGTCATCGGGACCACCGTGAACAAGGCGGCCAGGGTGACGGCGGCAGCGTCGGGCGGTCAGGTGGTCGTGTCCTCCGTGACCCGTGAGCTGGCGGGGGAGAGCGAGGAGTTCTCATACGGGGATCCGTTCCTCGCCGAGTTGAAGGGCATTCCCGGGATCCACGAACTCGTGCCTCTGCTGATGAGTCCGGAAGGGCGAACAATCCCGACCGTCGCCTAGATTCAGCTCGAGAGCGTTCCTCGACGACACCGGTTCGGTAGGTTCGGGCGACGCGCAACCGACTCCAAGGAGGAGCACGTGAGACGCAACCGCCTGCGCCTGTCCGTGGCGCTCGCCACCATCGCCGCCGTCCTCCCGATCGGCCTCGCCGCTTCGGCCGTCGACGGGGTTTGCGGCGATCCGTTCACCCCGATCTATGACATTCAGGGGTCGGGCTCATCGAGCCCGTTCGAGCATTCGTCCCAGACCACCGAGGGAGTGGTCACCCACGACGTGCAGCTGTCGTCGCAATTGAGCGGGTTCTTCTTCCAGGATCCTGTCGGTGACGGTGATGCGAATACTTCGGACGGAATCTTCGTGGTTCACCGCAATACCTGGGGCTTCGATGTGAACGTGGGCGATCACCTTCGTATCACCGGATTCGTCGACGAGGACTCCGGTCAGACGCAGTTGGAGTTCGTCGACATCGTCACCTGCGGCACCGGGATCGGCGTCGTTCCAACGGTGGCCACCGTGCCGATGGACTTCGAGACGATCGAGGGCATGCTGGTCACCTTCCCGCAGACGCTCTACATCTCCGAATTCTTCAACTTCGATCGGTTCGGCGAGATCGTGCTCACCACCGACAGGCAGTACCAGCCTTCCCAGATCGCCGAGCCAGGCTCGGCTCAGGCGTTCGCCATTCAGGAGGCCAACGCCGCCAATCGGATCACCCTCGACGACAACCGTGGCTCCCAGAACCCGGATCCGGCGATCCACCCCAACGGAGCCGAGTTCACGCTGACGAACACGTTCCGGGGCGGCGACACGGTGACCAATGTGACCGGTGCCATCG